>JBKJHN010000119.1:0-19550 GCA_046599015.1 Ramlibacter sp.
CCGTATTGCAGATTCGCGAGGGACTCGACCTCGTCGAGCGCGAATTGGCTGCGATTTCTTCCGCGATGGCCACGCTCGCCCGCACGCATCGCGACACACCGATGATCGGGCGCAGCAACCTGCAGCAGGCGATTCCCGTGACTTTCGGCTACAAGATGGCAGGACTGCTGTCCGCGATCGAACGTCACCGCGAGCGGCTCGCGCAATTGCGCCCGCGCGTGCTCGTGGGCGAATTTGCCGGCGCTGCGGGTACGCTGGCATCGCTCGAGACGGGCGCGATGGAAACGCAGGCGGCCTTGTGCGCAGAGTTGGGGCTTGGTCAGCCAGTGATCGCATGGCACACCATCCGCGACAACATTGCCGAAGTAGGCGCCTTCCTGGGCCTCGTCGGCGGCACGCTGGGCAAGCTGTCGATGGACGTCAAGCTGATGATGCAGACGGAAGTGGGCGAGGTCTACGAGCCGTTTGCTCATGGCCGAGGCTCGAGCAGCACGATGCCGCAGAAGCGCAATCCGATCTCGTCGTGCTACATCCACGCCGCGATCTCGGTTGTGCGCCAACATGCGGCGGCGCTGATGGACGCAATGGTGGCCGATCACGAGCGCTCCACCGGCCCCTGGGAGATCGAGTGGATCGTGCTGCCCGAAAGTTTTTGCCTGATGGCCGGTGCGCTCAAGCAATCGCGCTTCGTGCTCGAAGGGCTGGAAGTGGATGAGGCGCGGATGCGCAAGAACATCGACATGACGCATGGCCTGGTGATGTCCGAGGCGGTGATGATGGGCCTGGGTCCGTACATCGGCCGCGAGTACGCGCATGACCTCGTCTATGACATCTGCCGCGAAGCCGTGAAGAGCGATCGCCATTTACTCGATCTGCTAGCGGAACATCCCGAAATCGCCAGGCACCTGGACCGTCCGGCGCTGGCACGAATGTGCGACCCGGCACAGTACCTCGGGCAGTCCGGGGCGATGGTGGATCGGGTTCTGGCGAGTCTCTGATATGTCATTGCGGGCCTTCTATAGCGGATGCTCGCTGTAGAAACGCCCGCCGTGGAAAAGCAGCGGCGAAGCGCCCTTCCTCCAGCGGCACCGCTCGACTTCACCGACGAAGATCACGTGATCGCCTTCTTCGTAACGGCTGCGGTTGAAGCATTCGAATGTGGCCGCGGATCCATTAAGCAGTGGCGCACCGCCAATGCCTTCGCTGAAACTGACGCCGGTCCAGCGGTCCGCGCCCTTCAATGCGAAGCGTTGGGCCATCGGTTTCTGGTCGGCCGCGAGCACATTGATCGCGTAGTGCGAGCCCGCTCGGAAGGTGGTCAGCGATGCGGCCGTCTGGGCCAGGCTCCACAACACCAGCGGTGGATCGAGCGAAACCGAAGCGAATGAGTTCGCTGTCAAGCCGATCACCTCGTCATCGGCGCCGCGGGCGGTGACGATCGTCACCCCCGTGGCAAACATGCCCAGCGCCGCGCGGAACTCCTGGTGCGAGAAGCTCGGCGGCTGGGCTTTGCGGGGCGGGTTCACGATCCTGTTGGCTGCGGCGTTTCATGTAGTATGAACTGGAAGCGGGAAATCGTGCTGCTGGAATCCTCTGAACCCGCCCGGGCCGACGGGTTCCAGTCCGTGGTGAACAGACTCATCTTGTGTGGCACCTCGCGGGCGACATACACGCGCAGTGCGTCTGCAGATCATCCCGAAATCGGCGAGACTCATTGCGTCA
This sequence comes from Ramlibacter sp., assembly GCA_046599015.1. GTDB lineage: Bacteria > Pseudomonadota > Gammaproteobacteria > Burkholderiales > Burkholderiaceae_C > Ramlibacter. Next base: position 1,723 of record JBKJHN010000119.1, read on the forward strand.
AGGGGTTCTCAATGAGTTCAGATAGTTCCAGCGTGGCGCAGCGTTTCGGTAGCGGCCAGGCCGTTCTTCGGATCAGCGACGAAGGCCTGCTCAAAGGCCTCGGACAATTCACCGACGACCTCATGCCTGCCGGCGTTCTGCGCGCTGCATTCGTTCGCTCGCCCTATCCGCATGCGCGAATCGTCTCGATCGATAGCGCGGCCGCCAAGAGAGTGCCAGGGGTGGCTGCGGTGGTGACCGGCGCCGAGCTGGTGGCGGCAGGCGTCAAGCCGATCCCGGGCAATCCGGCTTTCAAGCGCGCCGGCGGTGCGCCGGGCGCAACGCCGCTGCGGCGGCCGCTGGCCCATGAGCGGGTGCGCTTCGTTGGTGAAGCCGTTGCGATCGTGCTCGCCGAAACGCTGCAGCAGGCGCGCGATGCTGCCGAAGCGGTGATCATCGATTACGAAGAGCTGCCGCATGTGACCGACCCCGGGGACGCGATCGCGCAAGGCGCCCCCGCCCTTTGTGACGACGCGCCGGACAACATCGCGGCGGAGATGAGCCACGGCGATCCGGCGGCTGCCGCCGCCGCGTTTGTGCAGGCCGCTCACATCGTCAAACTGCACATCGAGAACCAGCGGCTGGTGGCGCTGCCGATCGAGCCGCGGTCGGTGCTGGCCTGGATCGCCGACGATGGGCGGCTGACCTTGCGCATGAGCACCCAGATGCCATCGGGCGTGCGCAATTCGCTATGCAATGACATTCTCGGGCTCCCCAAGGAGAAGGTGCGCGTGACCGTGGGCGATGTCGGTGGCGGATTCGGCATGAAGACCGGCGTCTACCCCGAGGATGCAGCGGTGGCCTGGTGCGCCTGGACCTTCAAGCGGCCGGTGAAGTGGATCGCGGAGCGGAGCGAGGAATTCCTGTCGTCCGCCCACGGGCGCGACCTGCGCAGCGATGCCGAACTCGCGCTGACTGCCGACGGCAAGATCCTGGCGTTGCGGCTGCGCTCACTGGCCAACGTCGGCGGCTACGCAACCGGCACGGGTCTTGTGATCCAGCTGATGATCGGCTCCTGGGTGCAGACGAGCGTGTATGACATCCCCGTCATCGACTTCCATGCCAAGGGGGTTCTGACCAACACTGCGCCGACCGGCGCCTATCGCGGCGCGGGGCGGCCGGAAGCCATTTTCATCATCGAACGGCTGATGGACGAGGCCGCGCGGCAGACCGGCATCGACCGGATCGAACTGCGCCGGCGCAACTTCATTCGCCCGGATCAGATGCCGTACCTCAACCCCATGGCCCAGACCTACGACACGGGCGAGTTCGAGAAGATCATGGACCAGGCACTGGTGCTGGCCGACTGGAGTGGCTTCGAGGCCCGGGCGCAGCAAAGCCGGAGCGCAGGCAAGCTGCGCGGCCTCGGCATCTCGACATTCCTCGAATGGACCGGCGGCAACGTGCTGGAGGAAAGCGTCACGGTCACCGTGCAGGCCGGCGGCGTGATCGAAGTGTTCTCCGCGGTCAACGAGATGGGACAAGGTATCTCCACCACCCTGGCGCAACTGGTGGTCGACGTCTTCGGCGTTCCCCTGGACCAGGTGCGGGTGGTGCTGGGCGACACCGACCGGGGCGAAGGCTTCGGCAGCGCCGGATCGCGCTCGTTGTTCACCGGCGGTTCGGCGCTGCGGATCGGCGCCGAGAAAACCCTGGACGAGGCGCGGCACTTGGCGGCGCAGGCGCTGGAAGCTTCAGCCAGCGATCTGGATTACGCCGCCGGGCGTTTTGAGGTCCGGGGCACCGACATGGCCATCGACCTCTTCTCGCTCGCCGGCCGTCAGCCGCAGCAACGCATCCACGTCGAGAGCACGAGCGCGGTGTCGGGGCCCAGCTGGCCCAATGGCTGCCACATCAGCGAGGTCGAGGTGGACCCGGCGACTGGCGACGTCCAGGTGGTCGCCTACGTCAGCGTCAACGACGTCGGGCGCGTGGTCAATCCGATGATCGTGCGCGGCCAGCTCCAGGGCGGCGCCGTGCAGGGGATCGGGCAGGCGCTATGCGAACACATGGTCTACGACCGCGAGAGCGGCCAGCCGGTGACCGGCAGCCTCATGGACTACAGCGCGCCACGTGCCGAGATCGTCGCGTGCGAGCTGGTGATGGAGATGGACCAGAGCGTGCCATGCAAAAACAATCCGCTCGGCGTGAAAGGCGTGGGCGAACTGGGGACCATTGGCGCCACGCCGAGCCTGGTGAACGCGGTGGCGGATGCGCTGGCACGAGCCGGCCGCGTCGAACAGGCGGCTCAGCTGCAGATGCCGCTCACGCCGATGAAGGTGTGGCAAGCGCTCAAGCGGTGAACGCCGGTAAGGGCGGCTACCCTGTCCCGCGGCGCGCGAGCGATCACTCGCGCTGGCTCAGCGTTTCGCGCAGCGCCTGCGCCTTGTTCTCATCGAACTTGCCTTCAACGCGCGCCAGCACATTGCCTTGCCGGTCGAGGACCAGAACGGACGCGTGTTCGAAGCCGGAGAGGCCGGCGGCACGGGTAAACGCCTCGCGATTGGTAAACACGGGTACCAGTCGTGAGCGCCCCTGCTCCGTCGTGTGGCGAGCCAACAGCTGATTTTCGATGGCGCGGCGCGCGCCATCGTCACCCGGATCATTCATGACCGGCATCTTGAACCACGAGATCGTGGAATCCTGATCGAGCCGCAGGCCCTTGATCCAACTGTCGAGCTCGTCGTGGTGATCGCGGCGGAAGGCGACCAGCGCCAATGTGCGATCGGCCGGGAAATCGTGCGGCATCACGATGCGCTGCTGGTCGAGCCGCTCGACGCTGAGGGTCGGCACGCGTCCCATCACGTTGGACTCGGTCGGAGCGAGCAGCGCAAACATCAGCGCGCAGGCAACGGCGGCCAGCCACACCAGCGTGGGGATCCAGTTTGTTTTTATCATCGGGTCCTCCTTTGCTGCAGGAAGTGTTTCACAGCAGAGCCAACACCACGACGCCGCCGATGTAAAGAACTCGAGTCAGGTGTACTCGGACGTAACTCTGGCGTGGGCTGCCGCAGCCTGCACGCAAGATGCGCGCCCGCGCTCATACCCCGCCGATATCGAGCAGCATCGATTCCCGAAAGCCCTCCTGTTCGCCTTTGACCGCATAGCCCAACGTATTGGCCACGACGTGGCAGTCTCCTGCACGGTAGTCCTGCTGGCAGTGCAAGTGCCCGTGCAACCAGAACGACGCCTGCGGCAGCAGTTCGTCCAGCGAATTGCAAAACCCGGCGGTGCCGGGCGTCAAACCGTAGCGAGCATCGGCGCTGAGCAGCGTCGGCGCAAAGTGTGTGACCACCACGGTGGCGCCCTCGAACGGCTGCGCCAGGGCCTCGCGCAGCCAGCGCTGACAAACCAGGGCCTGCTCGCGCCAGCCCTCCGCCAGCAGTGGCTCGCCGGCCCGGGTGGCGCCCGTCTTTCGCAGGTAGAAGTTGGCGGCGCGAAAAGCCTTCTCTCGTTTGTGCAGCAGCGGCGCCGGACTTGCGGCCAAGTGATCTCCCGCGGTGGCCAGCGCGTCGAAGTCGGCCCACAGCGTGGTGCCGATGAAACGCACTCCGCCGATCACCAACACCTCACGTTCCAGCCAGGTGATACCCAGCCTTTCGCACGTGGCACGCAGCCTGGCATGGGCGTCGTCGAAGTCGAGGTTGTCGTATTCATGATTGCCGGGCAGAAACAGCACTGGCACCGGCCAGCCCAGGCGCGGTGCGAAGCGCTCGAGTCCGAAATCTTCACCGGCGAGTTGGCTGCCGGCCTGGTATGAGCCAATATCGCCGGCCAGCACCAGCAGGTCGGCGCCGGCGGCCGGCTGCGGGAAATAGTTGGGATGCAGCTCCAGGTGCAAGTCGGACATCAACTGGATTTTCACCCGCCCATTGTGCGACGGGCGCGGCGCAGCCGCATGAGGCGCACTTGCAAAGCGCGCTGCGATCGGCGTTAAACCGTTTCAAACTACAGGCGTACGCCGGCTGCCTTGACCGTCGGACCCAGTACGCTCACTTGCTCCTTCACAAAAGCTGCGAATGCAGCCGGAGTGCCCGCGGAGACGGCGATGCCCAATTCCTCCATCTTCTTGCGCACGTCGGCCTGGGCAAGGATCTCGTTGCAGACAGCATTGAGGCGGCTGACCACATCCGCCGGCATCCGCGGCGGACCGGACAGCCCGAAGAAGTTGTCCAGCACCAGCTTGCGGTAGCCCCCTTCAACCACGCTTGGTACGTCGGGCACCAGCGGTGAGCGCTTGGCTGAAGTAACCGCCAGCGGCACCAACTGGCCGCTCTTGAAGTACGGGACGAACGCCGTGAGCACATCGATGCCGACCGGCACGACGCCAGCAATGAGGTCGGTGGTCATCGGCGCACCACCCCGGTACGGCACATGCACCATGTTCAACCCGAGTGCATTCTTCATCAGTTCGCCATAGATATGGCCGATCGAGGCCGGCCCGCCCGAGCCAAAATCCAGCCGCCCCGCCTTTTTGGCGTTGGATTCCAGGTCGGCCAGCGTCTTCATGCCCGCCTTGGGGTTGGCCATCACCACGCACGGTGCGCTACCGATCAACGCCAGATGGGTAAAGCCTTCGACCGGGTCGTAGGGCTGCTTTTCCAGGGCGAACGGCCCGATCGAAATCGGCGTCGAGTTGGAGAGCATCAGCGTGTAGCCATCAGCCGGCGCCTGTGTCACCAGAGAGCCGCCGACGCTGCCGCCCGCTCCGGGCCGGTTGTCCACGACTACCCCTTGTCCCAGCTTTTGACTGAGTTGTTCGGCCATCACGCGTGCCACGATGTCGCTCGCTCCGCCCGCCGGAAAGGTGACGACGATCTTGATCGGCTTGTCCGGCCAGGCAGCGAAGGCTGGCATCGAAATGCTGGCAGCGCCGGCGGCCACTGCTTTCAACACGCTTCGGCGGCGCGGCGCGCTCCACGGACTGTTCATTCGGGGCTCCTCAGTTGAAAATGCAAAGCATGACAAGCTTGCGCCCTGGACGCAAGCACCTAAGTCCTCGCGCATGCAGGAACCGTGCTAGTCCCCGAACGCATCTTTCGCCGCTGCGGCGACAGCGAGCCGCAGCCAGGCGTGATCACTGCGTTGGCCCTGGCGACGATGCCAAAGCGAGTCGACATGCACCGGCGGAACTTCGAACGGCAGGTCACGCAGGGCCAGCTCCTGCGCCATCCCCGTGACTTTGACGAAGTGGCGGGGCAGGACGGTGAGCAGGTCGGAACTTGCCACCACCCGGCCGGCCGTGAAGAACTGGTTGACGGTGAGCACGATGCGGCGGGCGCGTCCGAGCGAGGCCAACGCTTCGTCCACGAAGCCGAATGCCCGCCCTGAAAAACTCACGAGCATGTGGTGGGCGGCGCAGTAACGGCTCAAGGTCAGCGGTCCCCGGGACAGTGGATGGCCGGCCCGCATCACGCAGACGTATTCGCCGGCGTACAGCCGCTGGTGATCGAAAGGCGCCATGCCGCCGGCTTGCGCCTGGGCGGTCAAGTCTGCCAGCACAGCCGGGAAAAATCCGGCCGCCAGGTCCATCAGGCCCTCATCGAGCAGCGGACGCGGATCGCGGGTGGTCAGCGGCAGCACCCGGATCGACACACCCGGCGCGTCCTGCTCGATGATCTTCACCAGCCCGGGTATCAGCTCGGCCGAGGTCGCGTCGGCCATTCCAAGAACGAAGGTATTGGTGGCTTCGGATGCCACGAAGTCGCCCGGCGTGATGGATGCTTCCATTTGCCGCAATGCATCGGCAATGGCAGGCCACACCGCCAGCGCGCGGGGCGTCGGCTCGATGCCGTAGCCACTGCGCACCACCAGCTTGTCTCCCATCGAGACCCGCAGCCGGCTCAAGGCGTTGCTCACGGCCGGCTGTGTCATGTTCAGGTTGCGGGCGGCACGCGTCAGGTTGCGCTCCGCCATGACCTGGTCGAACACCCGCAACAGGTTTAGATCCAGGGTCCGGAAATTGGGTGCTTTCATCATGATGGTGAATGATAGCCATCACCAATCTAAATTTGCACAATATCAGTAATAACCCTAAGATGCTGGCACGTAACGGCAATTTCGCCGCCCGTGAATAGAGGAATCGTCAAACATGACCGCCACCACCAGCTTTGCCCACGTCGACTATCCGGCTGAGCACCCGGGTGTCGTACGCGCCGAACGGGTCGTCAGCAACGTCCGCAACCTGATCAGCAATTTCGATTCGACCCGCGCAACCGCCAGCATGTTGCTTGCCGCGCTGGTGGCGGCACTCATGGTGGTTGCCAACCAGGTGGTCGTCACCTGGACCGAGGGCCACTTGCTGGCGGCGTGGATCGCCTTGTGGACTGTCGGCTTCGTTGCGCTCGGTCTGCTCGTCACGCCGGCAAGACGCGGCGCGGTCTGCGTGCAATGCGTCTTCAAGGACTGGGCCGCGAGACGGCGGCAGGCTGCCGAGGACCACGCGATGTGGAATCTGGCGCTGACCGACGCACGGGTGATGGCAGACATCAGCCGCGCGATGAACGCGGCGGCAGAGGTCCGCACGGTGAAGACCCATTCCTGAGAGATCGGGCCGCACCACCATGGCTCACGCTGCTCGTACCCATTGGCTGGCGCGCGTTTTGCGCGCGCTGCCAGCGCCGGTGATCGGATTGCTGGACCGATGGTCATACCGCGTGGCCCGCCGGCACGCCGCGAAGCGCAGGCTGGCCGGCAAGCCGCCGGTACCAGCCCAGTAACACCTCAAGCCCTTGGCAGGGCTTAAGCCGCCAGGCGCTTTTCCAGCTGCGCCTTCGCCTCACCCAGTTCACGGGGCAGGTGATATTCCAGCTGCTGGAACAGCTCGGCGTGCAACTGAAGCTCCTTGCCCCAGGCGGCCTTGTCGATGCTGGTCACCGTCTTGAACTGCTCGGCGCTGAAATCCAGACCGGTCCAGTTCAGATCCTGGTAGGCGGGGCTCACGCCGAAGACATTTTCCTGGCCCTGCGCCTTGCCTTCGAGGCGGTCGATCATCCACTTGAGCACCCGCATGTTCTCGCCGTATCCCGGCCAGACGAATTTGCCGTCGTCGCCCTTGCGGAACCAGTTGGTGGTGTAGATGCGAGGCAAATTCGCACCCGAGGCCGCCAGCTTCTTGCCCAGGTCCAGCCAATGCTGGAAATAGTCGGACATGTTGTAGCCGGTGAATGGCAGCATGGCGAACGGGTCACGCCGCACCACGCCGAGCTGGCCGACGATCGCGGCGGTGGTTTCCGAGCCCATCGTCGCCGCCATGTACACGCCTTCCACCCAATTGCGCGCTTCGGTCACCAGCGGCACCGTGGTGGAGCGGCGGCCCCCGAAAATGAAAGCGTCGATGGCGACACCCTGGGGATCGTCCCACGCTGGATCGAGCGCCGGGTTGTTCACCGCGGCGACCGTGAAGCGTGCGTTGGGGTGCGCCGCTTTGGCGCCGGTCTCCTTGCCGATCTGCGGCGTCCAATCCTTGCCCTGCCAATCGATGGCATGCGCGGGGGCCGGGCCCATGCCTTCCCACCACACGTCGCCGTCGTCGGTGAGCGCCACATTGGTGAAAATAACGTCCTTGTCCAGCGTCGCCATGCAGTTCGGGTTGGTGTCGGTATTGGTCCCGGGCGCAACGCCGAAATAACCCGCTTCGGGATTGATGGCGTACAGCCTGCCGTCCGCGGCCGGCTTGATCCAGGCGATGTCGTCGCCGATGGTCGTGACCTTCCAGCCTTCGAATCCCTTGGGCGGGATCAGCATGGCGAAATTGGTCTTGCCGCAGGCCGACGGGAAGGCCGCCGCCACGTGGTATTTCCTGCCCTCGGGAGTGGTGACGCCCAGGATCAGCATGTGCTCGGCCAGCCAGCCTTCGTCGCGCCCCATGGTGGAAGCGATGCGCAGCGCGAAGCACTTCTTGCCGAGCAACGCGTTGCCGCCATAACCGGAACCATAGGACCAGATCTCACGGGTCTCCGGGTAGTGGACGATGTATTTGGTTTTGTTGCAGGGCCACTTCACATCCTGCTGGCCCGGCTCCAGCGGCGCTCCGACGGTATGCACACAGGGAACGAACTTGCCGTCGACGCCCAGCACGTCGTAGACCGCCTTGCCCATGCGGGTCATGATCTTCATATTGACGGCGACGTAGGCGCTGTCGGAAAGCTCGATGCCAATGTGCGCGATCGGCGAACCGAGCGGGCCCATCGAGAACGGCACCACATACATGGTGCGCCCGCGCATGCAACCATCGAACAGGGGCTGCAGCGTGGCACGCATCTGGGCCGGCTCCATCCAGTTGTTGGTGGGACCGGCGTCTTCCTGGCGGGCCGAGCAGATGAAGGTGCGGTCTTCGACGCGGGCAACGTCACTCGGGTCCGAACACGCGAGATACGAATTCGGTCGCTTGACCGGATCGAGTTTCTTGAAGGTGCCCGCCGCCACCAGCAAGTCGCACAGCCGCTGGTACTCTTCATCGCTGCCATCGCACCAATGGAGCCGGTCGGGCTTGCACAGGGCAGCCATGTCGGCGACCCAGGCGATCAGGCGCGCGTTCCTGACATGGGACGGGTGGCTCAAATTCAGCCCCTGCATCACGGGTGAGTTCATCAAAGCTCCTAAAGTAAACCTGCTTTCAAAAGCGAGCTCGGACGGCTTATGACGAGCTTCGCCTTTTTGAAATCGGGCTTCGGCTTAGGGCGCTGCTGCGGGGTCGGCAGCGGGTGGGCGTGAAGAATGTTTCACAATCCGCAGGTCGGCTGGATCTCGATTTTATGAAACCGGTGCGGGTCTTGGCCGTGATCGGCCCGGAAAACAATGCAAAACTTGCATAGGGTTATGCAGAACACCTTTTACCCTTCCGCAGCTAATCCAGGGCTCAGGCGTCGCGTCATGCTCGCCCTGGCAGCATCTTCCTTGGGGTTGGCCAACGCCCAAAGCACGAGTCGCAACCCGGCCATACGCGTGGCAGCGGCGAGCGACCTGAAGTTCGCCCTGGGCGAACTCGCAGCGCAATACCAGCGGCAGACCGGGCAGCCGGTCGAATTGAGCCTGGGCTCGTCCGGCCATTTTGCCCAGCAGATACGACAGGGCCTTCCTGCTGATATCTACATGTCGGCCGATGAAGGCTTCGTCTTCCAGTTGGCGGACGCCGGGCTGACCCAGGGCCGTGGCGACCTTTACGCATTGGGCCGCATTGCCGCGCTGCTGCCGGCCGCCTCAACGTTGCCGCTCGACCCGGCCCTGCGCGGCTTGGCGGCGGCATGGCCGGCAGTTCAGCACTTCGCCATCGCGAATCCGCAGCATGCGCCGTACGGGCGGGCCGCCAGGCAGGCCCTCGAACGGCTCGGACTGTGGGTGATGGTGCAACCCAAGCTGGTACTGGGCGAGAACGTGGCCCAGGCAACGCAGTTCGTCACCAGCGGTGCGGCGCAGGCGGGGATCACGGCCTTGTCGCTGGTCCTCGCGCCTGAGTTGGCCAAGCTGGCGCGCCACATCGCATTGCCCGCGGAACTGCACGATCCGCTGCGTCAGCGGATGGTGCTGTTGCGTGCAGCTCGCCCGCAGGCAGCCGGCTTCTATGAGTTCCTGAAGTCAGCGCAGTCCCAGACCGTGTTGCAGCGATACGGCTTCGTGCGGGAATAGCGCTCTACGGCTCGGTCACAATCGCGCCCATGGATTGGCAAGCTGCCCGCGTATCGTTGCTGCTGGCCGTACTTACGGCCGCGTTGCTGCTGCCGCCCGGCATTGCCGTGGCGCGCTGGCTGGCGCTCACTTCATGGCGCGGCAAGCCGGTAGCCGAGGCGCTGCTGATGCTGCCACTGTTACTGCCGCCGACCGTGATCGGTTTTTACCTGTTGATCACGCTGGGGCAAGGCTCGCCGCTGGGCAGCTGGCTCGCCCGTCAGTTCGATGTGCGGTTGGTGTTCAGCTTTGAAGGTCTGCTGGCCGCCAGCCTGCTGATCAACCTTCCATTCATGGTCCAGCCGATCCAACGGGCTTTTGCGGCGATTCCCGATTCGGTGCGGGAAGCGGCATGGGTTTCCGGTTTGAGCAGTTGGCGCACGTTCCTGAAGATCGAATTGCCGCTGGCCTGGCCGGGCTTGCTGGGTGGCGTGGCGTTGACAGCCGCGCACACATTGGGTGAATTCGGCGTGGTCCTGATGGTCGGCGGCAGCATACCGGGGGAAACCCGAACCTTGAGCATCGCCATCTACGATCGGGTGCAAGCATTCGACATGGCGGCTGCGCACATGATGGCGCTGGCACTGGTGGCCTGTTCGCTGCTCGCCGTAGGGCTGGTTTTCGCCAGTGACCGGCGCCGCCCGTTGCAGGAGCGCTGACTTGGCCACGCCCGCCGGCAAGCTCGAGGTCGCCCTGCAAAACACGACGCCCATGCCGCTGCACGCGCAGTTCGACTGTGCGCCGGGCGAACTGGTGGCGCTGGTGGGCCCTTCCGGCAGCGGCAAGACCAGCTTGCTGCGGGCTGTCGCGGGTTTGCTCAGGAGCAGGAGCCTGCGTGGGCGCGTGTCAGTCGGCGGCGAGCCGTGGTTCGACAGCGAACGCGGCGTAAACCTTTCGCCGCAGCAGCGGCAGTCTGGTCTGGTCTTCCAGCAATATGCGTTGTTCCCGCACTTGAGCGCAATAGAGAACGTCGGGATCGCCGCCGGCGCAGGCGGGGCGCATCTGATCACCGCGCTGTTCGAGCGGCTGGGTCTGAGCGGTCTTGAAGGCCGCCGGCCCGCCCAGCTATCCGGAGGCCAGCAGCAGCGGGTGGCCCTGGCCCGCGCGCTGGCCCGGCAACCCAAGGTACTGCTGCTGGACGAGCCCTTCTCGGCGGTCGACGCGCCGGCCCGCCTGGCCTTGTATCGCGAACTTGCGGCATTGCGAGAGAGCCTGTCGACCCCGATGGTGCTGGTCACCCACGACCTGGGCGAAGCCAGGCGGCTGGCTGATCGCGTGGTGATTCTGGATGGCGGCGAAACCCTGCAGTCGGGCACGCCCGCGCACATCTTCGCCAGTCCGCGCAACGCCCGCGTCGCCGAACTGGTGGGAATCCAGAATCACTTTCGCGGCCGCTTTCACAGGCACTCCCCCGGCTGGGCTTGGCTGGAATGGGGCGAGACCGGTGGCGTGAGGTTGCGCGTAGTCGACAAGAACAGGATTGCCGACGACTCACCGGTGACCTGGGTCATCGCCGGCGACCGGATCGACCTGCTGGGCGATGGCGAGCCCGAGGGCAACACCCTGCGCTGCCGGATCGTGGAGCAGCTGGCGCTCGGCGAGACCAGCCTGTGCCTGCTGCAGCCGCAGGGGCTCGAGGGGGAACGCGTCACGCTGACTCTTTCCACCGGCCAACTGCGCTCGCTTCAAGCCGGGCCGGGAGGATGGCTACGCGTGGGAATCGCGCCGGAAGCGATTCACATCATGCCGCAGAAGCACACCGCGGCGTAGGCACAGGCGCAGGCTCAGGCGAGGTAGACCGCGATAAACGCGAGCAAAAGCATCAGCACCCCGCCCATCACCGGCAGCACGACCGGGATGACGTGCACGATGCTCTCCATCGGATCCTGCGGCTCAGGAGTGGTGCCGTGACTGTGGCGCGGTTCGGGGCTGGACATGGGGTCTCCTGAAGCAAGCTTTCGATCTGGCGCTCATTTTAGAGCAGCGCGTACGGTAAGTAGTCCGCGAAATACTCGGCCAGCGCCGCGCGCAGCGATTCGTTTTTGCTCATTGCTCCTCCGCTTGGAAGCCGCCGTAGTGTAGCGCGCCGAGCACCGCCGCGATATGCTCCCGGCCCCGCGTCTGGATGACGAGTTCGATCTCGACGTTCTGCGCCGCCAGCACGGTGAAGGCGCGCTGGTGATGCACCTCGTCGATGTTGGCGCCTGCTTCGCTGACGATCGTCGTGATCCGGGCCAGCGAGCCCGGCACGTCGCGGGCGCAGACGCGAATCCGTGCCAGCCTGCCAGCGCGCACCATGCCACGCTCGATGATTGCCGCCAGCAGCAGCGGATCGATGTTGCCGCCCCCGAGCACCAGCCCGATCTTGCGGCCGCGAAAACGGGCGGGGTCTTTCAAGACTGCCGCGAGCGGCGCAGCGCCCGCGCCTTCGACCAGCGTCTTCTCGATCTCCAGCAGCATGACGATCGCTTGCTCGATGTCGCCCTCGTCGACCAGCACCAGGTCGTCGACCAGCTTCTCGATAATCTCCTGGGTGATTCGCCCCGGCGTTCCCACCGCGATGCCTTCGGCGATGGTGCTTGCGCCCTGCGGCAGCGCCGCATGCCTGACGGCGTTGTACATACTGGGAAAGCGCAGGGTCTGCACGCCAATCACTTCGATCCCGGGCTTGATCGCCTTGGCTGCCACGGCGACGCCGCCGATCAGGCCGCCGCCGCCGACCGCGACCACCAACAGGTCCAGGTCCGGCACCGCCTCCAGCATCTCGACGCCGACGGTGCCCTGACCCGCCACGATCGCATCGTCGTCGTACGGATGGACAAAGGTCAGCTGCTGCTCGGCCGCGAGTGCCAGGGCATGCCCGCGCGCCTCATCGAGGGTTTCGCCGTAGAGCACGACCTCGGGCCCGAAACTGCGAGTGCGCTCCACCTTCACTCCCGGTGTAAACCGCGGCATCACGATCACGGCACGCAGGCCCAGCCGCTGCGCGTGATAAGCCACACCTTGTGCATGGTTACCGGCGCTCATCGCGATCACGCCCCGGCGCCGCTCTGAGTCGCTGAGCTGCACCAGCTTGTTGCAGGCGCCCCGTTCCTTGAACGAGGCGGTGAACTGCAGGTTTTCGAATTTCAGAAACACCTGCGCGCCGGTGATCTGCGAAATCGTGCGGGACTCCACGCACGGCGTGTTCAGCACTTGCCCTTCCAGGCGTTGTGCGGCTTGGCGGATGTGAGCCAGTTCGATCATGCCGGCAATTGTCCTGGTAAAGAGGCCCGAAAGTGGGGGATTCCCCACAGCGGGCGTCTTCCATGTAGCATCAACTCGCGTTATCGTAGCCAGCGCAACGGGTCCTGGAGGCCTTTCCCGATGGTCAAGCGTTCGGTGGATCTGCAAGTACTTCCCTCACCGGGTCTGAAAGACGCGCCGGTGCTGGACCTGATGTGCTCGCACTTCGTGCTGACGCTGGCGGCCAAACAGGGCGGCAAGTTCAATGTGCGGCGCGACCTCAATGGCCTGCTGTCGCTGGCCGGCCGGCATCTGGTCTGGCCGGCGCCGGCGCTGGCCAGATTACGTGAGTTCCTGGCACGCCGTTGCAAGGACAACGAATTCTGGCGCGGGCATGAGAGCCTCTCGACCCAGGAGTTCCTGGATCGTCACGGCGTCTGGCGCGGCCCCTACGAAGAGGGCACGCTGTTCTTCTATCTCGATGAACACGCCAAAGACCAGCCCAAGGACTTGCTCTCGGTGCTCGCGGTCACGGGCGACTGGCTGACGCACGCGCTGAAGAAGCATTCCACGCTGGTCGAAAAAAACATTGACGCGCTTTCGGGCCTGCTGCAGTTGAACAAGGCGGAGCGGGCCCTGTTGCTGTATGGCACCCTGGCCCGGTACCAGCGCGACCTGCGCAGCATCCTGGTGGAATTCAAGGTGAACAACGCGCCGGAGGCGTACGCGGCCATCGCCGAGGTCGCGGGTGTGAACGCCACCGAGGTTGGCGAGGCGCTGCGCGCGGGCTCGCGGCTGGAACGCATCGGGCTGGTGGAGAACCTGATCTCCGAGCACAACATCACCGACCTGGCCGACCTGATGAAGGTGAGTGAAAAGCTGCCCCCGGTGCTGATGCGCGAATACCGCGACCAGAACGAGTTGATGGCGGTGTTCACCCGGCCGTCCGCCAAGAGCGCGCTGGGCCTGGCCGACTTCAGCTTCGTCGCGGAGGATGCACAGGTGCTTTGCTCGCTGCTGCTCAACGCAGTCACTCGCAAGGAAGCCGGCGTGAATGTGCTGCTGTACGGCCCGCCCGGCACCGGCAAGACCGAATTGGCAAAGGTGGTGGCGCAAGCCGCCGGTCTGGACTTGTTCGAAGTGGAATACGCCGATCGCGACGGCAATTCGCTGTCGGGCCGCGACCGTTACCGATCGCTGCAGATCGCGCAGGTGTTCCTCAAGGGCAGCGCCCAGGCCGCGCTGCTGTTCGACGAAGTCGAAGACGTGTTCCCGCCGATCTCCAGCGAGGCCGCGCAGCTGATGGCGCGCGCCGAGCAGGTGGTGGCCCCGCCCAACAGCAGCGTCAGCGGCAAGGCCTGGGTGAATCAGATCCTGGAATCCAACCCCGTGCCGACGATCTGGGTCACCAATCGCATCGAGCAGATCGATCCCGCGTTCCGCCGCCGTTTTGCCTACCACCTCGAGTTGAAATCGCCGCCGCCCGGTGCGCGTGAGGGCCTGGTGCGCAAGACGCTGGAAGGTGTGATGGTCACGGAGGAGTTTGTCGGCAAGCTGACCGAGCGCAAGGGATTGACGCCCGCGCAGATCCGCACCGCGGTGCGCTTCGCCGGGCTGGCCAGCGACCAGGGCAACTCGATGGAAAGCCTGATCGAGCGCCAGCTGCGCAACGCCGACCTGGCGCTTGGTAATCGCTCCCATGATGCCGGCGCGCGGCGCAGCGTCACCACGTACGACCTCGACATGCTCAATGTCGAAACCCGCTTCGAAGTTCCGCGCATCGTCCAGGCACTGAAGGCGCGCGGCCACGGCACCCTGTGTTTCTACGGCGCTCCCGGCACCGGCAAGACGGCGCTGGCCGAGCACATCGCCAAGACGCTCGACAAGCCTTTGCTGATCAAGCAAGCCAGCGACCTGATGAGCAAGTACGTCGGCGAAACCGAGCAGAACATGGCCGGCATGTTCCGTGAAGCCGAGAGCGAGAAGGCGGTGTTGCTGCTCGACGAAGCCGACAGCTTCCTGCAAGACCGGCGCGGCGCCCAGCGCACCTACGAAGTGACCGAGGTCAACGAAATGTTGCAGGGGATGGAGCGGTTCAACGGCATCTTCGTGTGCACGACCAACCTGATGGATCGCATCGATCAGGCGGCGCTGCGGCGCTTCACTTTCAAGATCAAGTTCAAGCCGCTCACCACGGTGCAGCGCGAGAAGATGTTCGTGACCGAGGCGCTGGGCGGCGACGCGGCGCTGCTGACCGACGAGGCACGGGCCAGGCTGGCGCGCATGGACCAGCTGTGCCCCGGCGACTTCGCTGCCGTCAAGCGCCAGGTCGACATCCTGGCTGCGGAGTTCAGCTCGTCCGAGTTTCTGGAACAGCTCGAAGCCGAGCACCGCATCAAGCCCGAGGTGCGCGAAGCACGCAACATCGGCTTCCTCCAGTAGCAGCGCAACCGGTCTCTTCAGCACAGGCGCCCGTGCCGCAACACGGGGTTTGCCCGGCCCTGCCGGCCCGGTTTTCTTGTTCCAAATCAAACTACATATAGTGTCCGAGGGCTATCCTGCACGCTATATGTAGTGTTTAGCGACTTATTTGGAGCCAGGACGAACAATGGACACCAGCGTTTCCACGCTACCCCGGGAAGTCATCAAGCGCAGCGGCGAGCGCGCCGCTTTCGACGCCGGCAAGATCCGTTCGGCACTGGAGCGCGCCGGCGCAGCCACGGGCGAATTCGGCGCCGATGAAGCGGTGTTGCTTGCCGCGCAGACCGGCAAGGTGCTGATCCACCGCTTTCACGGCCAGCCGCCCGGCATCGAGCAGATCCAGGACGTGGTGGAGCAGACGCTGATCGCCGCCAATCATTTCAAGACGGCGCGCGCCTATATCGTGTATCGCGAGCGGCATGCCAGGCTGCGCACCGACCACCAGACACTTGTCAATGTCGAGTCGTCCGTCAACGAGTACCTCACGCGCGCCGACTGGCGCGTCAATGCCAACGCCAACCAGGGCTATTCGCTTGGCGGCCTGGTCCTCAGCGTGGCTGGCAAGGTCACCGCCAATTACTGGCTCTCGCACGTGTACACACCGGAGATCGGCGAGGCGCATCGCAGCGGCGACGTGCACATCCACGACCTCGACATGCTCAGCGGCTATTGCGCGGGGTGGTCGCTGCGCACGCTGCTCCATGAAGGCTTGAACGGCGTGCCCGGCAAGGTGGAGGCCGGGCCGCCCAAGCACATGTCATCGGCGGTGGGGCAGATCGTCAACTTCCTGGGCACCCTGCAGAACGAGTGGGCCGGCGCGCAGGCGTTCTCCTCATTCGACACCTACATGGCGCCATTCGTGCGGCAGGACGCGATGGATTACCCGGCCGTGCGCCAGTGCATCCAGGAGCTGGTCTACAACCTGAACGTGCCTTCGCGCTGGGGCACGCAGACCCCTTTCACCAACCTCACGTTCGACTGGACTTGCCCCGAGGACCTGCGCGAGCAGGTGCCGGTGATCGCCGGCGTGGAAATGCCCTTCACCTACGGCGAACTGCAGGCCGAGATGGACCTGATCAACCGCGCCTACATCGACGTCATGACGGCGGGCGACGCGAAGGGCCGCGTCTTCACCTTCCCGATCCCCACCTACAACATCACTTCGGACTTTCCCTGGGAATCGGACAACGCGCGCCTGCTGTTCGAGATGACGGCCAAGTACGGCCTGCCGTATTTCCAGAATTTCATCAACTCCGAGCTGGAGCCGAAAATGGTGCGATCGATGTGCTGCCGTCTGCAGCTCGATCTGCGCGAATTGCTCAAGCGCGGCAACGGTCTGTTCGGCAGCGCCGAACAGACCGGCAGCCTCGGCGTGGTCACCGTCAATTGCGCCCGTCTGGGGTATTTGCACCGCGGCGATGAGGCCGGCCTGCTGGCGGCGCTCGACCGGCTGCTGGAACTGGGCAAGCAAAGCCTGGAAACCAAGCGCAAGCTGATACAGCGCCTGATGGACCAGGGCCTGTTCCCCTACACCAAGCGCTACCTCGGCACCCTGCGCAATCATTTTTCCACGCTGGGCGTGAACGGCATCAACGAGATGGTCCGCAACTTCACGTCGGACGCGCACGACATCACCAGCGACTGGGGTCACGCCTTTGCCGTGAGTTTTCTGGATCACGTGCGCCAGCGCATCGTGGACTTCCAGGAAGAAACCGGCCATCTGTACAACCTGGAAGCGACGCCCGCCGAAGGCACCACTTATCGCTTTGCGAAAGAAGACAACAAGCGCTGGCCCGATATCCTGCAGGCCGGCAGCGCGGAGCAGCCCTACTACACCAACTCGTCCCAATTACCCGTCGGCTTCACCGACGATCCGTTCGAGGCGCTGGCGCGCCAGGAGGTGCTGCAGTCGAAGTACACGGGAGGAACCGTGCTGCACTTGTACATGGGCGAGCGGCTCTCGAGCGGCGACGCCTGTCGCGCGCTGGTGCAACGCGCGCTCACGCGTTTTCGCCTGCCCTACATCACCATCACGCCGACTTTCTCGATCTGCCCGACCCACGGCTACTTGGCCGGTGAACACCCGTTCTGCCCGGTCTGCGACGAGGAGCGCCTGGCGCGCAAGCGCGCGGCCCTGGCCGCCTGATCCCGATCACACCTGAGGAGACCCATCCATGAACCTATCTTCCACTGCTGCCCAAATCTGCGAGATGGACGTGACGCGAGCACCCATCCAGCTGACCGATGAGGAGCGCCAGCCTTGCGAGGTGTGGACCCGCGTGATGGGTTATCACCGGCCGGTGGCCAGCTTCAATATCGGCAAGCAGGGTGAGCACGGCGAGCGCCTGTTCTTTGCCCAAAGGAGCTGAAGGCCTGCGTGTGGGCGGCTTGACGCCGCTCACCAGCATCGACTTCCC
>JBKJHN010000199.1:0-22463 GCA_046599015.1 Ramlibacter sp.
AGGCCACGAGAAGATCGATATGACACATGTTCCATTCGCTTGGGCGAGGCTTGCAGTGGTCATCGGACTGTCGATGCTGGCCCACGGCAGTCAGGCCCAGCCCGCAGCGGCACGCTCGACGCCGCCGCCTGCACAGGTGTCGCCGCAGGCGCTCGAACAGAAGCTCGCGATGCTTGACAAGGTGCTCAATCATTCCCCGGTAGCTGCGCGAGTGCTGAACAGCCAGAGCGAGCAGGCCAGGCGGCATTTCACCAGCGCGCGCGAACTGGTGACGCAGGCCCGGTCGCTGTCGGCGGGGGGCTTGTTGCGGGGCGCGGACGCGCTGCTGAACGAAGCGATCTGGGAGGTCAGCAAGGCGCAGCAGCTGGTACCTGACCCCGGCTCGCAGCAGGCCGGCGAACGGGCCCGCTTCACGCAGCTGGAGGATAGCGTTGCCGCGCTGCTGCGCACAACGTCCATCGCGCTGCCCACGGCCGGCGGGCGTCAGGGCGAATCGCCGGAGCGGGTCAGCGCGCGGGCGAGCGTGCTGGTGGAGCAGGCAGTGGCGCTGGCCCGTGCAGACCGCTACATCGAAGCCAACAAGCGGATGGATCAGGCACTGGTGCTGCTGCTGAAGGATGCCTCGGCGCGGCTGGCCGGCCACACCATCGTCTATGACCGGCGCTTCGCCGACCGGCGCGAGGAGTTCGCCTTTGAAATGGAGCGCTTCGGCAGCTTCGAGCGCCTGGTCCCGCTCGCGGTGCTCGAATTCCGTCCCGCCTCCGAGGCCCAACTCCTGATCAACCGCTACCTGGCCCAGGCGCGCGAGTTGCGCGATCGCGGCCAGGGCCAGTTGGACCGGGACCCGATCGTGGCGATCAAGCACGTGGTTGATGGCACCGATTCCCTCAGGCGCGCACTGCACGCGGCGGGGCTGGTCGTGCCGCAAACACTGGACTCGCAATGACATTTCAGCGGCGCCCCAGATCGCTTCACGGCGCGGTGATCGCGCTGTGCCTGTTCGCAACCGGCGTGTTTGCGCAAGCACCGCCGGCCAGCCGCGAACAACTGGATCGCAAGCTCGTTTCCACGGCGACTCTCATCGAGAGTTCTTCGGCTGCCAAGCAGATCGAATCCAGCGGTGTCGCCGGCGCGGTGGCGCAGCGCGGCCGGGCACGAGACCTGCACCGGCAGGCCGGCGAAGCTCTGCGCGGCGGGCAGCTGGAGGCGGCAGCCAAGCTGCTGGACGAGGCGTCGCGGGCGATGTTCCAGGGAGTGCGCCTGGCTGCGCCAGAGCAGATCGCCGGGCCCAAGCAACGCACCGACTTCGACGCCCGCATGGAATCGACGCGTGCCCTCCTGGACGCGCAAAAGCGCATTGCCGCGGAAAAGAGCGCCGGCCCCCGCGCTGGAGAGCTTTCGCAGCGCATAGAGGCGCTCATGGCCGAAGCCAACGGGTTGGCGCGTGCCGGACGGCTTGCCGATGCGCGAAACACGCTGGACCAGGCTTATCTGGCCGTCAAGGCGGCGATAGGCGGCATGCGGGGCGGCGAGACGGTCGTGCGCTCGCTCAACTTCGCCAGCAAGGAAGAGGAGTACCGATACGAAATCGACCGCAACGACACGCACCGCATGCTGGTGCAGGTGCTGCTGAAGGACAAGCGCGGCGGCGCAGGAGACGCCGTCGTCGATCAGGCCGTTGCCGCATCGGCCAAGCTGCGCATCCAGGCCGAGGAACAGGCCTC
Source organism: Ramlibacter sp. (assembly GCA_046599015.1). Classification (GTDB taxonomy): domain Bacteria; phylum Pseudomonadota; class Gammaproteobacteria; order Burkholderiales; family Burkholderiaceae_C; genus Ramlibacter. The sequence continues at coordinate 1,725 of JBKJHN010000199.1, forward strand.
GAAGCGCGATCACGATACGGCGGTGAAGACCTTGGAAGATTCCACGCGCGAGCTGGTCAAAGCGATTCGCGGCGCGGGCGTCTACATCCCCGGATGACCATGGCAGGGGACGGCCCTCGATGTGAGAACCTCAGCCGCCTGGCTGCGCGTGCGCGCGTGCGGCAGCGAGTTCGGTGGTCGTTGGGCGTGGTGTTGGTGGTGGTCTCGTTCGTCGCCATGGCTCAGGCCGGGAAGTGGCTGTCGATGGCAGCCGATGGCTTGCACGATCCGCGCAGCCCTGCGCTGGGAATGTTGCAGGAACCGCGGGAAGCGCTCGCGACATTGCCACCCGATACGGCAGGCAATCAGGTGAGATGGATGGAGGCGCTCGACCGCGGGCTCATTCAGCCGCGCACCAACATCCAGCCCGAGACCATCGTCAAGCTGCGCACGACGGACATTCTGCGGAAGAACACCGGCGAAATGCACATGGTGAAGTTCCCGCACCGCCAGCACACCGCCTGGCTGGATTGCAGCAATTGCCACAACCAGTTGTTTGCAGAGACGGCGGGTGGTACTCGCATCAACATGCTGATGATCCTGGAAGGCGAGAAATGCGGCCTGTGCCATGGTGCGGTGGCTTTTCCGCTGACCGAATGCGAGCGCTGCCATAGCGTGGCCCGCGGCAGCCCGGAACACCGTGCGTTCGGCAATTCGCTGGTGCGCGAATCGGGTCCACCATGAGATCCAGGAAGGTACTGCCGTTGCTGATACTTTGCGCCTCGTTTGCCGTCCCGTCTTACGCAGAGTACGGCGACGTGGTGCTTAACCAAAATTCCGAAAAGGCCGGAGTGCGGCCGGTGATCTTCTCGCACTGGTTCCACCGTATCCGCTATCGTTGCAAGGTCTGCCACTCCGAACTGGGCTTTCAAATGCGTGCGGGTTCCAACACGGTGCTGATGGCCGACATCATCGACGGCAAGTTCTGCGGCATGTGCCACAACGGACAGGTCGCCTGGTCCGCCGATCGATGCGATCTATGCCATTCCGGCAAGCCGGGGCTCAAGAGCGGCATCCACGGATCGACCGAAACCAGGGGGCCGGGCAAGTGGTGACGACTGGTTTGCAGCGGCGAGCCTTCGCGTTGGCCGGGGCCTGCGTGGCGCTCAGCCTGGCGGGCTGTGCTGCGGACGATGGTCCGACGAGACCCGCGCCAGCTGCCAACAGCAACAGCAACAGCAACAGCAATGGCCTGCTGACACATTGGGCCACGATCCAGGGCGGCTGGCTGCTCAAACCCTCATTGCCCTTTCAGCCGGCCACGACTGCCGGCCCGCGCCTTAATTTCGTGCAACCAGTCGGTCTGGCCGTCCAAGGCGATGTGCTGCTGATCGCCGATGCGGGCGCGCGCACTGTGTGGCGGCTCGAGCGCAGCCGCGACGCCATGGTCGCCTTCGTTCCATTCAGCGGCAGTGCCAACGGTAGCGGCACTTCGCTGCAACTTGGCAACGATTTCAGCGCATGGGTCGCGTTGCCAGCCGAACACATGGTGGTGCAGTACGACCTGCGCGGCCGCGAGGTGCGCCGATTGCACGATGAAGCCAATGCGCCGCGGCCGGTGGCCGTCGCAGTCCCGCTAAATCGCGGTGAGATCCTGGTCGGTGATGCAGCCACGGCGCAGGTGATCGTGTTCGATCCCCTGGGACGGGCTCGGGGTGTGCTCGGCCGCGGCCGCACCAGCGTGCTGCAGAGCATCACGGCGATGGCGTTGGGGCCGCTCGGCCTGTACGTACTCGATCGGATGGCCCAACAGGTGGTGGTGCTCGGCGCATCGGGCGAGGTGCTGGAGGTGGTCGGCGAGAACGAGCTGGTGCAGCCACGCGCGCTGGCTGTGGACCGTGACGGCCGGGTATTCGTGAGCGACGACGCCACCCAGCGCATCAAGGTTTTCCGTGGATCGCGGTTGCTGGGCACCTTCGGTGGCTTCGGCAGCGGCCCGGCCCAGTTCGGAAGGATCGAGGCTCTGGCGGTGGACGGCAACCTGCTCTACGCGGCGGACAGCATGAACGCGCGCGTGCAAGTGATGCTGGTCGCGCCCGTGTCGATGGAGCGCCCAAGGGCGGCGCCATGAGCAAGAGGCTCCTGGTCATGGCAGCCTGCACAGTGTTGCTGGCGGGCTGCGCCAGCGAGCCGCTGGTGATGCGGCTCGAAGGCACCCAAGCTGAAACCGGCATGGTGTTTCCGCCGCCGCAAACGCAGGAGGTGCCGCGCTACCGCTATCTGGGCCAGTTGGTGGGCGAATCCAATTTCGCACCCGCAAGTGGCGAGCGCAGCACCGCGCACAAGGTGTTTGCCTGGATCGTCGGCCTGCTCGAAACACCCGATCGGCCCGTGGTGCTGCAACGGCCGCAAACGGGTGTCGTGGACGGCGCCGGCCGCGTGCTTGTGACGGATGTGAGCCGCAATGCGGTATTCGTGTTCGACGAAGTGGCAGGCAAGCTTGAAGTCTGGGACCAGGCCAGCAAGACCCAACGCTTCGTCGCGCCAATCGGTATTGCGCTCGGCCGGGATCGCCAGTTGCTGGTGGCCGATGCGGAACTCGGCCGGGTATTCCGGCTCGGCCCCGACGGCGCGCCGCTGGGCGACTTCGGCGCCGGCCAGTTGGTGCGGCCTACCGGCGTTGCGCGTGATGCGCAGCGCGGGCGGATCTACGTGGCCGACACCCACGCCCACGACATCAAGGTGTTCGACGACGACGGCAAGTTGCTTGCCACCTGGGGCCAGCGCGGCGACGGCCCCGGCGAATTAAACTTTCCAACCCACCTGAGTGTCAGTGCTGGCATGCTGATCGTGTGCGATTCGCTCAATGCCCGGGTCCAGGTGTTCGACAGCGAGGGCCGCGCGACGCTGCGTTTTGGCGAGCGAGGTCTGTATGTGGGCAACATGGTGCGCCCCAAAGGCGTGGCCGCCGACGACGAAGGCAATCTGTATGTGGTCGAATCGATGCACGACACGCTGCTGGTGTTCGACAGCGCGGGCCGCTTTCTGATGGCGCTCGGCGGTACCGGACAGGACGTAGGGAAATTCTTCCTGCCAGCCGGCGTCTGGGTAGACTCGCGCAATCGCGTGTTCGTGGCCGACATGTTCAATGGCCGCGTCGCCGTGTTCCAGTTTCTTGGGGGCAACTGATGAGGCGCCTTGTATCGCTGCTGATCCTGTGCTTGCTGGTCGCACTGTCGGCGCTGATGACAGTTCGGCCGGTGGATGCGGCCAAGATCTCCGACGTGCGCAACACCAAGCACAATCTTTCGGCGACGTCTTTTGGCTCGGGGGTGACCGACACGCGTACGGTCAAGGCTACCTCCGAGACCCAGATCTGCGTGTTCTGCCACACGCCGCACGGAGCGGAGACCATTCAGCAGGCGCCGCTGTGGAACCGCAAGTTGTCCACCGCGACCACTTACGTGCCCTACACCTCCAGCTCGATCGATGCAAACGCAACGGAGATGGCCAACGCGCCCGGCGGAACCTCCAAGCTGTGCCTGTCCTGCCACGACGGAACGATGGCGCTGGGGAACGTCAATGTGCTCAATGGCAAGGCCAACCAGACCATTCCGATGACGGGCACGGCCACGGGCGGCCTGATGCCGCCTGGATCAGGCGCCACCACGGGCTTCACCCGCAATCTGGGCGTAAACCTGACCAACGATCACCCGATTTCCTTTACTTACGACTCCGCTTTGGCCACCGCCGACGGCGAACTGAGAACGCCGCCTACGACCAGCACGTTGCTCAACCGAATCGTCGGGACCCGTGTGGTCGGCGGCGTGAAGCCTAAACTTCCCTTGGAAGCCGGCCAGATGCAGTGCGCCACCTGCCACGATCCGCACCTGCGCGAAACCGATGCGAGCAAAGGCAACGCCAAGTTCCTGCGCCTCAACCGCTTTCAGGAAAACCTGGGGCCAACCGGCGGTGACTTCAACGAGGCCAATGACATCATCTGTCTGGCCTGCCACAGCAAGGGGGGTCAGAGCTGGGCGCTTTCGGCGCATGCCAATTCAGCTGTTGCGACCCAAGTTTTCAGGGGGACGAGTACCGTTTTCCCGCTAAGCGATTTCCCCGCGAACCTGCCGGTCTGGAAGGCTTCCTGCCTCAGTTGTCATGACACGCACACGGTGCAAGGTGCGCGACGCCTGCTGCGCGAGGGCACCGACAACACCGGCTTACCGAAGGTCGGCGGCAATGCAGCGATCGAGGAAACTTGCTATCAGTGCCACTCCGCATCGGGAACCAGCATTCTGTCGAATGTGTCCACTGTGCCGGACATCAAGACCGACTTTTCGCTGGCCCGGCGGATGCCGATCAGCGATCTCGATCAGCGAACCACCGGCAGCGAGGCGCACGACATTGGCACGGGCCTGAATGCAAGCGAGGGCACTCAGCGCGGCAAGGATTTCGTGGAATCGCCAGCGCGGCTGGGCAAGGGCGTGGGCTTCGAAGACAATCGGCACGTTGAATGCACGGACTGTCACAACCCGCACCGGGTGATCAAGAATCGGCTGTTCAATGCGAACGCAGCCACAGCTGATGCCGCCGGCACGCACAACCACGCCGCCGGCCACACCAACCTCGCCTCGGGCGTGCTGCGAGGCATCACGGGCGTCGAGCCTGTGTACGGTTCGGCGTTGTTCGGAGCGATCCCATCGTCGTTCGACTTCAAGCGCGGCGACGCCAGCGTAAGCACCTTGGTGAGCAGCACTTATGTGACGCGCGAGTACCAGGTGTGCCTGAAATGCCATTCGACCTACGCCTATGACACGCCGCCCAACCTTGGTTTCAGCGGTGGCGGCACGCAGTCCGGCACCAACAACGTGACGCAATACACAAACCAGGCCATGGAGTTCCAGGCCCCGGCCGGGCACATGGCCAATCTGGCCACCACCGACTCCGGCGCCTTCGCAGGCACGCCTCCGGGGCGGTCCTATACCGTCAACTACCAGTCCAACAACCGGCGCAGTTGGCACCCCGTGATCGCAAGCACCGGCCGCACGCACGCAATCCGCGGCACCAATGAGTCTTCCTGGCGCGTACCCTGGAACCTCACCGCTGACGTCGGCTCTCAGACCATGTACTGCAGCGACTGCCACGGCTCAAACACCGGGGCAAGCGACGTGGTTCCGATAGGCGGCGAGAACGGCAGCCCTTGGGGGCCGCACGGCTCGACCAACAACTTCATCCTGAAGGGTGAGTGGAGCGCGACCACGGGCTCGAACGACCGCGACGGGTTGTACACCGCCAATGCGCTCTGCTTCAAGTGCCACAATCCGGCGACGTACGCTAATCGCAACCCCACCGGCACCACCGGTTTTCGTGGAAGCGCAGGCAATCTGCACGGGTTGCATACGGACAAGGTTGGGCGGATACGCTGCAGTTGGTGCCATATCGGTGTGCCGCATGGCTGGAAGAACAAGGCTTTTCTGGTCAATTTGAATGATGTCGGCCCCGAGGCCGGGCTACCGGCCGGCACGCAAGTTCGCCTAACGACCGCCGCCTACAACAATGGGCCGTATTACCTCAACGCCGTGCTGAAAATCCGCACCTTTGCCAACAGTGGAAGTTGGGAGGCAGGCAATTGCGGTTCCGCGGGCGCGCCCGGCAACGGTCAAAGCGGCGGGGGCTGGATGAAGGACTCGACCGAGAATTGTGCGAACGCGCCATGAAGCGCATTGCTCATCGTCTTGCCTCCTCCAGGCTCACGATGGCCGGGTTCGCGCTGCTGGGGATTGGTACGGTGGCGAGCTACGATCGCCCCGAAGTCCCTGCCGCCGCCATCGCTGCGCCGCTCGCGTTACTTGCGCTGAATCTGTTGGCGGCCCTGGCATCGAAGCCGGCGTTGCGGCGAGGCGGGCTTGGCGTTTTCCACGTCGCCCTGCTGCTGCTGCTGTTGCTCGCCGGTTGGGGACGGATGACCCATCTGGACGGCAGGGTGGAAGTGACACAGAACACCGTGTTCGACCCGGCTCAGGTCGAAGTGACCGGCAGCGGGCCTTGGCACGGCACGGGCTGGAAGCGCCTCGAGTTTCGTCAAGGGGGCTTCCAGGTCGCGTATGCGCCGGGCGTCAGGCGCGCGCATACCAACAGCGAAGTCTGGATCGAAGGCCAGAGCGCGCCTGTGACTGTTGGTGACGACACCCCGCTGATCCTGAACGGTTACCGCTTCTACACCACACACAACAAGGGTTTCGCGCCGCTGCTCACCTGGCACCCGGACGGCGGCGACCCGGTACAGGGCGCGTTGCATATGCCGTCGTACCCGCTGAACGACTACCAGCAGGAGAACAAGTGGACATCACCCGATGGCCGTGCAATGCAGTTCTGGCTTCGTGTCGAGCGGCCGATACCCTTGGAGTCCGCCTGGACGCTGGACCCGAGTGATGTGCCTACCGTGCTGGTCGTCGAGGTCGACGCCAAGCGCCACGAGTTGAAGCCCGGCGAGTCACTCCAGTTGCCGGGTGCCACGATGCGCTACGACCGTCTCACCGGCTGGATGGGATACCGCATCTTCTATGACCCAACCCTCGTGCCGATGCTGGTAGTTTCTTTATTTGGGGTGTTGGGTTTGGGCTGGCATCTGTGGGGTCGCACTGCGCGGTTGCTGCCGCTCTCGCAGGGCGTTTCGGCATGAACATGGCGGCCCGGCCGATGGACTATTGGTGGGTTTGCGCCGGAGCCGTGCTGATGCTGTTGTCTGCTTTGCTTGCATGGCGGCGGCTCGCGACGCAGGGCGGGACCGCGACGTCCGCGTCGCTGCTGTCGCGCCTGCCTCTGACCGATGTTGCGTTGCTGGCGCTGGCAGTCGGCATCGCGCTGCGTTGGGCGCGCATCGGACACGGCCCATTTCTGAACATGTTCGAGATTCTTGCCAGTAGCCTGCTCAGTCTGGGGATTGCCTGGCGCCTGGCGAACTGGAAGGTGCCGGTGTTGCGCGACAGCGAGCCGCTGGTGTTGTCGCTGCTGGCAGTGATGGGCGCCTGGCTGCTGACCGTCAACCCGCTCGACTCACATCGCCCGCCCACTTACGAAATGCCGGTGCTGTGGTTTCATGTGGCCCTGGGCAAGATCTTTCTCGGCTGCGCACTGGTGGGCACCGGTCTGGCCGGCGTGCTGCTTGCCCGTGGGATGGACTGGGGCAAGCGCTGGTTCGCCCGGATGCCGGGCGACGCCATGCTGGACGCGCTGGCCTGGCGCTTCATGCTCGCGGCGCTGGTGTTCGAAAGCCTGATGCTGATCGCCGGCGCTGTTTGGGCCCAGGATGCTTGGGGCCGCTACTGGGCCTGGGACCCGCTGGAAACCTGGGCTTTCATCACCTGGCTTTCGCTTGCCGCCGCTGTCCATGCACGCCTCACTTGGCGGGTCGGCCCGCAGGTCGGCGCGCTGATGATCGTCGGCGTGTTCGTCCTGGCCTTCCTCACTTTCTTCGGCGTGCCCTTCGTCAGCCTCGCACCGCACAAAGGCGCCATATGAGCGGAAGTTCCACCAGGGGCGAGTGGGCCTTCTTCCTCGCCGCCCTGGCGCTGCTGGGTGGCATGGCGCTTGCCATGCGCCCGACAGAGCAAGAATCGCGCATCCAACACCAACGGCAGATGCAGCAAGCCGAGGTCCGTCAGCGCTTCGAGCAGGGCATCGTCATGCTGCATGCGCGCCAGTACGACCATGCCGTCACGGCCTTGCACCGGGTCATGCAGCTGGCGCCCAAACTGCCGGAAGCGCACGTAAACATGGGTTACGCACTTCTCGGGCTGAAGCAAGCCGACTCGGCGCGCAGTTTCTTTCTGGGCGCGATCGATTTGCGCCCGCAGCAGGCCAACGCGTACTACGGCCTCGCCATGGCGGACGAGATGAGGCAAGATTACGAATCGGCGCTCGGTGGCATGCGCGCCTATCTGCATCTATCGCCGGCCGACGACCCACATCGCACCCGCGCTCGGGCGGCCATCTGGGAGTGGGAAGAAAAGCTGGGCCGGCATGCTGCGGCCAAGTCTGCCGCGCCGCAACAACCTAGGTGAGCCCCTTCCCAGATACGGGAACATCAGGGTGCTGCTTCTTGGTGCCGGGAAGCTGAACAGGGCCTTACAGGAGAGCAGGCCATGAGGCAGCATTGGCATGGTCCATGCGGTGTGGCCCCCCTAGCCATGCAGACCAATGCCGTCTCGTTCCTCTCGCGCCTGCCGCTGGGCCTGTTGGCGTCGCCGGAACGCTTCTACCTGACGGCCGGGCGGTTGGTGCCTTGGATTGCGCTCGCCGCTGTGCTGCTGACGGCCGGCGCCGTGGCAACCGGGTTGTTCATGGAACCGGCCGACGCCCAGCAGGGTTCGGCTTGGCGCATCGTGTTCGTGCATGTGCCGGCTGCCTGGATGTCGCTTTTCCTGTACCTCGTGATGGCTTTCTTCGCAGTGCTCACACTGGCGCTGGCGCCGGGCCTGCCCGCGATGATGATGACCGCGCTGGCGCCCACCGGAGCCGTGTTCACACTGATCGCACTCGGCACGGGCTCCCTGTGGGGCAAGCCAACATGGAACGCCTGGTGGGTGTGGGACGCGCGGCTCACCTCTGAATTGATCCTGCTGTTCCTCTACATCGGGTTCCTGGCCCTGGGTTCGGCTTTTAGCGACCGGCGCCGCGCCGACCGGGCATGTGCCGTGCTGGTGCTGGTCGGCGTGATCAACATACCCAACATCTATTATTCGGTGCGCTGGTGGAACACGATTCACCAGGGCGGTTCAGGCAGCCTCCTAGGCTCACCCGCGCTGCCCGATGCGGTGTTTGCGGGCATGTTGGTCATGGCACTGGCCTTTTTGACGTACGCGCTGGCCGTGGTCCTGGCGCGCGTACGCTGTCTGATTGTCGAGCGTGTCGCCATTCCCTTGTGGATCGCCAAAGAGGAAACAAAGAAATGAACTGGGAAGTGTTGTTCGACATGAACGGGCACGGCGCCTACGTGTGGGGTTCTTTTGCATTGTGTGTCGCCCTGATGGTCGCCGAAACTTCGGGGCTGCGCCGCCGCATCGTCATGGCCCGGTCGCAAGCGGACGAGGAGCCGGCATGATCGGTGAAATCGGGCACTTCTGCCTCATCATCGCGCTGATGCTCTCAGTCGCGCAGGCCGTTCTTCCATTGGCCGGCGCGGCGCGCGGGGTGCCCGGCTGGATGGCGGTCGCCCAGCCGGCGGCACAAGGACAGTTCCTTTTTGTGGTCATCTCCTTCCTGGCACTCACAGTGGCTTTCGTCGAGAGCGATTTCTCGCTGCTCATCGTGGCGCAGCATTCCAATACTTCGCTGCCGACCCCGTACCGCATCGCCGCAGTCTGGGGCAGCCACGAAGGCTCGATGTTGCTGTGGGTGCTGATGCTGGGGCTGTGGGGCACGGCGGTGTCGGTGTTCAGCCGCCGGCTGCCCACCGAGTTCGTCGCCCGTGTGCTGGGTGTGATGGGCCTCATCAGCGCAGGCTTTATCGCCTTCCTGCTGTTCACCTCGAATCCTTTTACCCGGTTGCTGCCGGCGGCGGCCGAGGGCCGCGATCTGAATCCCTTGCTGCAGGATCCAGGCATGGTGATCCATCCTCCGCTGCTTTACATGGGCTATGTCGGTTTCTCGGTGGCCTTCGCCTTTGCCATAGCCGCTCTGCTGAGCGGCCGGCTCGACGCCACCTGGGCCCGCTGGTCGCGGCCCTGGACCACGGTCGCCTGGCTGTTCCTCACCCTCGGCATCGCGATCGGATCCTGGTGGGCCTATTACGAACTCGGCTGGGGCGGCTGGTGGTTCTGGGACCCTGTCGAGAACGCCTCGTTCCTGCCGTGGCTGGCGGGCACCGCATTGATCCACTCACTCGCGGTGACCGAAAAGCGAGGGGCTTTTCGCAGTTGGACGGTGCTGCTCGCGATCATGGCTTTTTCTCTCAGCCTGCTTGGCACCTTCCTGGTTCGCTCGGGCGTGTTGACATCGGTGCATGCCTTCGCGACGGACCCCAAGCGCGGCATCTTTATCCTGGGCTTCCTGGTGGCGGTGATCGGCGGCTCGTTGGTGCTGTTCGCGTGGCGCGCTCCCAAGGTCGGTCTGGGCGCGGGTTTCCAGGCTGTTTCGCGTGAGTCGATGCTGCTCGCCAATAACGTATTGCTCGCGGTCGCCGCCGCGTCGGTGCTGCTGGGCACGCTCTACCCGCTGCTGCTCGATGCGCTGTCTCTGGGCAAGATTTCGGTGGGCCCGCAGTATTTCGAAGCCGTCTTCGCGCCGCTGATGGCCCCGGCCATCTTTTTGATGGGCGTCGGCCCGCTTGCCCGCTGGCGCGAATCAAGCGTGCCCGATCTGGCGCGGCGGTTGCGGGGAGCGCTCCTGGCCAGTGTGCTCGCAGCCGGCGTTTCGCTGGCGGTGGGCGGCTCGCTCGTGAGTTCCTTTGGCGTTCTGTTGGCCGCCTGGGTGGCCGCCAGCACTCTGGTCGCCGTGCGGGAGAGGCTGCGCCACGTGAATGGGTCGTGGCTGCAGCGGCTTGTGCGGCTTCCCAAGCTGCTGCCGCGGGGAGAGTGGGGCATGCTGCTCGCCCACTTCGGCGTCGGCGTCTTCATCTTCGGCGTGACGATGGTCAAGACCTGGGAAATCGAAGAGAACGTGCGCATGCAACCCGGTGACACCGCCAGCGTCGGCGGGTACACCTTCCGCTTCGACAAGGTGGGCGAGTACACGGGCCCCAACTATGTGGGCCTGCGCGCGACTGTGCAGGTCAGTCGCGACGGCCGTGAACTGACCATCCTGCATCCGGAAAAACGCCTTTACAAGGCGCAAGGGATGCCGATGACCGAGGCCGCAATCGACACTGGCTGGACACGCGACCTCTATGTAGCGCTCGGCGAGTCGGTGGGCGGCGAAGCGTGGGCCGTTCGCCTGCAAGTCAAGCCCTTTGTCGACTGGATCTGGGGCGGCGCGCTGTTGATGGCGCTCGGAGGGTTGCTCGCTGCCACCGACCGCCGCTATCGGCTGGCGCGTCAGACCAGGAACAGCCTCGCACCGCTGGGCCCATCGGTTTCCGTAGGAGGCGGGGCGTGACGCGATTCTTGCTCGGCTTGCTGCTAGCCTGGGTCATGCCACTGGCATTTGCAGGTGAAGCGATGCCGCTGGCGGCTGATCCGGTCCTGGAGGCGAGGGTCAAGCGCCTGGCCGAGGAACTGCGTTGCCTGGTGTGCCAGAACCAGACCATCGCCGATTCGCACGCCGGCCTCGCGATCGACCTCAAGAACCAGATTCGGGAGCAACTTGGCGCCGGCCGCAGCGATGCCGACGTGCTTTCCTACATGGTGGAGCGTTACGGCGACTTCGTGCTTTACCGGCCGCCGGTGAAGACGACTACCTTGGCGCTGTGGTTCGGGCCGTTCGCGCTGCTCGCGCTCGGTGCGGCCATCGCCGTGTTTGCGGTGCGCCGCCGGCGTCCGAACGCGCAGCCGTCGACGCACAGCGATGCGCAGCGCCAGCGTGCCGCGGTCTTGCTCGGCGACGAACCGGAGCTGCGATCATGACGCTGGCATTCTGGGTCGCCATCGCCTTGCTGCTGGCAGGCGCACTGCTCTTCGTGTTGCCGCCGCTTTTGCGCCCGCCTGCGGACACGCAAGCCGGGCCATCGCCGTTGACGGTCTACCGCGAACAGCGCGCCGCGTTCGATGCCGAACTCGCGCAGGGCACGCTGACGATCGAGCAGCATGCGAAGGCGCTTGAGGAACTGCAGGACCGTGTCGTCGACGAAGTGGGTGAGCTTCCAGATGCGGCCGCGGCGCCGGTAAGCCGCCTGCCGCCGCTGACCTCGATCGTCGCGCTCGCGCTTCTGGTGCCCGCCGGCGCTCTGGCGGTTTACGGCTTGATCGGCAAACCGGCAGCGTTGATGCCGGATGTCAAGCAGGCCGCATCGCCGAGCGCTGGCGCGCCGCACGCCATGTCGCGCGAGCAGATGGAAGAGATGGTCGAGCGCCTGGCCGAGAAGCTGAAGAACGCACCCCAGGACGCAGACGGCTGGCACATGCTGGCGCGCTCCTATGTGTCGTTCGGCCGCCTGCCGGAAGCCGCGCAGGCTTACGACCGCGCCAGCGCCCTGTCGCCGAAAGACCCTCGGCTGCTTACCGACTATGCCGACACCCTGGCGATGATCAACGGGCGCAGCCTGGAGGGCCGGCCGCTGGAACTCGTCAACGCGGCGCTGAATGTCGATCCGGTTCATCCGAAGGCGCTGTTACTGTCTGGAACGGCGGCATTCAACCGGGGCGACTTCGCTGTTGCTGTCTCGGTTTGGCAGAAGCTTCAGGCGACGCTGCCGCCGGACTCCCCGCAGGCGTTTTCGCTTGCCGCGAGCATTGCGCAGGCGCAGGCCGGCGCGGTCAACGCCTCCACGCCGGTGGCAGCTGCTGGCGATCGGCCCGTCATGAATCCGGCCGTCGCGAAGCCCGTTACTTCCACGCCGGCCTCGCAAGAGGGTGCCGTGAGCGTGGACGGCAACGTGACGGTCGCCGACTCGCTCAAGTCCAGGGTGGAGCCCGGCGCCACACTGTTCGTGTTCGCGCGGGCCGTGAACGGGCCGCTCATGCCGCTGGCCATTTCCCGTGTGCCGGCAGGGCAGTTCCCGCATCGCTTCAAGCTCGACGACTCGTCGGCCATGACGCCGCAGTTCAAGCTGTCCGGGCAGGCCGAAGTGGTTCTGGGCGCACGGATTTCGCGCAGCGGGAACGCCACCCCCCAGAGCGGCGACTTGATGGGAAGCCTGGGGCCCGTGTCGGTCGGGTCGCGCGACGTGAAGCTGGTGATCGATGGAGTGGTGCCGTGAGGCGCCGGCAGGCCATCGGCGCTGCCCTGGCGGGCGCGGCCGGATGGCTCTCGGGATGCGACAAGGCGCCGGCGCCAGCCACGGCCCGGAAGTGGCCGGCGATGTCCGTGCGCGACCTCGCCGGCCAGCCCACGGTGCTGCCGGCCAGCACCTCGGGCGCGCGCCTGATCAATGTATGGGCGCTGTGGTGCCCTCCGTGCCGCCAGGAACTGCCCAGCCTCGAGCGCCTGGCCTGGGCGCTGGCGCCGGCCGAAATCGATGTGTTCGGGGTGGCGCTCGCCGAAGACAATTTCCCCGTCCGCGAATACCTGGCGCAGCATGCGGCGGGGCTGAACAGCGTGGTGCTGTCCCCGGCGATGCCTGTGGTTGCCGAGCTCGATCTGAAGGTGCTGCCGCAGACATTTCTGGTTGCCGCGCAAGGAGATGTGCTGGCCCGCTGGGTCGGCGCCCGCGAATGGGATTCGCCGGCGATACGCGAAGAGCTCGAACGCTTGCTCAAATCCGCATGAACGACACGACTGCCACCGGTGCGATCCCAGATCCGCGGGTTCGATCGGCGGCTGCGCGCCCGGCCGGCGTTTTGCGCCGGATGCCGCTGCGGGCCACCGGTCTGCTGGCCATCGTAGGCGTCATGATCCTGGCCATGCTGCTGGTCGCCTCGGCGCTGATCTTTCGCAACGCGGTGCAATCGCACCTCCTGGCCTTCGAGCAGGCCCAGGCACAGCAGTCGATGCTGGCTGAACGCCGCCTGCAGGAGGCCGCTGACGATCGCGACCCCGCGCGCCTGCAGGAGCTGGAGCAGCAACAGCGCGAGGCGCAGGCGAACGGCGCGCAGCATCTGGTCGAGGCACACCACTACATCGATGCCGGTACGATAGCCATCGCGTGCCTCGCCTGGCTCGGCATCACCACGATCGGTGCGCTGGCGTTGCTGTTCTTCTCCCGGCTGGCGACCGACATCGGCGCGGTGCGCGCGCGCGCATTGGCGATCCTCGTGGGCGACCGCCGGCACGGGCAGCCGCTGGGGCGTAACGATGAGCTTGGAGACCTGGCCCTGGCCCTGGACAGCCTGGCCGATGCGCTGGCACGGCATGAGCGGGATCTGGAGATCGAACGCCGCCACGTGATGCATCAGGAAAGACTTGCCGCGATCGGCTCCATGGCCGCTGGTGTGCTGCGCGAAATCGGCAATCCTATAGCCGCTATCGATGGCTATGCCCGGGCCTTGGTGGAGGCGCAACAAAGCAGGCCGGCGGAACTTGAGGCCGCGCAAACGTGGTGCGATGCCGGCCAGATTCTCGAGGCAACCTCGCGCCTGGTGGCCATCACTCACGACATCTCCGAACTGGCCGCCGCACCGGCGCCTCAGTCCCAGCTTGCAAGCCTTAACGAGATCGTCACACAGTCGCTGGGGCTGTTGCGCTACGAGCCGCGTCTGGAAAATGTAACTGTCGTTGTCTCGCTCGATCCGCGGGTGCCGGCCGTGACGGCCGCCGCCGATCGGCTGGTGTTGTTATTGATCAATCTGGTTACAAATGCCGCGGATGCGACAACCGGCCTGGCGCCGCGTACCGCCCGCATCGAGCTGGAAACACGGTGCGCAGGGGGTGGGGTTGAACTGCGCGTTTCGGATAACGGCTGCGGCATGAGCGAGGCAGTGCGTGAAAGGGCATTCGACCCGCTCTTCACGACCAAACCCCCTGGCCGCGGTACCGGCCTGGGGTTGCCGCTGTGCCGATCCATCGTCGAGGAACATCGCGGGCGAATCGTCCTCGAATCGACGGTCGGACGAGGAACCCTCGTCAATGTGTGGCTTCCATCGGGAACTTGGGAGCCGGTACACTAGGGTGAATGAGTTCCGCGCTGCAGATTCTGGTTGTTGACGATGAACCCGCCATCCGCCAGATCCTTGCCGCGAGCGTCCTGCGTGCCGGCCATTCGGTCGAAGTGGCTGGTAGCGGGCGCGAGGCCCTGACGCGCCTCGCCAAGGGCGACATCGAGGTCGCGTTGTGCGACATCAACATGCCGGACCTGACCGGCATCGAGGTCGTGCGCGAAGCGCGCACCGCCGGCGTCGACACCACCTTCATCATGATGACGGCTTTTTCGTCGGTGGACACCGCGATCGAGGCGATGAAGGCGGGCGCCTTCGACTACATGATCAAGCCGTTGCGCTCGGAGGAACTGGCGCAACGGCTGAGGCAGATCGCCGACCTGCGCGGATTGCGCGGTGAAAACGAGGCCTTGCGCAAGCTGGTCGTCGGGCGGCGGGACGACCGCTGTCCATCCGTGTCCCAGGCAATGCGAACCCTCGACCGGCTGGTGGCCAAGGTCGCGCCGACCGATAGCACGGTGCTTATCACCGGCGAAAGCGGCACCGGCAAAGGCGTCGTGGCGCGCGCCATCCATCAACAGAGCCAGCGGGCTGACCGGCCGTTCATTCCGGTCAACTGCGGGGCGATCCCGGAGAACCTGCTGGAAAGCGAGTTCTTCGGGCATACCAAAGGCGCTTTCACGGGTGCCGATCGCGCCCGCAAGGGACTTTTTCTCGAAGCCGACAAGGGCACGATCTTCCTGGACGAAATCGGGGAGTTGCCCCTGGACCTGCAGGTCAAGCTGCTTCACGTGCTCGAAGCCAAGGAGATCCGTCCACTGGGAAGCGAGCAGGTCCGCAAGATCGACGTGCGGATCGTGGCGGCGACCAATCGCGACCTGCGGGAGATGGCGACCGCCGGGCGTTTTCGCGAAGACCTGTACTTTCGTGTGAGCGGGTTCCATGTCACCGTCGCGGCGCTGCGAGAACGTCGGGAGGACATTCCGGCCCTGATCTCTTACCTGCTGGCGCGTGGCGCCGAGCGCTTTGGCGTGCGCACCCGGCTGACCATCGATCCCGAGGCCGAGGAAGTCCTGCTGGGCTACGACTGGCCGGGCAATGTGCGTGAACTCGAAAATGTGTTACAGCGAGCCACTATCCTGGCGGAAGATGGCCGTATCCGGGTTAGCGACCTGCCTCCGAACATCACGCCGGTCGTGCCGGAAGGCGGGCCCAATCCGTCGGCGCTCCAGGGCAGCGGGCCGTTGCGCGAACAGGTCCGGGACTTCGAGCACGCCTTGATCCTGCGCGGCATCGAGGAGTGCGGCGGCGATCGCCGTACCGCGGCCCAGCGACTGGGCATCGGCTTGTCAAGCCTATATCGCAAGCTCGAGGAGTACGAGCAGGCGCGCGGCGGCGACCAGCCGCCGGAGGCGGGTTAATCCGGGAACTTGCCACAGCCTTGGTCCCCCGCTGCGCGCTCGTCGATTGGTCTGCTTCTTGCACTGTCAGCCACCATGAAACTCACTGGCCAGTCCTGCATCGTTGCCCGTTGCGCTTTCTCCCTGGCCGCGCTCTTCGCGTTCGGCACCGCAGCAAAGGCCGGCCCCGCGGAAGATTTTCAACAAGCGGAGATCGCGGCGCGCACGGGCGACATCACCACGGCCATGCCGCTGTTTCGCAAAGCCGCGGATCAAAATCACGCGCTTGCACAGGCACGCCTGGCCGACCTGTTGAATGCCGCCGAATTTGATCAGGAAGCCATGGCGCTCTATCGCAAGGCCGCGGAGCAGGGCGAACCTGCCGGGGAGTTCGGAATCGGTCGCATGTACAGAAATGGCAGCGGCGTCCCACGGGACCCAGCTCTGGCTCTTGAATGGTTCCGCAAGGCCGAAAAAAAGAACCACGCGCCAGCGCTTGCCGAGCTGGCCCGTGCTTACCGCGCTGGCGACCTTGGGCTACCCAAGGATATCGAGCAGGCCGACGCCTTGGACGCGCGGGTACGCAGCCTGATGCAGGCGCAGTCCGGGAGCGCCAAGTGATCTCGAATATGGCGTCACGATGGTGCACTTTCCCACGATCGGGAATCTTCGTGGGCTTGGCGCTGGCGCTGGCAGGCACGCCAGCGAGCGGCGCTGACATTCAGCGGGGGCGCACGCTCTACACCACCCACTGTGCCGTGTGTCACGGCGAAAACGGCACACCGGTGCTGCCGGGCGCCGCAAACTTCCGGCGCCCGGAAACCTTGATGCGGCCCGACATGCAATTGATGATCTCCATCCGAACCGGCAAAGGCGCAATGCCCGGCTTTTTCGGTATCTTGAAGGATCGCGAGATCCTGGATGTGGTCGCGTATCTGAGAACCTTGAATTGATGAAAACCCTGTTGGTCGCCCTCAGCTTCGCGTTCGTGGTGCTCGGTGCGAACGCTCAGCCCGCCAAGCCGGCAAGCAAACCGGCCGCGGGCAGCTGGCGCGTGCTCGATAGCTTCGAAGTTGGCCAGGGCATCTACGTCCGGGCGCTGACGGTGGAGCGCGACCGCGATGCCATGTGGGTCGGCACCTCGGCGGGTGTGCATGAAGTCGACATCAAGACCCTCAAGCCGCGCAATACTTTCACCCGCAAGGAAGGTCTTGCCAACGAGTACGTGTTCTCGGTGGGCATCGACCACCAGGGCAACAAGTGGTTCGGCACCAATGCAGGCGGCACGTCGCGCTACAAGGACGGCAAGTGGAAGACCTTTTTCCCGATGCACGGGCTGGCGGACTACTGGGTCTATTGCTTCGCCTCCCAGAAGGACGGCACGCTGTGGATCGGCACCTGGGCCGGCGCCAGCAGGGTCGATCCCAAGACCGGCAAGTTTACGAACTACGTGCGTGAATTGATCAACGAGTGGGTCTATGGGCTGGGCGTGGATTCGAAAGACCGCGTATGGTTCGGCACCGAAGGCGGCGTGTCGATGTTCGACGGCAAGACCTGGAAAAGTTGGACGCACAAGGACGGCATGGGCGCGCCCAACCTCGATCAACTCACCTTCAGCATCAACACCGGTCTGGGCACGCGCTCCCGTCATGACCTGGCAACCATGAACGAAGGCAATGCAACGTACAACCCGAACTACGTGTTCTCGATTCACGTTGCGCCAGACGATTCAGTTTGGGCCGGCACCTGGGGCGGCGGTGTCGCGCGCTTCGACGGCAAGAAGTGGAGCAACCTCACGACCATGGACGGCCTGGCGGGCAACATCGTCTACTCGATCACCCAACATCGCGATGGCGCTTTCTGGTTTGGCACCAACCGCGGCGTCTCGCGCTGGGACGGTAAGAGCTGGCAAAACTTCGGCCGGGCCGAGGGCCTGCTGGAAGACAACGTCTATGCCCTGGCCGTTACACCGCAAGGCGAAGTCTGGGCGGGCACCCGCCGGGGTGTAACGCGCTTCGGGCGTTGAACGCCCGTACACAAAAACACAGGAGAACAGCTTGCAGATCGGACACAAGACGATAGGCGTGATCGTCATCGCCATGGCAGGCGTAGTTGCCGGCGCCTATTCGCTGGGCAAGAGGGCCGAGCAGGATCCTGCTGCGAATGCAACCAAGGCCAGCGGTGCGACCGCGGGCGCTGTGACGGCCCAGGCCAACGTGCAGGCGCCCGCGGGCCATCCGCCATCCGCCGAAGGCGGGGCACCGGCCACCGAGGGCAAAGTGCAGGTCGACCCGGCGGCGAAGTTCGTTCACTTCCGCGTGGGCAATCGCAACGTCAAGGACATCCTCAGCGAAGGCAACGTCACCTGGGTAGGCACATCGGGCGGCGTGATCCGGTACGACACCAAGACCGACGAATACAAGCTCTTCGACACGCGCGCCGGCCTGCTGTCAAACGGCGTGTTCCACCTGAGCCGCCTCGACGGCAAACTGGTGGTGGGGACCTACGGCGGCGGCATGTCGCTGCTGGACGAGAAGACCGGCAAGTTCGAGACTTTCAACATTCCCGATGGACTGGGCGACGCTTTCATCTATGACGTGCTGAAGACCAAATCGGGCGACGTCTGGATCGCCACCTGGTCTGGCGTCAATCGCATCCGGGGCGGCAACCTGCGCGACCGCTCCAAGTGGGAACTCCACACGGTCGAGAGCACCAAAGGCGGCTTGCCCAACGATTGGGTGTATGGCCTGGCGGAAGGCAAGGACGGCATCGTATGGCTGGCCACCGAAGGCGGGCTGGCGCGTTTTGCGCAAGGCAAGTGGGACAACTGGAACCACGCCAAGGGGCAGGGCGCAGCCTACGACCTGGTCAAGAAGGACGAGACGTTCAAGAACGATCCGGCCAAGGTGTCGAGCCACCATGCCAGGCAGAAAGAGGAGATGGGGCTGCAGGGCATCAACACCGCCTACAACCCGAATTACATCGTGTCCCTGGTGGCCGGCCGCGACGGCACGGTCTGGGCCGGCACCTGGGGCGGCGGGCTGGCGCATTTCGATGGCAAGACCTTCAGGAACTACACCGTGTCCGATGGGCTTCCTGGCAATCATGTCTTCATGCTGCATCAGACCCGTGGCGGTGATTTGTGGATCGGCACCAACAATGGCCTGGCCAGGAAGAATGGCGAAAAATTCGAAGTGATGACGACAGCGGACGGGTTGTTCTCCAACACGGTGTTCTCCATGGACAGTGCAAGCGACGGGAGCTTGTGGGTCGGCAGTTTCGGCGGCGTCGCCCACCTCACGCGCAAAGGCACCAAATGAGCATCCGAGCCAAACTGATTTCCGCGGTGATGACGCGGGAAGTGTGCCGGGTCGGGGTCGACGAGACCGCCAAGGGCGTTCTGAAGCTGATGCAAGCGCAGTCCGTGAGCTCGGTGCTGGTGATCGAAGACGAGCTGATCCTGGGCATCATCACCGAGCGCGACATCGTTCGCGCCTTGCACGGACAAGGCAATCTCGACAAGTCGAGTTGTGTCGACCTGATGCAGTCGCCCGTGATGTCGGTCGAGGGAACCACAAGCTGCCTCGACGCCTATCACCTGATGGCCGGCCGCGGGGTGCGGCACCTCGCCGTCACCGATGCGGATGGCCATGTGCTCGGCATCGCCAGCGAGAGCGACGTGATGCGCAACTTTGGCGTCGAGTACTACATGAAGTTCAAGGAAGTGGGCGGCGTGATGAGCACCGACTTCTGCAAGCTGCCGGAAGGCGCCGCTGTGGGCGACGCTCTGGCTCAGATGATCGACAGGCACCAAAGTTGCGTAATCGCCGTCAATGGTCAAGGTCATCCGGTGGGCGTGCTGACAGAACGAGACATTGTCCGGCTTTGCAACGAACAGGAACACCCCGAGCGGGGCGCGCTGTCGGACGTCATGCACTCGCCCGTGCTGACGGTCAAGCCGCGCAAACGCCTGCACGCAGCTGTCAAGTCGATGGAAGAGGCGCAGGTTCGCCGACTCGTGGTGGTTGACGACGACGGCTGCGCGTGCGGCCTGCTCACCCATCATGAAATCGCGCGCGGCCTCGAGGGCGATTACAACAGCTACCTCAAGGAAATCGTCGAAATGCAGGCGCGCCATCTGCAGCAGGCCGCACTTGCCGTGGACGAAAAGCTCCTCCTGGCCAACATCCTGCGCTCCGTAACCGGAACGGCCGTGCTGGCCTCGGATCTGGAGTACCGCATCTCCTATGCGACGCCTTCGGTTACCCAGGTGCTCGGGTTGCAGACCGAGGAGATTGGCGGCGCCGACCTTCGAGAGACGCTCAGGAAGATCGGCTGGAAGGCGGCGGACGCGTCGCTTGGCGAAACTGCCGTTGCCCAAGGCGCCCGTCACTATCAGGTCGCCATCGGCGCGGGCAAGGTCGATTTTCAAGTTTCGGCGCTGCTGGACGCCTCGCACCAGCCGCAAGGCTATCTGGTCCTGGCGCAGGGCGCCTGAGCGGGAAGCGCATGGATTCTGTATCAGTTCTGTCTACCTGGTCGGAGGTCAACCCCACGGAACCCGTGGCCAGGTTCATGTACGCCAGCCAGGCCAATGTCGAAGGATCCATTTACTCGGTGATCGAGCGCATCCGCGCCAGTGCTGTGCGCCACAACGAGCCGGCCGGCGT
>JBKJHN010000185.1:0-24930 GCA_046599015.1 Ramlibacter sp.
AGTATTGGACGTGATGGTGGGGCTGGCCAAGGAAGGCATGACGATGATGGTGGTCACGCACGAAATGGGATTCGCCCGCAAGGTAGCCAACCGCGTGATCTTCATCGACGTCGGCGGGCGGATTCTGGAAGACTGCTCCAAGGAGGAGTTCTTCAACCACCCGGAGAATCGTCAGGCGCGCACCAAGGATTTCCTGAACAAGATCCTGGCGCATTAGTACCCTGGTCATCCCGGGCTCGACCGGGATCCATGAATTTTTGGGCGTTGCGACGCATACGGGGCGAGCCCGCAATGACATCCTCAGGTTTGGGACAATAGTGTCCATGACCCAGCAAATCACCATCACCCGTCCGGACGACTGGCACCTGCACGTGCGGGACGGTGAGGCGTTGAAGACGGTGGTGCCGCACACGGCCGCGCAGTTCGCCCGCGCGATCATCATGCCCAACCTCAAGCCGCCCGTCACCACGGCGGCGCAGGCAGTCGCCTATCGCGAACGCATCCTGGCGGCAGTGCCGAGCGGAATCGACTTCCAGCCGCTGATGACCTTGTATCTCACAGACAGCCTACCGCCTGAAGAGATCGTGCGCGCCCGGGCGGCGGGCGTGGTCGGGCTCAAGCTGTATCCGGCCGGCGCCACCACCAACAGCGACGCCGGGGTCACCGATCTGCGCAAAACCTACCGTACGCTGGAAGCTATGCAGCGGGAGGGGCTGGTGCTATTGGTGCATGGCGAGGTGACCACGCCGGAGATCGACCTGTTCGACCGCGAGGCGGTGTTCATCGAGCGTCAGCTGATTCCATTGCGGCGCGATTTCCCCGAACTCAAGATCGTGTTCGAGCACATCACCACGCGCGAGGCCGCGCAGTATGTGCATGCGGCCGACCGCTTCACGGCGGCCACCATCACGGCGCATCATCTGCTGTTCAACCGCAACGCGATTTTCACCGGCGGCATCCGCCCGCATTACTACTGCTTGCCGGTACTCAAGCGAGAAGAACATCGCCTCGCATTGGTCGAGGCCGCGACTTTCGGCAGTCCCAAGTTCCTCCTTGGCACCGACAGCGCACCGCATCCGGCGCACCTGAAGGAACACGCCAGCGGCTGCGCCGGCTGCTACACGGCGCATGCCGCGATCGAGCTTTACGCAGAGGCGTTCGATCATGCCGGCGCGCTGGACAAGCTCGAAGCCTTCGCCAGTTTCAATGGGCCCGCGTTCTACGGGCTGCCGCGCAACGGTGGCACCATCACGCTCAGGCGTGAGCAGTGGACGGTCCCGGAAAGCTATGCCTTCGGTGAGGCGCGGCTCAAGCCACTGGGCGGCGGCGAGACGCTGGGCTGGAAGGTCCAATCATGAATGTCGCGTTTCTGCTCGATGCCGATAACCTGTCCTCGGCTTCGGACGTCGATCAGGTGTTCAGGCACTTTGCGAGGCTCGGTATCACGGTGACAGTGCGCCGTGCCTACGGCGGCCACGAAAAACTCACCAGCATCAAGGACGTGCTCAGGCAGCACGCCGTGCGCTCGTTCATCAACCAGGGCAAAGGCACGACGGACGCCGCGCTGGTGATCGACGCGATGGACCTGCTGCACCACGACGCTCTCCCCGGCATGGTGGCGATCGGCTCCAGCGACGCCGACTTCGCCCCGCTGGCAGTGCGGCTGCGCGAAGATGGGATCAAGGTTCTGTGCTTCGCGTTGCGGGACAAGGCCGATGACGGCGCGCTGGCGCTGGTGTACGACGAGGTTATTTACCTTGACGGGGCGAGTCGCCCCGAGCGGGACGAGCCTGCGCCAAGGCCGGCTCGCAAGGCGCCCGCCGCCAGGAAGGCGGCTGCGCCGGTGGCACGCGCTCCCGCAGCCAAGGCGGCTCCGGCCCCGAGGCCCTCCGCCAAAAAAGTGTTGACCTCCGAAGACGAATTCGAGAACATTCTCGAAGCAGTGCCGGCGCTGCTCAGCGGCGAACCGGTGCCGCTCAACGACGTCACCCGGCAACTGCGCGACGCCAAGGTCCTCGGCAAGCGAGCCAAGTCGACGGCCTTGCTGCGTCGCCACCCCGGCGACTTCCGGTTGTCGCCCGAAAGCAACCCGTCCTACGTTCAATGGACGTCGCGCGCCGGCCGGTAAGCTGCGAGGCCATCGACTGGAGCCAGGCGTGGTTCGCGCCCTGGCGCGATCCGGGGCAGCGTCTGGCAGGGCGGATCGCTGCCGGAATCCCGCTGCACGATGCGCTGAACCGGGAATCCGGCGCACCGCTGCGGTTCGTCCCACAGGAGGCGTTGCCGGCCGGCCAGCCCTATGAACGCTTCGTGCGCGACAGCGGGACCTGTCCGGTCCGTCCCGGCCTGCACGATTTTTTCAACGGGCTGGTGTGGATGCGATTGCCTCGCTCCAAGGCCGCGCTGAACCGCTTGCAGGTGGCGGAAATCGATTCTCGTGGGGTAGGCGGTGTCCGCGGCCCGGTGCGAGACGCGATCACGCTGTTCGACGAGAACGGTGCGCTGCTGGACGCGCCGCCCGCTTTGTGGGACGCGCTGGTGGCGCGCGAATGGCGTCGGCTGTTTGTCGATCTGCGGCCCCTCTGGGCGCAAGCGCGGGTGCTGGTGGTGGGCCATGCCTTGCTGGAAAAGCTGCTGCAACCGCGCAAAGAGCTCACCGCCCACGTCTGGCGCCTGCAATGTCCCCTCGGTTCCATGACCGAGGTGGACAGTTGGCTGGCGGGTCAAATCGCGCCAGGGCGGCTGGCCGACAAGCCCTTTACGCCATTGCCGCTGCTAGGGGTGCCGGGCTGGAGTGCTTCGAACCAGAACTTTTCCTTCTATGATGACTCATTCATATTTCGTTCAGCCGGCCGGAAAGAATTCAATACAACAGGGCCGGTCACCACTTCGCGCCCTTGATTTGGAGGCGGGACGCCTCATCTGAGGCGCGAGGTGATCTTTGTCCGCCTCTTGGAGAACTGTCTACATGAAACGCATCGTTCTGTTCGTCGTGACCAACCTCGCCGTGGTGGTGGTGCTGGGCATCGTGGCCAGGCTGCTGGGCGTCGATCGCTATCTCACGTCCAATGGGTTGAACCTGGGTTCGCTGCTGGTGTTTTCGGCGCTTATCGGTTTCGGCGGCGCCATTATTTCGCTCCTGATGTCCAAGACCATTGCCAAGTGGAGCGCGGGCGTACAGTTGATCAACGAGCCGCGCAATGCCGACGAGGCCTGGATCGTGCAGACCGTCCGCGGGTTCGCCGACAAGGCCGGCATCGGCATGCCGGAAGTGGGCATCTTCGAAGGCGAACCCAATGCTTTCGCCACGGGCGCGTTCAAGAACAGCGCGCTGGTGGCCGTGTCCACCGGCTTGTTGCAGGGAATGACCCGCGAGGAAGTGGAGGCCGTGATCGGTCACGAGGTGGCTCACATCGCCAATGGCGACATGGTGACCATGACGCTGATCCAGGGCGTGATGAATACCTTCGTGGTGTTCCTGTCCCGCGTGATCGGTTATGCCGTGGACAGTTTCCTGCACCGCGGAGAGAACCGCTCCGGCCCCGGCATCGGCTACTGGGTGACCACCATCGTGCTTGACATCCTGCTGGGCTTCCTGGCAGCGATCATCGTCGCCTGGTTCTCGCGTCAGCGCGAGTTTCGGGCAGACGCCGGTTCGGCGCAATTGCTCGGCCGCAAGCAGCCGATGATCAATGCGCTGGCCCGCCTGGGTGGCATGGTGCCCGGCGAACTGCCCAAGGGCCTGCAGTCGTTCGGTATCACCTCGGGTGTGGGCAAGCTGTTCTCCACCCACCCGCCGATCGAAGAGCGCATCGCGCGGCTGCAGACGGCTTAATCTACTCCCTCCCCCTCCGGGGGAGGGCAGGGGTGGGGGCTCGGCGCGTGGTGCCCCCACCCTAACCCTCCCCCAAAGGGGGAGGGGATGAAGATCAAGGTGGGGGAGGGAATGAAGAAGCGGCGACGTTCACCGCCACCGCCTCCCCCACCCGAATCCCGTCCACCCCGGCCGACAGAATCCCTCCCGCGTAGCTCGCGCCTTCCCCTGCCGGGTACAGGCCGCGCACGTTCAGGCTCTGGTAGTCCTCGCCGCGCGTGATCCTGATCGGCGATGAGGTGCGTGTCTCCACCCCGGTGAGCACGGCGCCGGGCATGTCGAAGCCCTTGATCTTGCGGCCGAACGCGGGCAGCGCTTCGCGCAAGGCACTGATCGCGTAGTCCGGCAAGGCGGTGTGCAGACTGCCCAGCTTCACACCCGGTTGATAGGAAGGCTCGACGTCGCCGAGTTGCGTCGAAGACTGTCCGGCAATGAAGTCGCCGACCAGTTGCGCCGGCGCGTCGTAGTTTTCACCGCCGAGCACGTAGGCCCTGGACTCCAGCTCGCGCTGGAGTTCGACACCCGCCAGCGGACCACCGGGGTAGTCGCGCGGATCGATGCCCACCACCATGCCGGCATTGGCGTTTCGCTCGTTGCGCGAATACTGGCTCATGCCATTGGTCACCACACGCCCCAGCTCCGACGTGGCCGCCACCACCGTGCCCCCGGGGCACATGCAGAAGCTGTAAACCGAGCGCCCATTGGCCGCGTGATGCACCAGCCGATAGTCGGCCGCGCCGAGCAGCGGATGCCCGGCGTGGCGGCCCCAGCGCGCGCGGTCGATCACGCCCTGGGGGTGCTCGATGCGAAAGCCGACCGAGAAGGGCTTGGCTTCCAGGCACACGCCGCGCGCGTGCAACATCTCGAAGGTATCGCGCGAGCTATGGCCCAGCGCCAGGACGACGTGGTCCGCCCGCAGTTCGCTGGATTCGCCCGTGCTTTGATCCAGCACGGTGACACCGCGCAGCTGTTTGCGCTGTGCCTGCTCCTCGAGGACGAGATCCGTCACCCGCTGCTGGAAGCGAATCTCGCCGCCCAGCGCAATGATCTGCTCGCGCATGTTCTCCACCACCTTCACCAGCCGGAAAGTGCCGATGTGGGGATGCGCGACGTAAAGGATTTCGTCCGGCGCCCCGGCCTTGACGAACTCGGCCATCACCTTGCGCCCGAGGTGGCGCGGGTCCTTGATCTGACTGTAGAGCTTGCCGTCTGAGAACGTGCCGGCACCGCCTTCGCCGAACTGCACATTGCTCTCGGGATCGAGCACACGCTTGCGCCACAGCCCCCAGGTGTCCTGCGTGCGTTCACGCACCTTCTTGCCGCGCTCCAGCACGATCGGGCAAAGGCCCATCTGCGCCAGCACCAACGCCGCGAAGATGCCACACGGTCCGAACCCGACCACCACGGGCCGAATGGCGGGCGCACGCTGAGCCTGTACCGGCGGGTGCCACTCCATATCGGGCGTGGCGGTAATGTGCGGCGCGCCCGCAAGCTTTGCCAGCGCCGACGCTTCGGCTGCCGGATCGGCCAGCGCCACATCGATGATGTAGACGGCCACCAGATCGGCTTTGCGCGCATCGAAGCTGCGCTTGAACACGTCGACCCGCGCGATCTCCTCGGCCCGCAAGCCGAGCACCCGGCAGGCGGCCGCGAGCAGGGTGGGACCGGGCTGCTCCGCCTGCGCCAGCTTCAGCTTGATTTCGGAGAGCCGGATCACTTCAGGCGGGCAGGAACCCTTCGATCGACAGGTACCGCTCGCCGGTGTCGTAGTTGAACCCGAGCACCGTGCTGCCGGCGGGCAGTTGCGGCAGATGCTGCGAAATGGCGGCCAGAGTGGCGCCGGAGGAGATGCCGACCAGGATGCCTTCCTCACGCGCCGAGCGTCGCGCCATTTCACGCGCGGCCTCGGCTTCCACCTGGATCACGCCATCGAGCAGCTTGGTTTCCAGAATCGCGGGGATGAAGCCGGCGCCGATACCCTGGATCGGATGCGGCGCTGGCTGACCGCCGGAGATGACTGGCGAAGCAGTGGGCTCCACTGCGTAGACTTTCAGGCGCGGCCAGGCGGCCTTGAGCACGCGCGCGCAGCCCGTGATGTGCCCGCCGGTGCCCACCCCGGTGATCAATGCGTCCAGGCCATCGGGAAAGTCGGCCAGGATCTCCTGGGCCGTCGTGCGCGCATGCACCTCTACATTGGCGGCATTCTCGAATTGCTGGGGAATCCAGCCACCCGGCGTTTCGGCCAGCAGTTCCTGCGCGCGGGCAATGGAGCCCTTCATTCCCTTTTCACGCGGCGTGAGGGCGAAAGTGGCGCCGTAGGCCAGCATCAGCCGGCGGCGTTCCACCGACATGCTGTCGGGCATCACCAGGATGATCTTGTAGCCCTTTACAGCCGCCACGATCGCCAGGCCGATACCGGTGTTGCCGGAGGTCGGCTCGATGATCGTGCCGCCGGGCTTGAGGGCGCCACTGCGCTCGGCATCTTCCACCATGGAAAGCGCGATCCGGTCCTTGATCGACCCGCCGGGGTTGCTGCGTTCGGACTTGATCCAGACGGTGTGCGACGTGTCGAACAGGCGGTTGATGCGGATGTGCGGGGTGCGGCCGATGGTTTCGAGAATGTTGTTGGCTTTCATGGCATCTCCTTCATGGCGGGCAAAGGGCGTATTCTCGCGCAGTCCTGCGCCGCGTCTGCAACAAGGTTTGAGCGGGCGGGCGATAATACAAACGTGAAGCCCGCCAGACCGCCGCTGGTGCAAGCGTGGAAACACGGCACTGGAGGAACGTCCGGACTGCACAGGGCAGCGTAGCAGGTAACACCTGTCCACCGTGAGGTGAGGATCAGAGCAACAGAGACGAGTCGCAGCGGGCAACCGTTGCGGGTGAAACGGGCAATCTCTACGCGCAGCAATACCAAGTAGGTGAACGTTGAGGCGGCCCGCCGAGTTCACGGGTAGGTAGCACCGAGCTGCCTGGCAACAGGCAGCCCAGAGGAATGGCGGTCACGTCCGGTCCTGCGCAAGCGGGCACGGACGCCACAGAATCCGGCTTATCGGCGGACTTCACACTTTATTCAACAGCCTTGCAGCCGGCCCTGCTTGAGCTGCTCGGCGCGCTCGGCGGTTGCAGCGTGACTGCTCAGCAGGTTCAGCAGTGAATCGCCGGTGTGCGCGGCCTGAGATGGCGCTTTCTGCGCCTGTGCGCGCTCCAGTGCCAGCAGCAGATCGGCCATCGGGTCGACCGGCAAGCGGGCCTTGCCCATCAATGCGGCAGCAAAGCAGTCGGCTTCGGTTTCATGGCTGCGCCGATAAGCCATGCCGGTGAGGAACGAGCCCCCGATGGACAGCAGGCTGGATACGTCACCCAGTGCCAGTCCGAGGCCGACGTTGAGGACGGCTTGTTCCACCACCATGCGGGTGGTGTGGCGGTGAACCACGTGACCGACTTCATGCGCCAGCACACCCAGCAACGCCTCGTCGCTCTGGCCTTGCTGCGCGGCAGCCTCGACCAGGGCATCGGTCATCACGATCATTCCCCCCGGCAGCGCCAGCGCATTGGCGCCCAGGCCCGAGCGAAAAGCCAGCGACAGCCGTGGCGCATAGCCGCGATAGCGCTGCATGCCCGGCGTAACCTCTCGCGCGAGGGCGTCGAACCGTTCGCGCAACTGGGTTTGCCGCGCCGCCGACAATTTGCTGGGCTTGAATACCGCTTCATCCAGATCCTTGAGCGCGCGCTCCGACAGAGCGGTTTCCCAGTCGAGGGGCACTTGCCGGGTGACCTGCGTCGCCGCCCAGGGTGTGCCCCATCGGTAGAACGCACCCAGAGCCGCGCCGGCCACCACCAAGACTGCCAGGAACACCGGCCAGCGGGTCTGCATGCGCTGTGCCAATGCGGGCCGATGGCCCACTGTAGCCAGCGCGGCCTGCCAACCGCCGACGTCGTCCACCTCGAGGCTGCCGTGTTGACGCAGGTCGATGGCCAGCGTTCGGGGGGTGCGGGCGCTGCTCCAGGCTGGGGGCCAGCCGACCTCCCGGCTCTCCAGCTCGAGCGCCCGGCCTTGCCCGGCGAGTTCATGAATGCTCAGGCGCGGTCCCGCGGGCGTGGCCTGGAGAGTGATCGACACGGCACGCGCGTGGCTGCTGAGCCCGTCGAACCAGCGGCCGCGGATCGGGTCCATCCGCTAACCTACGAGATCCAGCCCAACCGCGTCGGCAACGGCATCGCCGAGCGCGCCTTGCTGGCTTGCAAGTTGGCCGACCAGCTGGTCCAGCCCACCTTTGACATGCAGCGTGACCGACCCGGTCTTGATGCGGTATTCGCTGATCATCGCGAACGGCCGGTAGAAGCCGAGCGTGATCAGGGTCAGCAGAATGTTCTTCAGGCGCAGCAGCACGAAGCGCCGCGTGCGCAAATCGCATTTGAAGCGAGCGATGCTGCTCACGCCGACGTTGTTCCATACCAGCTGGAACATCCTGGCTTCGCGGTAGGCCCGGGCCGGAGCCGATGCGAGCAGCAGGCCGAACAGGAATGCCACGGCTGCGGCAATTGCCACGAATACGAACCGCGCACCCATGGACCTGGCGCTGCCTACTCCGCTGAACGACCCGCCGGCCACGGCGGCGACCAGCAAAGCGAACGCCAGGGCGCTGACCAGGAATACGCCCAGCGTTGCCATCCAGATGCGCACGAAATCGCCATAGACGGGCTTCCAGCGCCCGGCTTGAGAGCCGATGAAGGCCCGGGTGACCAGCAGGCTCTTGTAGTTGAACTCCAGCCGGATGATGCAAAGCACCGTGGCGATCAAACCGCCGCCGGCCAGCAGCCAGGCCACCCACGGGACGCTCGCAAGCAGCCTGGCCGGCGTCTGCTTGCCCGGCGCCGGCATGGCGCCCGCGACGATGGCGGTGAACGCTGTCACGACCACGATCCACACCAGGGCGATCACGAACACCGGCCAGCTGGCTTTGTAGACCTCGGCCCAGCTGGCGGCGAACAGCAGGCGCACGCCGCGCCAGCGCGTGGCGCCGAGCCGGAACCGCATGGCGCTGGCCCAGAGGTACGGCGCGAGCACGGCGCCGGCCAACAGGAACAGCGACACGACCGTCTCTTGCCCGGTTTCGGCGGCAAACTGGAACGCGACGTAGAGGCCCACCAGCAGCAGGAATCCGAACACCATCCGGCGCTGCTGCGCGGTAAATTCCAGCGGGCTGCCGGCGACCAGGGTGTGGCTGTAGAAATACTGCGCCGTCCGGCGGCGGGCAAACGGCGTGTAGAAGCCCACCGTGACGATGTTGAGCAGCAGGTTGACGATCCAGACGCGAAAGAACTCGCCGCCCGCTCCTGAAAACGCCACATCGAAAGACTCGATGCCCCGTCCGAAAACAGGAGTCGCCGCACCATGGGCCGACGGATCGGCCGCGTTCGAAAAGGGCATGAATCAGTGTAGCAGCGCCAGTGTGCCGTCCCAGGACGCCACAGACATGTGGAACAAAAAACTAGAAGCGCTCACCCGCTTGCAGATAGCGCCATTGCCCTGGCGGCAGACCTGCCATCGGCAAGCGCCCAAGGCGGATCCGCTTCAACGCGACCAGGCGCAGCCCGACCTGCGCGCACATCCATTCGACCTGGCCGGGAGCGATGCCCTTCAGCGCCAGGCGCAGCCGGTTCTCGTTTTGCCAGCTCGCCTTGATCGGTGGCAATGGCTGGTTGCGGTAAACCAGTCCGTGGCAAAGCAAGCCCAGTCCATCGGGCGCGAGTTCGCCCTGGACCTCGGCCACCAGTTCCTGTTCGATTTGCAGCGCGTCTTCGGTCAGCTTGCGCACGATCCGCCCGTCCTGGCTGTACACGGCCAACCCGCTGGCTTGCGGCGGTAACGAGAGCAGCGGCGCGAGGTGCGCGAAGTGGCGCCTGACACAGCGGATGCCGGACGCGTCGCCGCTGAAGCGATTGGCGGGCATGAGCAGGCTTTGCCCCTCGTCGTAAAGAAGCCCGGCGGGTTTGTGCAGCAGCAGGGTCACCGGCTCCAGTGCCGCCGTGCTGGCGTCCGGGTCGAGTTCCACGCGCTGGCCGGACACTCGAAAATGCGGCTCCAGGGCAACGACACCGTCGACGCGCACGAAGCCGCCTTCGATGTACTGCTCGGCCTCACGACGCGAGCAGGGCACCATCGCGGCCACGTGTTTCGCCAATCGGATTGGTTCACCCATGATCGGCTACATCAGCTCACTGCGCCAGACCCAGCGCCTCGATGCGTTGCACATGGGCAAGCAATGATCGCTGGGCCACCGGCCACATCCGGGGCGGCACGTCGTCGTAGGCCATTTCTACCCAGTCTTGCAGCGTGCCCTGGGGACGCGCCTGCATGGCGGCGAGCACCTTGGCCTCGCGCTGCAACCGATGCGACTTCAAGTGCGCGATCGCCTGGGGCGCGAACCCCAATACATAGCCGTGCGCCGGCAGGATGAACTCAATGCCGTGCTCGCGGCAGGCGCCGGCCAGCCGGTCCAGCGAGTCGATGTATGCCGTCATCTCGCCATCGGGCGGGTCCACGATGGTGGTGCTGCCGTTCAGGATGTGGTCGCCGGAGAACAGCAGCGCATCTTCGCGCAGCATCAGGCACAGATGATTGGCCGCGTGGCCGGGTGTGAGGATGACCTCCAGCGTATGCCGCCGCCCGCTGCCCTGCAGCACCAGCCACTCTCCTTGCTGGAGCGCCCGATCCGGCGAAAACTGGCTGGCCGCGCGCGCCGTCGGCGCGGAGGGCAGACCCAGAATGGGCGGCTTGCCCGCGCACAAGGCCTGCAGCGGACGTGCGCCCGGCGAGTGGTCGACATGCGAGTGCGTGCACACGATCATGCGGATGTCGCCGTTCGCGGCCCGCCAGAGCCGCTCGATGTGTTCCGGCTCGTTCGGCCCGGGGTCGATCGCCAGATAGCCCGTGGCGGGATCACCTATCAGGTAGCTGTTGGTGCCCGGGCCGGTCATCACGCCGGGGTTCGGGGCGGTCAGGCGCATCACGTTCTTCAGCAGCGGCACCGGCTGCTCTGTGCGCCAGTCCAGGTGATGCGCCACATGACCGTCGGGGCAGACCATGGCGAGTTCGCCGAAGGGGCTCTCGTGCTCCATGCAGCGGACTTCCGCGCCGTTGAGCAGCCCCCCGCGCGGGCAACTGGTCCACAACGGTTTCTCACTCGTGCAGGCTTGCAGTACGTCCTCCACCGATGCGAATTTCGCCAGCCGTTCCAGGGTCCGGATGGTCGGGAAGATCATGAAGAAGCTGCCGGCCTTGTGGCGTGCCAGCGCGTCGGCCGGGCGCACCCACACCGGTTCGAATTGCTCGGCTTCGTCGGCAACGGGCTGCTGGTCATGGGGCATGCGCGCGACCAGGAACGGCACATCGAAGCGACGCGGCAGGTCGCGGTCGGTCACCCAATGCGCCAGCACAAACACCTGGTCGGCGGCCAGCGTCAGCCCCCGCGCCTGGCATTGCGCGAGGAAGGGCTGGTGCCGGTGGAGCGCGGCAATGTCGTCGGTACCGGCCGGCCGGCCGTCGGGATGGCGGGCCAGCAGCACACCCAGTTCTTCGAAGCTTTCCCGAATGGCAGCGATCGCCTGGGTCAGGTGCAGATCGTTCTGGGTCGGGCGCCGCGCGGCGATGGCATGGCCCGCGGCATCGGCGGCATCGATGCCACCACCGGGAAAGACGTATGCGCCGGGCGCGAAGCTGGCAGTCGCCGAGCGGCGCGTCATCAGCACTTCGATGCCGTCGGCAGTGTCGCGTAGCAGCAAAACGGTGGCCGCAGGACGAGGCATAGCGGGTTCGCGCTGCGGATGGAGCAGTTGGGAAGGACGGACCATCCCCGCATTATCGGCAGGGCACGCGGCCCAGGTGGCCAAGGAAAACAACATCAAGGCCGACTGACCCCAAAAGCCCACAAGGCGCCGGGCGTGGAGGGCCGATAATTCGCCCATGCGTATCCGCTTCACCAAGATGCAGGGGGCCGGCAACGACTTCGTCGTGCTCGACGAGACGCGGGGCCGGCTGAATCTCACGCCCGAGCAATACCGGTTGCTGGCCGACCGCCACTACGGCGTCGGCGCGGACCAGGTCCTGTCGGTTCGGCCGTCGCCGGGGCCGGGCATCGATTTCGAGTACGTGATCCACAACGCCGATGGCGGCGAGGTGGAGCAGTGCGGCAATGGTGCACGCTGCTTCGCGCGCTACCTGCGCGACAAGGGCCTGATCGACCGCGATACGGTCACGGTGCGGACCCTGTCCGGTGTCATCGAGCCGCGTTTGAACGCCGACGGCCGGGTCACCGTCGACATGGGCCAGCCCGTGTTCGATCCGTCGCTGATTCCGTTCGACCGCGCCGGACTTTCGCCGCAAGCCGACGGCGATTGGGAGAAGTGGCACCTGGCGCTGGATACCCGTGCGGCGTCGGCGATCATCTCGGTCGCCATCCTGTCGATGGGCAATCCGCATGCGGTACAGGAGGTGTCGGATGTGGATGCGGCGCCGGTACGCACGCAGGGGCCGCTGATCGAAAATCATCCGCGCTTCCCCAACCGGGTCAACGCAGGGTTCATGCAGGTGGTCCACCGTTCGCGCGTGCGGCTGCGGGTGTGGGAACGCGGCGCCGGTGAAACGCTGGCTTGCGGTACCGGCGCCTGCGCGGCGGTCGTCGCCGGTATCCGCCTGGGGCGGCTCGACCCGAAGGTCGATGTGGAGACGCGTGGCGGCTTGTTGACCATAGAGTGGGCCGGGCAAGGGCCGCAGGGCATCGCGACCGTGCTGATGACCGGGCCGGCGGTGACCGTGTTCGAAGGCGAGATCAACCTATGAAGACCGATGGCATGAACCCGATCACTGAAGACGACATTGCCGGCTACCTGGCCAACACACCCGATTTCTTCACGCGTCACGCACAGTTGCTGGCGACCGTGCAGTTGACCAGTCCGCATGGCAATCGGGCCGTCAGTCTGCAGGAGCGCCAGGCCGAAATGCTGCGGGAAAAGATCAAGGCGCTGGAACACCGCCTGATGGACATGGTGCGCCATGGCAACGAGAACGTGATCATCGCTGACCGCCTGCACCGCTGGGCGCGCAACCTGTTCCAGGTGCAGTCCGGGCGCGCACTGCCGGCGACGATTGCCGCGGAAATCAGCAGACAGTTCATGGTGCCGCAGGTCGCGATCAAGGTCTGGGACGTCGCCAGCCGCTACGGATCGGAGGCTTTCGTCGACGGCGTGAGCGAGGATGCCAGGATGTTCGCCTCGTCGCTGACCGCACCTTACTGCGGCGTGAACTCCGGGTTTGAAGCGGTCAATTGGTTGGACGACCCGGCGACGGCGATGTCGCTGGCCTTGATTCCGTTGCGGGAAAGTTCGGCCAATGGCTCGGGGCCCGCTTTCGGCATGCTGGTGCTGGCCTCACCCGATCATCAGAGATTCCAGAGCGGCATGGGCACCGATTTCCTGGAGCGCATCGCCGAACTGGCCAGCGCCGCGCTGATGCGGCTGCGTCCCAGATGACCCGTGGGATCGGCCCATGAGCGAAGCCAGCCTGGTCGAAAAATACCTGGAACATGCGCGGGTCGAGAAGCGGCTGGCGGCGCGCACCGTGGAGCTTTATTCGCTCGATCTGCGCCGGCTTTCCGACAACGCCGATGCAGCCGGAATTGAACTTACCCGAGTGCAAAACGCCCATATCCGCCGTTGGGTGGCGCAGATGCACGGGGCGGGTCGCAGCGGGCGCGGTATTGCCCTCATCCTGTCGGGCTGGCGCGGCTTTTATGTCTGGCTCGGGCGCCAGGGGCTGGTGGCCACCAATCCCGTGCAGGACGTGCGTGCGCCCAAGGCGCCCAAACCCTTGCCCAAGGCGCTGAGCGTGGACGACTCGGTGCAACTTGCCGCTTACCAGAACGCCGAAAGCGATCCCTGGCTGGAAGCGCGGGACGTCGCGATGATCGAGCTCCTGTATGGATGCGGCCTGCGGGTGGGCGAGATGGTCGGCCTCGACGCGGTGGCCAGCCCCGCGGCGCGCGGCTGGATCGACTTGCAGGCAGCCGAAGCCCACGTCCTGGGCAAAGGCGGCAAACGCCGCAGCGTACCGATCGGCAGCAAAGCGGTGGCGGCGCTGGAGCACTGGGTGGCTGTGCGAGAGCAGGGCGGGCGGGCTCGGCAAGCGGCGCTCTTCGTTGGTCGGCATGGGACGCGGCTTACCGCGCAGGCCATGTGGCAGCGCCTCAAGCGGCGCAGCCTGTTGGCAGGCCTGGCGACCCCGGTGCATCCGCACATGCTTCGCCATTCGTTCGCCAGCCACCTGCTTCAGTCGAGCGGCGATCTGCGCGCCGTGCAGGAGCTGTTGGGCCACGCCAACATCACCACGACGCAGGTGTATACGCGCCTTGATTTCCAGCACCTGGCCAAGGCCTACGA
This sequence comes from Ramlibacter sp., assembly GCA_046599015.1. Classification (GTDB taxonomy): domain Bacteria; phylum Pseudomonadota; class Gammaproteobacteria; order Burkholderiales; family Burkholderiaceae_C; genus Ramlibacter. The sequence continues at coordinate 14,315 of JBKJHN010000185.1, forward strand.
CGCCGCGCATCCGCGCGCGCATCGCGCCAAACCTCGGTAGCCGCGCGTGTGCGCCTCAGCTCTTGAGCGAGAACACGGCCCGTTTGCTGTCGGTCGCGACATTGGCCAGCAGCGCCTCGAGCCGCTCCAGCACTTCCTTGCTCTGGGCACGCTCGGCAGGCACCAGCGTATGGGCGACGCGGACGCGGGCCACGCAATCGACCGGCTTGTTCTTGAACGGCATGAGGCAGCGAGCCACCACTCGCGGCGCCTCGGATGCGACGTCTTCGGGCGTCAGCGGACCTTCCACCAGCATCCCGAACCGCAAATGGGACAGCCGGGCAACCGAATCGATGTCGCGCGAGGCGGACAACAGCCGTCCGGCGACCAGGAGCGGCAGTTCCTCGGCGCACCGGGCGCCGAAATCGCGCCGGATCTGCTCGGTGTTGACGATGTCGATCAGCAGCACCGCGCTCTGGTATTTCAGGCGCTGGGACCGTGCCGTCATCCGCATCAAGCCGTCGCCGAATACATGTGAGTTGATCAAGCCCGTGGCAGGATCGATCCGATCCAGCCCCTGGATGCGCCGGTTGTGCTCGCGCCGTTGCTGGCTGCGCAGCATCAGGATCACCAGGAGTATTGGCAGCTCGAGGGCAATGCCCAGCTGCATCCCATGCGTGGTCCAGAAGCTGACCGGGATCAACCCGGCAAGGCGGGCCATCGGAAAGATGGCGCCAATCATCACCGGCAATTGGCCCACCAGCAGCCAGGTGGCGTAGCGGTCACCGCGCCGTGCGGCCCACAGGATGGCGCCGGTTCCCATGACCGAGGCGACCACGATGTAGGGCACCATCAGCAGAAAGCGGTGCGAGGGCGCAATAAATTCGAGCCCCAGCGCCGTCGGCACTGCCAGCAGGGCGACAGCCGCCAGCAACCTGTGCAGGAGGCGGGACCGTTCCATGATCGACACGACGGCGCCAAAGAACCAGACCAGCGAGCCCACGGTCAGCACCGGCAACACCATGGGAGAGAGGTCGTTCCAGAGCGGCGAGTTGGGCCACAGGTGCAGGCCGCCGATGCCGGTCATGGCTGCCTGGCTCAATGCCATCAATGCCACGGTGACGGCATACAGAGCGTATGCGCCATCCCGCAACGAAGCCGCGCTCAGCGCGCCGAGCACCACCGCGAGCCCCGCCAACCCGAAGTAGATGCCCAGCACCAGCGAGGTCCGCTGCTCGGTGCGGCCCAGGTAGCTGTCGCTCACGAATGTCAGCGGAGCGCTGAAGCTGTGCGGATTTTCGACCCGCAGCAGGTACTGGCGCGGCTCTTCGGCAGTGACGGCGATCGGCAGCAAGGGGTGGCGGTGAGGCACCGGCCAGCTGGCCACCGCCAGTGTGTCGCCGGCCGATTGGGGCAGCCACTGCCCATTGTTGTCGCGCGTGTACAGAGTGACCAGGTTAACCGCAGGGTAGGGAATTTCCAGGTACCAGCGCTCGGTATCGGGCGCGGGCGGCACGGTGAACCGGATCCAAAGGATCTTGTCTGTGGTCAGAGCATAGATCGCGCCCTGTCGGGTGGGCGTCCATACGATCTGCGTGTCCTGCGACACCTGCTCCGCAAGTGCCTTGCCCGTAGCGTCGATCCAGGTATCGCCCCAATCAAGGAGGGATACCGGCTGTTGCGAGGCGTCCAGGTCGAGCACCGTCCGGGCGAACGCGGGCGCCACCAGCAGCATCATCAGCAGCAACGCGGCGGCCAGCAGCTGCCGGCCGCACTCCTTGAGCCCCATCTTTTCCATACTCCTTTAGATGTATTGTGCGCCTGGGCCTGTCCGGAAACTTTCATCCAGGCGACAGTCTGGCGAGAAAATGGCGCCCATGAAAACGATCCGGCTCAAGGAAGGAAAGGAGCGCTCCCTGCAGCGGCGCCACCCCTGGATATTCGATTCGGCCATTGCAAAGGGCGGCGGCGATGCGGGGGAAACGGTGCGGGTGGAGTCCTGTTCAGGATCGTTCCTGGCCTGGGCGGCCTTCAGCCCGGCGTCGGGAATCCGGGCACGCGCCTGGAGCTTCGACGAGAGCCAACGCATCGACCTGGCGTTCATTGCGGCAGCGTGTCATCGGGCGGTGCGGGCGCGGGACCGCTTTGACATCCAGAGCGACGGTGTTCGGCTGGTTCATGGGGAGTCGGACGGGCTGCCAGGCCTGATCGTCGATCGTTACGGGGATACGCTGGTTGCGCAGTTTCTCGCGGCCGGGGCCGAACGCTGGAAGCCTGTGCTGGCCGACGCGCTGTTGCAGGAAACCGGCCTGGCCAGGCTCTTCGAACGCTCCGATACCAGCGCCCGGTCACTGGAAGGACTGCAGCCCGCTGCCGGTTGGTTGCGGGGGCAAGGCCCAACGGAGCTAACCCTCACCGAGCACGAGTGGAGGATGACGCTGGACATCGCCACCGGCCACAAGACCGGCTTCTACCTGGACCAGCGCGACAGTCGCCGCAAGTTTGCCGAGCACGCGCGCCGCCTGAAGTTCCAGCGTGTGCTCAATTGCTACTGCTACACCGGGGGCTTCACCGTGGCGGCGCTTGCGGGCGGAGCAGCCCATGTGACGTCCATCGATTCTTCCGCACCCGCGCTCGAGCGGGCCCGCGCCAATGTCGCCCTGAACGGCTTCGCCGCAGCACGCGCGGACTTCATGGACGCCGACGTGAATGCGTCATTGCGCCGTTTCATCGAGGAGGGGCGCAGCTTCGACGCGATCGTGCTGGACCCGCCCAAGCTTGCCCCGACTGCGTCGCATGCGGAGCGTGCGGCCCGGGCCTACAAGGACATCAACCGGCTGGCGCTGAAGCTGCTGGAGCCCGGCGGGGTGCTGTTCACGTATTCCTGTTCGGGCGCGATCAGCGCTGACCTGTTTCACAAGATCGTAGCGTCGGCCGGGGCGGATGCGGGGGTCGACGGGTTTATCACCGAACGGCTGGGCGGCGCGCCCGACCATCCGATGACGCTGGCGTTTCCAGAAGGGGAATACCTGAAGGGGTTGGTCGTGATCCGGAAATGAACCGCGGCCGCCCGGCATTGATTTGCCCGCTAAACTGCCCCACTTCCCTGTGTTTTCAGGCGGCCAACATGAGTCTCATCCCTGCCACGATCCTTACCGGCTTTCTCGGCTCCGGCAAGACCACCCTGCTCAAGCGCGTGCTTCAAGAGGCGCACGGCCAGAAGATCGCCGTGATCGAGAACGAGTTCGGCGAGGAAAACATCGACAGCGACATCCTGGTCAGTGATACCCAGGAGCAGATCATCCAGATGAGCAACGGCTGCATCTGCTGCACTATCCGGGAGGACCTGCGCTCGACCTTGCAGTTGCTGGCCGCCAAGAAACGCAAGGGCCTGCTCGACTTCGATCGGGTTGTGATCGAGACCACGGGGCTGGCCGATCCAGGACCGGTGGCACAGACCTTCTTCATGGACGACGAGATTGCGGAGGCCTACCTGCTGGATTCAATTCTCACCCTGGTCGATGCGAAGCATGCGGCGCAGCAGCTCAATGACCGCCAGGAGGCGCGCCGGCAAATAGGGTTTGCCGACCAGATCTTCATCTCAAAGACCGACCTGGTGGCCAAGGAAGAAACCGATGCGCTGATGCACCGCCTGAAGCACATGAACCCGCGGGCGCCGCAAAGGGCAGTGCACTTCGGCGAGGTCACGCTGGGCGAGGTGTTCGATCTGCGCGGCTTCAACCTGAACGCCAAGCTCGATATCGATCCTGATTTCCTCAAGGAGGAGCAGCACGATCACGAGCACCACGACCATGAACACGGGGAGCACTGCGACCATCCGTCGCATGCGCCGGGCAGTCACGGCCACCACCATCATCACGACGACGACGTCAAGAGCTTTGTCTTCAGGTCGGACCGAGCCTTCGACCCCGCCAAGCTGGAAGATTTCCTGGGGGCGGTCGTCAACATCTACGGCCCAAGGATGCTCCGCTACAAGGGAGTGCTGCATATGAAGGGCACCGAGCGGAAGGTCATCTTCCAGGGCGTGCACCAGTTGATGGGAAGCGACCTGGGCCCGCCCTGGGCGCCGAGCGAGCAGCGCAACAGCAAGATGGTGTTCATCGGGATCGACCTGCCAAAAGATATCTTCCTCCAGGGGCTCGAGCAGTGCCTTGTTTGAGGTAGGCTAGCGCCTTCAAAAAAACAACGAGGGCGGGGTCCCGATGATTGTCTCGATTCTGCAACTGATGGCTTTTCCTTTTGCCAGGTCCTTTGGGGCGCATGCCTCTGAAAACCCCGGTCGCGAGCGCCCGGTTCCCGACAATCAGGGTATAACTCGCACTCATGAAGGCGATGCATCAGTACCAAAACAAGGAAGATCGGCGATCGGCTGGCAATCCCGTGCCGGCGCGGTCGCCCCGAGGAGACACGAAGTGAAGCCCCAACCCAAGGCCGGCAAACCCGCGGCCAAGGCGAAACCCGCCAAGCCCGCGGCGAAGACCGTGAAGCCGGCAGTGAAAGGGGCAGTGAAGAAGGCACCGGCCAGGAAGGCCGTTCCAGCCAGGAAGGCCGTTCCAGCCAAGGCCCCGCCGAAGAAACCGGCAGCCAAGCCGGCCGCCACCGCAAAAAAAGCGCCAGCCAAGGCGAGCAAGCCGCCAGCGAAGAAATCCATACCCGCACCCAAGGCCAAGCCGGCAGCCAGGCCGGCGCCCAGGGTAGCGGCGACCAAGCCCAAGGCGGTACCCGCCAAGACTTCCGCCAAGGCCAAGGGCCCGGCGGGTCCGGCACTGCCGCGGGCCATGCCTCCCCGTCCCGACGCCGCCACTTTGGGGGCCGAACCGGCGCGGGCCACCAAACCCTCGGCGCGGCTGGCGCAGATCACGGTGCCCTCGATGGCGCAATCCGTGGCGTCCACCGCTGCCAAAGCAAGCTATACCCAAACAATGTCTCCCTCGGTCCTTACCCCCCCGCCGCTTGTAGCGATCAAGAAAGATCCCAAGCTGGCCAACAACTGGAAGACCAAAGCGGTCGAACAATTGACCGATGCCGAAGTGCTGGCGATGCCGGACGCGGAATACATGAACGAAAAGCAGATGGCGTTCTTCCGTTTCAAGCTGACGCAGCTGAAACAGGACATCCTGAACAGCGCCGGCGAAACGACGGAACATCTGCGCGAAGATACCGTCATCGTGCCCGATCCCGCCGATCGCGCGACGATCGAAGAAGAGCACGCGTTGGAACTGCGTACCCGAGATCGCGAACGCAAGCTGCTCAAGAAGATCGAGCAGTCGATTGGGCGCATCGACGCCGGCGATTACGGCTATTGCGACGAGACCGGCGAACCGATCAGCGTGGGGCGCTTGCTGGCCCGGCCGACCGCCACGCTATCGCTTGAGGCCCAGCAACGCCGCGAGCTGAAGCAGAAGATGTTTGGGGATTGATCCCGGCAGTTCCGCACTGAGCCGCCAAAAATCCGCCATGCCGCCGAAGGACGAACCCACCGGCTTGCTCTCCAAGGTGGTGAAGTTCGTCAAGAACCCCGCGGCGAGCTGGGCCGACGCCGATCAGCAGGAGGCCCGCGAGAGCACCTACTCCAAGCAGATGCTCAAGGAGATGATCGAACGCAAGCGGCGCAACGATTTCGTCCGCAAGCGCGAGTTCGACATGTTGCGCAAGATGCGCCGCAGCGAGGTGATGGCTGGACAGGATCCGACGGCGCGTCCGTCGTTCTTCCAGAGTTCAATGCCATCCAAGCCGGACGACCGCGCCACGACCCTCAAGAAGATCGACGAGATCGAGGCGCAGATGTCCATGCAATGGTGGAAGACCAAGCATGGCGAGAATCAGAGTCGCGCCGGCAGCAGCACCAACTTCCCGGTGTCGTCCCAGATTCCCCCGGAGGCAATGCCAAGGCCGGGCTCGCCAGTGCGGTCTCGCGTGTACACGGCCACCACACCGCAGCCGCTGCCGCTGGCCGGTGCGGTCGACACGCCGCGTGCGGGTCTTGAGGCGGATGGCGTCAGGGACTCGATTCCGGCCCCTGGTTGGAAGTCGCCAGCACCTGCGATGCCCGCACCGGGTCCCGGGCAAGCGTCCGGGTGGACGCCGCTCACGAGGCCTGCGGCGGTGTCGGCAATTTCTGCCGTGACCCCTGCGACAGCGCCCCATTCACAGCCAGGATTGAGCTCTGGCTTTTCGGCATCCAAACTCTTCGCCATTGATGTCGAAGAGTTTGCGCACGACCCGGAACTGGAAGAGGCTTCCATACGCTTCGCCAACGGCGACGAGGCAGGAGCCGAAGCGGGCTTGCTGGAAGTGCTCGCCCCCAAGGGCGCGCGAGTCGACCACGACGAGACCTGGTTGACCCTGTTCGACCTGTACCGCGCCACCGGCCAGCAGGATCGCTTCGAGACCGCGGCGATCGAGTTTGCCGGCCGTTTCGCGCGTTCCGCGCCGCAGTGGTTCTCGCTTCCCGACGTGGTTGCCCGGATGCAGGCGCCCGCCTCTGCCCCTGTGCCGGCCAATCAGCCGCTGGCCCACTGGACCTGTCCGGCGACACTGGGGAAGCAGACGATTGCGGCCATGGGTGTGGCGTTGGCGAAAGCGACGCCGCCTTGTCGGCTCAGCTGGATCAAGCTCAATATCATCGATGAGGCGGCGCTCGAGGGCCTGACAAAGCTGTTTACGGACTGGGCCTCCGGGCCAGTGCAACTTCGCTTCATCGGGGCCGACAACCTGGAAAGAATCCTCAACAAGTCGACGCCTTCGGGAGACCAGAGCGTCAACCCGGCGTGGTGGAAGTTGCGGATGGAAGCCTTGCGCGTCATGCACCGCCCTGACGAATTCGAATTGGTCGCGCTGGACTACTGCGTCACCTACGAAGTCTCGCCGCCTTCGTGGGAAAAAGGCCGCTGCGAGTACAAGTCACTGGAGGCGGATGGCAGCTATGTCGGCGGCCACACGATCGTTGGCGACGTCTTTCACGACTCGCTGTCGTCCGGCATGAGCATGAGCTACACCGACAGCAACAGACCGGGGCTTAATTCGCAGATGTCCAACATCTCCACGGTGGAGCTTGCCGGGCAGGTGCTGGGTGACGCCACCGAAGCGCTGGGCATTCTCGACGACAAACTGAAGGGTGCCGACGTGATGGTGATCTCGTGCGAGCGCCTGATCCGGATCGACTTCTCCGCGGCAGGCACGCTGCTGAACTGGGCTTCGACCCGTCAATCGGAAGGTCACCAGGTCCAGTTCGTCCAGGTGCACCGGTTGGTCGCGGCATTCTTCAACGTTGTCGGAATCAGCGAGCACGCGCGCGTGCTCGCGCGCACCGACTGACACGCTTTTGCGGAAGTTCGCGGCTTGTATTTCGAACGCGCGGGCCCCAGGTGATCAATCAATGATGGAACAATTTCACGGCACCACCATCGTCAGCGTGCGCCGCAAGGATGCGGCCGGCCGTTGGCATGTGGCGATTGGGGGCGACGGCCAGGTGACCTTGGGCAATGTCGTAGTCAAGGGCACCGCCCGCAAGGTGCGCAAGCTCTACCACGACAAGGTGATTGCCGGCTTTGCCGGGGCCACCGCCGACGCGTTCACCTTGTTCGAGCGCTTCGAGGCCAAGCTCGAAAAACATCAGGGACATCTCGTCCGCTCGGCCATTGAACTCACCAAGGACTGGCGCACCGACCGTGTGCTGCGCCGGCTCGAAGCCATGCTGGCCGTGGCCGACCCGGAAGCATCGCTGATCATCACCGGCAACGGCGATGTGCTGGAGCCCGAGCACGGCATCATCGCCATCGGCTCCGGCGGCGCTTTTGCCCAGGCCGCGGCGAAGGCGCTGCTGGACAACACCGAGCTTGGCGCGGCGGACATCGTCAAGAAGTCGCTGGAAATCGCCGGGGAGCTTTGCATCTACACCAACATGCACCATACGATCGAGGTGCTGTGATGATCGGGGCGCCCTGATGTCATCCATGACCCCGCAGGAAATAGTTTCAGAACTCGACCGCCACATCGTCGGGCAAGGTGACGCCAAACGCGCCGTCGCCATCGCCTTGCGCAACCGGTGGCGCCGCCAGCAGGTGGACGAGAAGCTGCGCGGCGAAATCACGCCGAAGAACATCCTGATGATCGGCCCTACCGGCGTGGGCAAGACCGAGATCGCCCGCCGGCTCGCTCGCCTGGCCGATGCGCCCTTCATCAAGGTTGAAGCGACCAAGTTCACCGAGGTGGGCTATGTCGGCAAGGACGTCGATTCCATCGTGCGCGATCTGGCCGAGATCGCGGTGAAGCAGACCCGCGTGGCCGAGATGCGCAAGGTGCGCAGCCGTGCCGAGGATTCAGCCGAGGATCGCATCCTGGACGTGCTGGTACCGCTGCCGCGCACCGGCGAAGGGGGTGGCGAGGGCACGGCGCGCCAGACGTTCCGCAAGAAGTTGCGGGAGGGTCTGCTGGACGACAAGGACGTCGAGCTGGAATTGGCCGAGTCGCGCCAGCAACTGGAGATCATGGGTCCGGCCGGCATGGAGGAGATGACCGAGCAACTGCGCGGCATGTTCAGCCAGTTCGGCGGCGCCAAGCGCAAGACGCGCAAGCTCAAGATCGGGGAGGCCATCAAGCTGCTGATCGACGAAGAAGCAGCGAAGCTGGTCAACGAAGACGAGATCCGGATGGCGGCGATTCACAACGCGGAGCAAAACGGAATCGTCTTCATCGACGAGATCGACAAGGTCGCGTCGCGTTCGGGCTTCAATGGTGAAGGTGGTGGCGGCGCGGATGTATCGCGTCAAGGCGTGCAACGCGACCTGTTGCCGCTGGTGGAAGGCACGACAGTCTCCACCAAGTACGGCCCGGTGAGGACCGATCACATCTTGTTCATCGCGAGTGGCGCTTTCCATCTCTCCAAGCCCAGCGACCTGATCCCCGAACTGCAGGGCCGCCTGCCGATTCGCGTCGAGTTGAAGTCGCTGTCGGTGCGGGATTTTGAAGCCATCCTCACGCAGACGCACGCATCGCTGGTCAAGCAGTACCAGGCGCTGCTTGCGACGGAGGGCGTGACGCTGAACTTCGCGGCCGAAGCGATCACGCGGCTCGCGCACATCGCTTTCGAGGTGAACGAGCGCACCGAGAACATCGGCGCCCGGCGTCTGGCCACCGTCATGGAGCGCCTGCTCGATGAGGTCAGCTTCGACGCGGCGCGGCTGGACGGACAGACGGTGACCATCGATGCCGCCTATGTCGATGCGCGCCTGAAGGAGCTCAGCCGCAACGAAGATCTGTCACGCTACATACTCTGAAGGCTTAGTACTGCTGAGGTTTCACATTCACAGCAGTTGCTAAGTCCCTAATTTAGAACGATTTTGCCCCGCCGCTGTATGCAGAACAAGTTCTAAGTCGTTGATTGCATTACAAAAAAGCGCGCACACGCCCGTTGGCAAGCTGAGTTTTCCTGCTACAGTGCAAAAAAGTGCAATTAAGTGGTGAATAGTGTCTTTCGCACTCCACCGCTGCGCTTTAACCGTAGCAGGGGCTCACACCGGTGTTCCAAGGCGCTTCGTCACTCAGTCTGGATGCCAAGGGTCGGCTTTCCGTCCCTACCCGGCATCGGGATGTCTTGGGCGCCACCGCCAACAACCAGCTCACGATCACCCGCCATCCCCACGGCTGCCTGATGCTTTTCCCTCGGCCCGAGTGGGAAAAATTCCGCGACCGTATCGCCGCGTTACCCATGTCTGCCCAGTGGTGGAAGAGAATCTTCCTGGGCAACGCGATGGATGGGGAGCTCGACAGCACTGGGCGGGTGCTGATCTCCCCGGAATTGCGCAGCGCGGCGGGCATCGAGCGGGAGACCATGCTGCTCGGCATGGGCAACCACTTCGAGCTCTGGGACAAGGCAACTTATGAGGCCAAGGAAGCGGAGGCGATGCGAGGCGACATGCCCGACGTCTTCAAGGAATTTTCCTTTTGAAAGCAGGCGGTGGACACATGGCAACACACCACCGTCTTGTTGAACGAAGCAGTAGAAGCCCTCTTCTGTGCCCAAGTCACCAAGCCGGACCCAACCTACGTGGACGCAACGTTCGGGCGTGGAGGCCATTCGCGGCTGATCCTGTCGAGGCTGCCGCCGCAAGGACGGCTGATTGCCTTCGACAAGGACCCGGAGGCCATTGCCGAAGCACACCAGATCAGGGATCCACGATTTTCAATTCATCACGAAGGCTTTGCGCACTTGGGCGAGCTGCCCAGCGCGAGCGTGGCGGGGGTGCTGATGGACCTGGGCGTGAGCTCGCCGCAGATCGACAACCCCGCGCGGGGTTTTTCTTTTCGGGGCGTCGGACCGCTCGACATGCGCATGGACACCACGCGCGGCGAGAGTGTGGCGCAGTGGCTCGCCACGGCCGAGGCCGGGCAGATCGCGGAGGTAATACGTGAATACGGCGAAGAACGGTTTGCTGTTCAGATTGCAAAGGCGATTGTGGCTCGCCGACAGGAACGGGGGCCTCTTGCAACCACCGCCGAACTGGCCCAGCTCGTGGCTGGCGCGGTCAAAACCCGCGAGCCGGGCCAGGACCCTGCAACGCGCACATTTCAGGCTTTTCGGATTTTCATCAACGCCGAGCTTGAAGAGCTGCAAC
>JBKJHN010000244.1:0-12018 GCA_046599015.1 Ramlibacter sp.
CGTGGATCAGGCCATTGCCGACAACATCGACGCGCTATCCGGTCCGCGGTTGCACCGGTCGCCTTAGGCGACGGCAAGGCCAGACTCGAAGTTGCTTGCGGTGATGCCTCACCTGGAGGACTGCTGCCGTCAGTCGGGAACGAACTTCGCGTTAAAGCTTGCCGCGTCCGCCGCAAGTTCGAAGGTGGCGAGCTGGCCCATCTTCTTGTCAGCCACCCGGTAGGCCGCGAACAGGCTGTACTTGCCGCGGAGGTTGAAGCCTGGCAGGTCGATCAGCGCGTAGGGATAAGGCACGAACACCTCATGCATGAACACTTCGCGGTGCCGATTGCGCGGCGAGGGGAACAGCTTGTAGCTGTCGGTCGTGATCGTCAGTTCGGCCATTTTTCGGGATTATTCGCTGAAGCCGTGCACGGCCGTTTGCAAAGCAGCAGCGGACGTCAGTCCGGCTTGGCGCCCGACTCCTTCACCACCTTGGCCCACTTGCTGGTCTCGGTCTGCATGAATGCAGCCAGCGCCTCCGGCGTGCCCGTCGCCACTTCCAGCCCCAGAGTCGCGAGCTTCTCGCGCACGTCCGGCAACGCCATCACGCGAGCGGTCTCCGCGTTGATGCGCGCCTGCATATCTTTTGGCAACCCGGCCGGCCCATACAGCGCGAACCACGAGGTCGCCTCGAATCCGGGCAAGCCCGATTCGGCGATGGTGGGGACATTCGGGGCCGCGGGGGAACGCGTGGCACTGGTCACCGCAATGGCCTTCACGTCGCCGGACTTCACCAGCGGCAATGCCGAAGGCATGTTGTCGAAAATCATGGCGATGCGCCCGCCCAGCAGATCCGGCACGGCCTGGGCGCGGCCCTTGTACGGAATGTGCTGCATCTTGACCCCGGCCATGGTGTTGAACAGCTCGCCCGACAGATGGATCGAGGTCCCGCTGCCCGATGAGCCAAAGCTCAGCGGCGTCTTCTTCGCCAGCTCGATCAACTCCTTGACAGAGTTCGCCGGAACCGACTTGTTGACCACCAACAGATTGGGTGTGGACGCCAGGAAGGTGATCGGGGCGAAGTCCTTGACATGGTTGAACGGCAGATTGGAATACAACGCCGCGTTGATGGCGTGCGTCCCCACCGTGCCGACCAGCAACGTGGCGCCGTCCCCAGGGCTCTTGGCCACGAAGTCGGCTCCGATATTGCCGCCCGCGCCCGGCTTGTTGTCCACCGTGAAGGTCTGGCCGAGCGACTGACCCCACTTGTCGGCCAGGATTCGCGCCAGCGTGTCGGGCGCGCCGCCCGGGGGAAAGGTCACCACGATCCGGACCGACTTGGTCGGCCAGGCAGCAGGTTGTGCGTGCGCAGCCAGGCTCAGCACGAGCCCGGCCAGCAGCACGCTGGCCGCGATGAACATCCGGCGCATGCCGATGGAGCCCAGAGTACGAGTGGACATGGCGATCATCTCCTTGGGGTCAAAGCTTAACTCAGGACTTGCCCGCGCGGACCGCAGCTACTGCAAGTGCTTGAGGATTCGCCCCAGCACGTCGTTGACGATGTCCATCAGCGGATCGCTCGGCTCCTTCGGTTTGGGCTTGGGTCGCGGGATATCGAATTCCGCGTTGGCATCCAGCCATCGATTGCGCAGCGACTGCTGGAATACCTCACCGACGATCGGCAGGGCGCTGCGCGCGCCCTCGCCCCACGATCCCATCGTCACCTTGTTGTCATTGAAGCCGACCCAGGCGCCAGCCACCAGTTGCCGGTGCATCAGGATGAACCAGCCGTCGCTGTTGTCCTGCGTGGTGCCGGTCTTGCCCGCCACGTCGGCCTGGATCCCGAACCTCTGACGGATGGCGACGCCCGTTCCTTCGTCGACCACACCGCGCATCACGTCCACCAGCGTCAACGCGCTTTGCCTGGGCAACGCCCGCTCCGGCTTGGACCGGACGAATTCCTGCAGGATCCGGCCGTCGCGATGCTCGACGCGCAACACCAGCACCGGCTCCACATAGTCGCCCCCGTTGGCAATGCTCGCGTACGCCACGACCATTTCGCGCAAGGTCACGGGACTGGTGCCCAGCGCCAGCGAGGGCACCTGATCCAGCTTGCTCTGGCGCACTCCCATCGCCCGCGCGAGCTCAGCCACTCGTTGCGGCCCAACCTGCTGCATGAGCTGGGCGGTGATCGTGTTCTTCGAATAGACCAACCCATTGCGCAAAGTCATCGGCCGGCCCGAGGGTGGCGTCCCATCGCTGGGCGTCCAGACATCATTGCCCGAGCGGATGGCCACAGGCTGGTCGATCAGCGTGTAGTCGGGCCGAAAGCCCTGTTCGAACGCCGCGCCATACACGAACGGTTTGAAAGTGGACCCCGGCTGCCTGCGGGCCTGGCTGACGTGATCGAATTGCTCCTGCGCGAAGTCGTGGCTGCCGACCCACACCCGCACGAAGCCGTTGCGCGGATCCAGCGCCATGAAGCCCGCCTGCAACACCGAGGGCTCCTGGCCCTGCTTGCGGCGGCTATCGGCCAGCTTCTGCAGCACGCCCATCTGCCGGGTAACGGCCTGGTTGGCGACCTTCTGCATCTTGACGTCGATCGTCGTGCGTACCACCAACCCATCCGCATGGATGTCATACCCGTTGCGATCGGCCCACTCGATCAGCCACTTGCGCAGGAACTGCGCGATGTGCGGCGCCGGGCCCAACGGTTCCACCTGCCGTTCGAAGTCCAGGCGTAGCGGCCGCGCGGACAGCGCCTGGACCCGATTGACATCCAGCTTGCCGCGTTTGGCCATTTGCGCCAGCACCAGGTTGCGGCGCTCCCGCGCGCGCTCGGGATTGGAGATCGGGTTGTAGGCGCTCGGGCCCTTGAGCATGCCGATCAGCGTCGCGCTCTCCAGCACATCGAGCTTGTCCGCGGTCTTGTCGAAATAGGTGCGCGCGGCCATTTCGATGCCGAACGCGTTGTACAGAAACGGCACCGTATTGAGGTAGGTTTCCAGGATCTCCTTTTTGGAATACACCGACTCGATCTTGAGCGCGGTGATCGCCTCCTTGATCTTGCGCGTGACGTTCGGCGCGCGCCCGATTTCATCCGGGTACATATTGCGGGCGAGTTGCTGCGTGATCGTGGAGCCGCCCTGGCGTTCGCCAGACAAGGTGCTCAGCATCGCCGCCCCGGTACGCCGGAAGTCGATGCCATGGTGCTCGTAGAAACGGTGGTCCTCGGTGGCGATCAATGCGTCCACGACGCTCGGCGCGATCTTGGCGAGCGGCACCCAGCGCCGGTTGATGCGCTTGTACTCGGCCAGCACGACGCCGTCCGACGACAGCACGATCGCGGGCACTTCGGTCCTGGCCTTGCGCAAGTCGCCGATGCCGGGGGTGAACGGAATCAGCACCAGCACATACAGCAGCAACAAGACCGGCAGCACCAGCGCTGCGCGCACCGGGTGGCGCTTGATGGCGGCTCCCGATCGGCGAACGATGTCAGCCGCTTTGGATGCGGCGCGGGAGACTGCCGGTGTCATCGGATGAATCTAGGGCCGGCGCTGTAACCGGGCTGTAGGACGAAAGCTCGTGGCGGAAAGGACAAGCTCGACAGTAATGCGTGTCTCCGCAGGGTGCTACTTCCCGCCAAGCAGCAACTCCACCATGCCACCATAACCCCTGGCTCGCGCCAACTGCAGCGGCGTTCTGCCTTCGCGGTCCGCGAGCTTGAGACTGGCGCCGGCATCGACCAGTGCCCGCAGCGTGTCGGTATGGCGCGCCCCGCCATCTCCCAGCACGATCGACTCGATCACCGCGGTCCAGTGCAGGTTATTGACGTGATCCAGCGGCGCGCCGGCAGCGATGAGCTGGCGCACAACGCCCGCATGACCGAGGTGCGCCGCGGCGATCAACGCCGTCCCGTCGTAGCGGCTCGTCACCTGCCGCGCGCTGGCGCCCAGGCTGAGCAGAACCCGCAACGTCTCCTCATCGCCGGCCACGGAGGCGATCGTGACCGCGTCATAGCGATCCTGCTCCAGCAGGTCCAGATTGACGCCAGCCCTGGCCAGGGCCCGGATCGCATCGCGCCGGCCCGCGAATGCGGCCACATGCACCGGCGTGCGTCCGTGCCCATCCCTGGCATTCAGATCGGACTTCGCCGCGGCCAGTTTTTCGATCGCGGCCACGTCGCCGCGCCAGGCGGCCGCGTGCAGGCCGGTGTAGGAAGCGGCTTGCGAAGCCGCCGGGCCGACTTGAGCCGACGCCGCGAAGACGAAACCCAGAAAGCATGCCGCGCCGATCCAAATAGTCTTCAATTGCATTTCGATGCCCGCCGTACGGAATGCAGCGGCTGGCGGCCCAGCCGTGTTGAGACCGTGCTTCATTGCATGACACTGTCGTCGGGTGAGATTGTCATTGCGGGCTTGACGCGCAATCCATGACTGACGCCGTGCTGGCGCTCGGCCGGCATGGGTTCGGTCGCCGGTTTGTCGGCGGCGGCTTCACGCAGCGCCGCCTTCGCAGGATTCGCGGCCGCGCGTGCCGCGAGTGAATCGCGCTGCAAGCGCCCGACCGCCAGCCGCATCACCTGGAAACCCAGCTTCGGATTCTGGTAGTAGAGCATGTACATGCCTTCGGCCGTGAGGGAATAGAGCACGCATCGGGTCACGCATTCAAGTCCCAGCATCCGGCGGTTGTCCGGCGAAAACAGCCCGATCTCGCCGAGCAGCGTGCCAGGGCCCAGTTCCTCGTTGAGTTCGATCAGCCGCACGGTACCGATCTTGACGTAAACCATTTCGTTCGCCGCATCGCCCTTGCGCCACAGCACCTCGCCGGCCCTGACCACCCGTCGCGTCATATGGGGCACCAGCCATTCGGCGTAGGGCGCATCCGCCTTGATGGATTCGATGTCGCGGATCAGCTTGTGGATGTCCCAGGTGCGCTTGGCGTTAACGGGCAGCAGCGTGACATGCAGCAAAAAGGTCACGACGTTGGCGTCGAGCCAGCCATACGCTACGAAGAACACATTGGCGGCCAATGCGAGCGCCCGCAGCGGCAGCATGTTCTTCATCATGAAGCTGGCGACCGTGAGGACGCCCCCCAGCAGGGCGCAGACCACACCAAAGCTCAGGGTCAGTTGGTCCAGCTTCAGGTGGACGATCAGGTCCGTCATTGCCACTCCGGGTCGACTTCGCGAAAAAAGCACTGGCCCGCTGCGAAGCGTGGCAGCCGTGCCGGAAAAAGCTGGTGCCCCATCTTCCGGGATTCCCTTCCTTCTAGTGCCGTACAGAGGAGATTGGGGACCCTGCGCTCGGACAGACGCGCACAGTGACGCTTGCGCGCCCCGCTGAATTATGTGCCCACGGCAGGGGCAACGGCAAGCTGCGATGCGACGGGTGGCTTCCCGCTATCCCCCGGCCCGCTTGACAGCGTACCCCTGGCCCTTGAGCAGCGCCAGCACCTTGTCGCAGTGATCGCCCTGCACTTCGATCGAGCCGGTCTTCACCGTGCCGCCGCAGCCGCAGCTTGCCTTGAGTTCTTGGGCCAGTTCAGCCAGCGAAGCCGCATCCAGCTCCAGCCCCCGCACGACCGTGACGGCCTTGCCCCCGCGGCCCTTGGTTTCTCGCGAAATCCGGACGATCCCGTCGCCCGGCGCGCGGTTGACGGCGGCACTCACGCAACTGCACTGCGCCAACGGCCTGCGGCAGGCGGGGCACATGCGGCCAGCTTCGGTGGAATACACCAGGCCGCCGCTGGCGGAGCGGCTTTTCATAGGCAGGCGAGGCTGACCGTTGCCGCTAGGCCGCTTCGAGGCGCTCGGCGGCCTCGCGTTTGCCCATCCCACGCAGTGCGGCGATCGCTTCGATCTGTTTGGCGCGAGGCCGCACTTTGCCGCTTTCCCATTTGTACACGGATAAGGCCGATACGCCCAGCAACCGCGCCAGGGCGGCGGCCGACAGCCCCAGCCGACGGCGATGGGTCGCCAGCCCCTTCGCGCTGAAGCGCAGATGCGCGCCCTTTTCGCTCTCGGCGTCGGCCTGCGGCGCCCTGCCCCTGCCCTTTTCCAGGCGCTTGATCTGCTGCTCCAGAGCCTGCGTGCGCCGCCGCAAATCGGCAAGCTGCGTGCGGTATTGCGAAATCGACTTCTTTAGGGCCTGGGTTTCGCCCCGAACTTCCTTGCGGGCCACCCTGGATACTTCACTCTTCAGAACCGTTCCTATATTGGGCATGTTGACTTCATAGACGGCGCGGCCGGATCGCCCCGGTCTCTGCCGAGTGCGTGCCGCTCCGATGTTGGGCTCCTGAACCCCTATATTAGCGTTGTAGCGCCCTTGATGCGGACTGCCGACCCGTATAAAGGCGTGCCTTGAAGCTAACGGTGCCGCTTCAGCGGCTGCCAGCCGGCAAATTCGGGATGGTGCCGCTGCACCACGGGTCCGTCGAAGTCCCAGGCGAGGCATTTGCCCAGGTGGTAAGGCGGCTCGGCGCTTTCGCGCGACGGCAGCCCCGCTTGCCTGCGCAATCGTGCCTGATAGGCCGGAATGGTCTGATAGGCCGCTGTCGCCATGTTGAACAGCAGCTCGCGCAGGTGGGTGCATCCCTTGACGCCACCCAGTGCCCGCTCGATCGCCACGCGCCAGCCCGGTCCCATGGTGACGCCGACCATCTGCTGCATCGGCTCATTGCTGCGCTGACATTCATCGAACGGCGTGTGCTCCTGCGAGCTGGCGATCTGGCGGATGATCATGTTGTCGTCCACCGTCACCCGGATGGACATGCCGTGGATTGGCGCGCCAGGCGGCATCACCCCACGCTCGGATCGCTCCAACGCATAGGTCTTGGTATCCGACATCTCGGCTTCGATGTCCCACAACCCATCCTCGCGGTGATAGCCGCGGAAAACGACGGCGCGGGTATGCAGGTGGGTGCGGGCGTGTGGGTCTGGCAGGGGCATGGGGGGTTCTCGTGACGCTCCCGACATTTTCTCAGCATGCGAGGTAAAACGCTGCCGGAGCTTGTGCGCCGGCAGCCGCGTTGCGCGGGCGGTAGACGTCGAGCTGCTGGCGCGGCAAAGTCCCATAACTTGACAATTGTGCTGCCGCGCGGGAACGCGCTACTTGAGGTGGAGGTTGGGCATGGAGGCCTCAACGTCCTCCAGCCAAACTTGCCGCGATGTTGATCGACAGTCCCAGGATGGCCAGGTTGAAGAAAAAACACAGCACCGACTGCGCCAGCACCGTCCCCCGCATCGCAGTGGTTCGCACCTGGACATCCGAGGTTTGTACGGCAACCGAAATCGTGAAGGCGAAGTACATGAAGTCCAGGTAGGACGGAGATTTGAGCGCCTCGGGAAACTGCAGCGGCAGGCGGTTGGCAGGCGCGGAGTAATACAGGTGCGCGTAGTGAAACGTATAAAGAGCGCCGAGAAGAAACCAGGAGCCCGCGACCGTGAGCAGCGTGATCGCATAAACAAAAATCGGCGTCTCCCCTCCCTCACGCCCGTGGGCCAGCTCCACCATGATCGCCGCGAGACTGAAGACAGCGGCAGTGCACATCAGCACCAGAAGCCCCGCGCTGCTGGCGTCTTCCTGGCTCGCGATCCCGCGCACGCCTTCGGAAGTGGTCCGAAACATCAGCCAGACGAGTGCCGCCAGGTAGGGCCATACGCCAAGATTCCAGGCAACCAGCACGCGCGCCGTGAAAGTCCATGCTTCGGGAAGGAAGAAGAATGCGGCGGTGCCCGCGATGGCAGCAGCGAGGAGCCGCGGACGGTGCAGGCCGGCCTGGCGGAAGCGACTGGCAATGGTACTCACGCGTTTGAGATTACCACCGGCGAGACGGCGCCGCACTCTGTGCCCTTAGGGAACGGCAAGAAGGCGGCCTGATCAGTCATCCGCCGCGCTCCCCATCTCCGCCTCCTTCACGCACTGCTCCCCTACTCGAGCCTTGCGTTCGATGTACCGCCGGGCGCCCCGCACGGCCAGACGCCGAAGCTCGGCCTGCTACTTCCCACGGTGATGAAAGCTGCGCACGCCGCGCATGGCGCTGCCTGGCCTTGTTCAAGTAGGCGGTCTGATCGCGCGCCTCGGCATGGCGTCGCGGCCCAGAAGTGATAACATACGCAACTAACGTACACTTCATGAAAGCCACTTTCGTTGAATTGCCGCCCTTCGAGCGGCTCCGCGCGGAGTACCTGGACGCGATGAAGCGTATCGCGAGCTCCAGCTGGCCCTGATGGCCAATCCAGAGGCCGGAGATGTGATCGAAGGTACGGGCGGTTTGCGCAAACTACGCCGGCCAGACCCGCATAGGGGCAAGGGCAAACGCGGCGGTTTGCGGGTGATCTACTACTTGTGGACGGGCGGCGATCAATTCTGGCTTTTCACTGTGTACGACAAGGATCAAGCCGACGACTTGTCATCGCAACAGCGCAAGGCGCTGAAGGAGTTGCTGAAGCAGGAAGTCGAGATGCGGCAGAAAGCGAAAGGAAAGACGGGATGAAAAAAAAGCGGGACATCTTTGGTGAACTCACCGAGGGTTTCGGCGCGTTGAAAGGGCAGCGCGAAGGAAAGTTGACCTTGCGCACTTTCAAGGTGGAAAGCAAGCCAGCGCCCTCCATTTCCGCGCGCGAAGTCGTCATCGCCCGCGAGCGCCTCCATCTGTCGCGGCCGGTGTTTGCCCGTTATTTGCGGACCAATCCGCGCACCCTGGAAAACTGGGAGCAAGGTCGGGCAAAGCCCAACGCCCAGGCCGCGTTGCTGATTCGCATGGTGGCTAAGCATCCGGACATCGTGGAATTGCTGGAAGCCGTGTAAAACTTCAAGACCGCGCAACGCGGCGGAGAGCAATACGGAGGACAAGCTGTCGCTGCACTCGGGTGAATTCGCACTCACGCCCGATGCTGATGCAACAATCCTGCATGAACGAATTCGATAGCGGCGAACGAGCGGCCATTCACGAAGCACGCCTGTGGCAAGACAACGGCTGGACGGCTCGAGTCATCAAGAACGAGGACGACGACGGCTGGGCGGTGGCCATGACGCCCGACGGTCAGGTGGAACCAGCGCTCGTCGGCCCCTGGACCATGGGTCGAGACAAGAAAAACCCAAAGCCGCTGGACACCTCGGCGTTCAACACGCTGGTGAAGACGGCGGCCGAGTACGTGCGCCGGCACGAGCAGCAATTGCAGGCGGCCCTGCACCAGCAAATCGAAATCTCGCATGAGGGCGCGCGCGTGAGCGTCACGCTGGACATCACGCCGGACGACGAGGCTCCGACCGCCATGCTGCGGGCGACCGACGCGTCCGGCGAAGTGCTTGGGCAGGCGAGCGTCTCCCCTGGCTTCAAGCTGACCCGCGCAACCGCTGGCGCGTGGGCGCAAGCAGGCTTCAGCGCCAGGGCCGTGTGAACGCCGACGCGGGAAGAGAGGGAGGTGATGGTGCGACGGTGCTTGCTGCCCCGTTTGCGCTGTGTACCGTCTCAAAAGATTTCGCGCGCCAAGATCGGAAACGCCGTGCGTTGAAACTCGCCGTCATCCATGTACCGCGTTACGATCTTGTCGTTCTCGGCCATGCGCTGAATCATCAAGTCCTCGACCAACTTGCGAACACCGAGTTGGAACTTGTCCAGCGGGTTTGCCATCGCCGTTTGGATCACCTGGGTGTTGCTTGCTGCGCGGGTCTTGATTTGATCAAAGAACAGCCGATCTTCCTCGGTGCAGGTCGTGCCGAAGCGGTCGTTGAGCGCCTGAATGATTTCCGAAAGCGGCGCCATCACTTCCGTGGCCTTGCCCGTCCCCACATCGGTCGGACCATAGATAGCCTTGGGCTCGCCAAGTAAATTGACCCGCTGGATACGCGCTGCAGCCGGTAGTACTGCAGCTCCACCTCATTGCCGATGTTGACCACCGTGTCGTCGCAGTCCTGCGGCAAATGCGGCAACAGGAATCGCCCGTAGCTGTAAAGCATTTCGAGGTCCTTATCCGCATAAGGAAGGATCTGGCTCCGCGAGCGATTGCCCCCTTGCCGTTCTCGAAACAAGGCGTGATCTTGGCGACCACAACGTCACCGTCCTCAAACGCCGTATAGCCCACCCCGATTTCGTCGAGTGGCTTCGTGCGCTCAAGATCCAGTCCACCGTATTCGCCGACGGCCTCCATAGGAACAAACGATACTTCGTCCGCCCCGTCCAGCTCGCGCGCTCGGCAGGCCGGCGGATTGACGGCCATGACGAAGCGCCCGCGAATTTGCTCCCAGGTGTCGGGAAGCTCATGGGGCCACACCGAGCTTGCTCGTCTGGATGACCTTGAACAACAGGTTCTTCTCGGCCATCTTGGCGATCTGCTGGGTGAAAGCGAATCGCTCCATGATGGCCCTAAACGCGTAGCCCGTGGCAGCTTCCATCTTGCTGCGGATGATGTTTTCGGACTTGCCCTTGAACGCGTTGAAGGTGGCAAGAGCCTGCGCCTTGGTAGGGGCGAGCAAGCAATCGAAACGCCGCAGAACCGTGAGTGGCAGAATGACCTTGCGGTACTCGTTGCGCTTGTACGGGCCGCGCAGGAGATTGCAGATGCTCCAGATATCGCCAGCCAGCTGGCGGTGGGTCTCAGTGTTCACTCAATCCCCACTTCGTTCTTATGATTGCGCCACTCAAACGGCGGCGCTGAGCGGGTCCAGCGATATCTATATTGGAACTAAACCGCCTTCCCCAACCTCCCCACCCCCTCCTCGATCTTACCCACATCCGCCGTCGCGAAGCTAAGCCGCATCGTACTCACATCCGGATCATTCGCAAAGAAAGGCGCCCCCATCCGTGCAGCCTCTCCTCGAGGCGTGTCAAGCGCGCATTGCTGCTTTGCGCGGCGCGGCCCCCTTCAAGACTTCGCCAAGCCGCGCGGCTGTTTCGGGATGGTGCGCAGCCACGTGGCGCAGACCTTCCGCCGCACGCTTTCGCCACCCGGGTCCGCGGCCGAGGAGGTCGCGCGCAGCCGCTTTCAGGGCTGCCGGGGAGCGCAGCAGTCCATACTCCGACAGGGCGGCCACCTGCCCGGCATCCTTGCCGATCTTCGCGCGGAAGGCCTCTTCCCGCTCGCCCATGATCACCAGCTTGTGCATGGCGTAGCGCATGGGGGACGGGATGTTCACCACCGCCACCTGCTCACCGGAGATCAGTGCCGTCTGCGTTGTGTGCTCCAGCGAGAACTCCATGAACTTCAGTGGCTGCAGGGCGGCGTTGAGAGGCTCATAACGATAAACGCTGCCCTTGCGGCCGGCCGCGGTGAGCAGGTCGACGCGGATGTCCTTTTTAGCCGTGATGTAGGTGGCGCCTGGCCCGTCAACCAGCGAGTGTTGCGGCAGCAAACCCATCTCGAGGGAGGTGATGGCATCGTGCATGTCGGCCTTTGCGTTTTCCGCGAGGGCGAGCGAAACGTTCTTTCCCGCATGCGCGACGTCGACATCGCTGGTACGCCAAGCGCTGGCCCACCGCACACCGAGCATGTTCGACATCGCGATGAATGCGTGGGTGCCGATCAGCACGCCCCCTGCGGCAAAGAACCCGTGCTCGGCCATCCGCGCGATGACCGCGAAGTGTTGGGGAATGACGGTCATGCAGCCCAGTGACGTGCAGGCGCCCACCAGAGGCGCCACGCCCTTGGCCGCGTTGCGCTTGGCCTGCCCGTGCAGTTGGATCAGCCTGGCGAGGCGCTCATCGTCTGGGCCCAGGTAGAGCTGGCGATTCACACCCTGGAGATCGCGTACCTGCCAATACCAATAGGCGCGCCCCTTCACGGTCTTCTTGTTGAAGGAACCCGAAAGGTCGCGTACCGAGCTGTCGAAGGCCGCCGCCCGGGCCTGCTCGAAGAGCTCGGCGAAGTTCGTCTGCGCCGCAGGCGAAAGGTCGGTGAAGAGGCGGGGTTGCTCGGCCATGGTTATCCTGCACTCGAATCAAGTCGCAGTATAACCCAGTTATACTGCGGTATAAGTAATCTGCAGTATAACCGCCAGCTGGGCAGTCACCCCTCCTGGCCGCCCCACAGACCGC
>JBKJHN010000033.1:0-10655 GCA_046599015.1 Ramlibacter sp.
CTGAACGGTCTGGTGGCCAACGATTCTGTTTCCGTCAGCGGCCCTGTGCAGGGCGCATACGACACGGCCAATGCGGGAACGCGCAAGCTGGTGACGGCGACCGGTGCGTTCCAGATCTCAGGGGTCGACGCTCCCAACTACACCATTGGGTCCACCAGCGCCACCGGCAATGTGGGGACGATCGCGCCCGCCACGCTCACCTACAACGCCGACCCGGCCGTGCGTGAGCTCAGTGTGCCGATCACTGGCCTCACCGGGACCGTCACGGGATTCAAGGGGCAGGACACGATCCAGACTCAAACGAGTGGGGGGCTGTCCTGGACGACTCCCGCAACGCCAGACTCATCCCCCGGCCTTTATTCCATCGCTGGCGGCGGGCTGTCCGCGAGCAACTACATTTTCACGCAAGCGCCGGGCAACGCCACGGCCTTGGCCCTGACACCGCCGAACAATCCCGCCTCACTCCCCCAGCAAGCATTGCAGGGCAGCGTTTCCACCATCGTCAATGCTGCCCGCTCGACGGTCGCGGCGATCAGCGAGCGCGGTTACGGCGGTGTCTTCGACCTGGCAGGCTCGAGCGCCCGCGGCTCATTCGGTCGCGTCAACATCGGCGCCATGAGCCAGGATGAGCTTTCGCGCCTGCTCGATGCCAGAAAGGATTTCAAACGCAAGCTCTTCGCCAACGCGATCTACAAGCTCGAAATCGACCCAAGCCTGGCCGATGTGCGACTGTGCTCGAACGCCGAGGAGGGCGCCACAGGGCTGTGCCGCAACTCGCCGGAGCAGATCAGCGAACTTCAGGCAAAAGCTGTCAAGGAAGTTCGCCCTCAGAGCGTCTCCAGGGCAGCGCCCTTGCCGCAAATCCAGCGCAAGATCGGCGTCTTTTTCGGCATCAATGATTATTCGGACAAGAAGATTCCTAAACTGGAAAACGCGGTTCCTGACGTGGACGCCGTGTCCAGGGTGTTTGCCCAGAAGCTGGGTTATGAGGTCAAGGTGGTGCGCAACCCCAGCAAGGCCGACATCATTCGCACATTGAACGAACTTGTTGTTCAGGTCGACCCCGCGGACAGTGTGGTCATCTACTACGCGGGTCATGGGTATTCGATGGACAAGGGCGGGGAAGGGTACTGGCTGCCCGCCGATGCGCCGGCCGACGATCCGACCCGCTGGATCTCCAACAATGACATCGCCAAGCTGCTGTCCGGGGTGCGTTCCAGGCAATTGGCTCTGGTCAGTGACAGCTGCTACTCGGGTGCGTTTGCCCGCGAGGGTATGGCCTCGGTGGGCCGCGGCTTCACCGCGGATGACGTCCTGACCAAGCGTTCGGTCGTGGTGTTGTCGTCCGGCGGGGATGAGCCGGTGTCCGACGAGGGCAAGGAAGGGCACTCCATCTTCGCGTGGAACCTGATGAAAGCCGTCAACTCGGTGCAGAACTGGCAACCGGGAAGCACTGTTTTCGAGGAGGTGCAGGCTGCCGTCAAGAAGGAGTTTCCGCAAACACCGAAGTACGGCTCCGTCACCTCCGCTGGGCACCAGGCCGGCGGCGACTATCTGTTCGAGCAGCGGTAGCGGCTCGCGCTGAAGCTCCGGGCCGCGATCACGGTGGCAAAGGGGTTCGCCGTGATCCTGGGGCCCTGGCTGCCGACGGTTCAATGGATAATCGAAGCCGTGTGCTTCTTGGGCCGCACCTTATGTCTCCTTCCGACGATGATGATCGCACCGTCATCCGGCCGCCGATCCGCAAAGCTCCAGTATCCGGACCCACTGAGCGCGGCGACCTCGGCGAGGTAGGCGACGCCGACAACGCCTTGCCGATCGGCACCAGGATCGCCGAGTTCGAGGTCAAGGGCCTGATCGGCACCGGTGGTTTCAGCATCGTGTACTTGGCGCATGATCATTCGCTGGGGCGCGACGTTGCGTTGAAGGAATACCTGCCGACATCGTTGGCGAGCCGGACGCAGGGCCTGACCGTGAAACCCAAAGCCGAGCGGCACGCGGCCACTTTCGTGGCCGGACTTTCGAGTTTCATCAACGAAGCGCGGCTCCTGGCGCAATTCGACAGCCCTTCGCTGGTCAAGGTGTACCGCTTCTGGAACGCCAATGGCACCGCCTATATGGTCATGCCGTTTTACCAGGGCCCCACGCTCAAGCAGGCTTTGAGTGAAATGCACACCCCACCTTCCGAGGAGTGGCTCAAAGCACTCCTGGTGCCGGTCATGGGAGCGCTGGAATTGCTGCACCGCGAGAACTGCTTCCATCGCGACATCGCGCCCGACAACATTCTTCTGCTCAGGGGCGGCCGACCGGTGCTGCTGGATTTCGGCGCCGCCCGCCGCGTGGTCGAAGACCAGAAGACGCTCACGGTCATTCTCAAGCCGGGGTTCGCACCCGTCGAGCAATATGCCGAGATGCCCGACATGCGCCAAGGCGCGTGGACGGACATCTATGCACTGGCGGCGGTCATTCACTACGCAATAGCCGGCAGGCCGCCGGCCCCCTCGGTCAGCCGGATCATCAAGGATTCGACCGTTCCTCTGGTAGACGCTGCCGCGGGCTCCTACAGCGAGAGCTTCCTCAGGGGCATCGACAAGGCCCTCGCCATCCGGCCCGAGCACCGTCCGCAAAGCATCGCGGAACTCAGAAAGCTGCTCGATCTCAGCGCCGACGCCGTCGAACATGAGACGGTGCGGCCGCCGGCCGGGAACGACCCATCGGCTCCCGCGCGCCCCCGCGCCCTGTGGGCTGGACTGGCGGCCATCGCTGTCGTCGCCAGCGCAGCGGGCGGTTATTTCCTCCTGAGGGGGTCCGTTCCGGAGCAGCCGCCGCTTATCGCGGCGCCAGTAACGAACGCGGCCCCTGCCGCAGCCGCTTCAGCCACTGCCGCACTCAGTTCAGGGATCGACAAGCCAGTCGCCGCGGCGCCCGCCACCGTGGAGACGGCCGTGAGGACCAGCGAGAGCGCGGCGACCCTGGCTCCAACCATGGCGGACGCCCTGGCGCAGCTGCTTGGCAATCGGGAGCCGGGTCACCGGGTGAACGTGACCACCGACAAGACGAAGGTGAGAATCGGCAAGGACAAGCTGAAATTCCGGATCCAGTCCGACAAAGCCGGCTATCTGTATGTTTTCATGGTGGGCACCGACAATGACCACCTCAACCTGCTGTTCCCGAATTCGCTGGACGCCAACAACCGGATCTCCGCCGGGCAACCGCTCAACCTGCCGCGCTCGGGTTGGGCCATGACGGCAGGCGGTCCGCCCGGCACCAATCAATTCGTGGCGATGGTCTCCGACGCACCGCGCGATTTCAGCAAAGCAGGGCTCACGAACGCGGGCGCCTATGGCGAGTTTTCGAAAGAGACGCTCGCGAGCCTGCTGCGCGCGAGCGCGGGCGGGGACGCCGTACTTGCCGGCGCAACGACTTGCACCGGCAAGCCAAACTGTTCAAGCGCCTATGGCGCCGCCAGGTTCTCGATCGTCGAGATCGAGTAGAGCGCGCCCCCGGCGCTGATGTCCTGGCCTCACTCCAGGACCGTCTTCACCGTTACTCGGCGGTTCTCGGGCGCGTCCGGTTGAGAGAGGTTCATGGGTTCCGACTGCCCCTTGCCGACGGCTTTGAGTCTGCTCGGGTCGATCCGGTGAGCTTCCGCCAGATAGGACACCACTTTTTCCGCCCGCCGTTGGGAAAGCTCCAGATTGGTCTGTTCGGCGCCGCGCGGGTCCGCATGGCCTTCGATCGCGAACTTGAAATTCAGCAGCTTGTCGGACTGCATTGCACGGCCCAGGGTGTCCAGCAACTTCTTCGACTGCGGCTTGAGTTCGGCCGAATTGGTCTCGAAGGTAACCAGCATCGATGCGGCTGCCGCACGTTTGACGGCCGTACCGGGCCCGTCATTGTCCGGGGTGATGCGAATCGAGCGGGTTCTGAATTGGCGTTCGGGCGTCAGAGCGTCGATGAGTGCCGCCTCGCTGACGTCCTTGTCCTTCAGAAGGACTTCGCCCTGGGCGTAGGAACTTGCTTGCACCAACGTGAGCAGCGCAATTGAAAAGACAGTGACTTTCATACGATTCCTTCCGTCTCGACGAGTGGGGATAGTAGCGCTTTTGAAGGGTCTTGACACCCGTTTAACCCTGTCGAGCCAGCTCAGGCCAGTCGTAGCGTGCCATTGAAGTCCTCCCTGGAAGCGCCATTGCTGGCCCCGACTTCCCAGCGTCCACGAGGCAGTCCGTAAGCTACTCAAAGTATTGTGCCTGGTCAACTTCTGCGGCATTATTCGCTCCATGCAAATCTTGGCGCACACGGTGAATCGTCTGGGAGAACGGGTTGGTTGAGAACTCGGGCGCCGTTGACGTGTCCGCCCTGAACGGATGGCTCGATCCGCTTCCCGAGGCCGGCTCGCCTTGCGGTCCCGACCTCGAGTTCGAGAATGAATTTTTAGAGCTTGTTCGCGGCGCCGAAGGCAAGCCAGCCTCCCAGTTTTCGCCGGGTGAGCCTCCCAACTGGCCGTTCGTGCGTGAACGAGCGGAGTCTCTCATGGCGCGTACACGCGACCTGCGTGTTGCGATCTACTGGACGCGCGCTAATGTCAACTTGAACGGGTTCGCCGGCCTTGCACTCGGTCTCAAACTGGTCGATGGACTGATGGCCAACTTGTGGGACGGGTTGCATCCGCTTCCCGATCCGGAGGACGGCGATCAATATGCGCGTAGCAATGCGGTGGCGCTGCTGTCCCATCAGGAGGGACTTTGCGGTGACTTGAGGCAGTGTGTGTTGTTCACGCTGCGAGCGGCGGGTCCGGTCAGGTTTCGCGCAGTCGCCATTGCATTCAGCCAGATCGCAGCCAAGCCCGATGAGGTCGTGTATAGCAAGGAGCAGCTTGCGCAGATGGTCATCTCCGCGCTCAAGGAGGCCCCCGATCTGGCCGGCCAGTGGCACTCGGTGTTGCAACAGGCCAAGGCGTTGGACGCCACGCTCAAACAGAAGTTCGATGCGACGAATGCGCCCGACCTGAAGCCTCTGATCGACATGATCAAGCTGGTGCACGGTTTGATGCCGGCTCCCCAGGAGGCCAGCCAGGAAGCCGGCCAGCCGTCGGGCGAAGGCGCTGGCATGGCCAATCGGGCCGGCGCGTTGGGCGAAGTCATGTCCCGCGATGACGTATTGCGCGCGATCGACCGCGTTTGCGAGTATCTGGAGCGCGTGGAACCTTCGAACCCGGCGCAACTGCTGTTGCGAAGGGCGCGCCGCCTGGTCAATCAGAATTTCCTGCAGCTTGTCAAGGAACTCGCCCCGGACGCACTGAACGAGGCGGCGCGTGTACTGGGGGTAGACCCCGATACCGTAAACATTCAGAATGGGGCCTGATTTCCGCCTATATCAGACTGGCGCCTCGCCAACTTTCGCAGGGAGATTTCGATGGGAAGCTCGCAGAAATTCATCGCAAGAAACCGGGCACCGCGCGTGCAGATCGAATACGACGTCGAACTTTACGGGGCGGAGAAGAAGATTCAACTTCCATTCGTCATGGGAGTCATGGCGGACCTTTCGGGCAAGCCAAAAGATGCTCTGCCGGGTGTGGCGGAGCGCAAATTTCTGGAGGTCGATGTCGATAACTTCGATTCCAGAATGAAGGCCATGAAGCCGCGCCTGGCGTTCCAGGTGCCCAACGCTTTGACCGGAGAGGGCTCCATGAATGTGGAACTGACTTTCGAAAGCATGGAGGACTTCTCGCCGGCCGCCGTGGCGCGCAAGGTGGATTCACTCAAGAAACTGCTCGATGCCCGCCAGCAGCTGCAGAATCTGGTCACCTACATGGACGGAAAAGCCGGCGCCGAAGATCTGGTTGCCAAGGTGCTTGCCGACCCGGCCCTCCTGAGTTCTCTGGCCAGTTCGGCGAAACCGCCGGAAACGCCTTCCCAGTGAGAGCGGCGGCCACCATCAATCGAGCGAACCAGGAGAAGTAGATGGCAGAAGTTCAGACCAGTACCGCGCTAGCGGGCGTCAGCCTCGAAGGCAACGACCTCGCGTCGTTGCTCCAGAAAGAATTCAAGCCCAAGTCCGACGAGGCAAAAAGCGCCGTGGAGAGCGCCGTGCAGACGCTGGCCCAGCAAGCGCTGGCCCAGACCCAGCTGATCGGCAAGGACGTCGTCAAGTCGATCGAAGACATGATCGCGGCCATCGACAAGAAGTTGTCCGACCAGATCAATCAGATCATGCACCACGAGGATTTCCAGAAGCTCGAGGGCGCGTGGCGCGGCTTGCACTACCTGGTCACCAACACCGAGACCGACGATCAGCTCAAGATCAAGGTGATGAATGTCTCGAAGGCGGAGCTTGGCAAGACGCTCAGGCGCTACAAGGGCACCAACTGGGACCAGAGCCCGGTCTTCAAGAAGATCTACGGCGAAGAGTACGATCAGTTCGGCGGACACCCATTCGGTTGCCTGGTGGGCGACTACCACTTCGATCAAAGCGCCCCGGACGTCGAGTTGCTGGGCGAACTGGCAAAGGTTTCGGCTGCTTCGTTCGCGCCCTTCATCGCGGGCGCGTCGCCCACACTGCTTCAAATGGAATCCTGGCAAGAGCTTGCGAACCCCCGGGATCTGACCAAGATCTTCTCGACTCCTGAATACGCGGCGTGGCGTTCTTTGCGCGAATCGGATGACTCCAAATACGTCGGCCTGGCCATGCCGCGCTTTCTGTCGAGACTGCCGTATGGGGCGAAAACCAACCCGGTGGAGGAATTCGACTTCGAGGAAAATACCGGCTCCGCCGAACATTCCAAATACACCTGGGCGAACGCCGCCTACGCGATGGCGGCCAACATCAATCGCTCGTTCAAGGAGTTCGGCTGGTGTTCACGCATCCGCGGCGTGGAATCCGGCGGCGCCGTCGAAAATCTGCCGGCACACAGTTTCCCGACGGATGATGGCGGTGTGGACATGAAGTGTCCCACCGAAGTGGCGATCGGCGATCGCCGCGAAGCGGAGCTCGCAAAGGCCGGGTTCATGCCTCTGATCCATCGCAAGAACAGCGATTTCGCGGCCTTCATTGGCGCGCAGTCGCTGCAAAAGCCC
This sequence comes from Ramlibacter sp., assembly GCA_046599015.1. Lineage (GTDB taxonomy): Bacteria > Pseudomonadota > Gammaproteobacteria > Burkholderiales > Burkholderiaceae_C > Ramlibacter. Next base: position 7,080 of record JBKJHN010000033.1, read on the forward strand.
ACCGAATACGAGGACCCCGACGCCACAGCCAATGCGAATCTCGCTGCCAGGCTGCCTTACCTGTTTGCGACCTGCCGCTTCGCCCATTACCTGAAGTGCATCGTGCGCGACAAGATCGGCTCCTTCAAGGAGCGTGACGACATGCAGCGCTTCCTGCAGGACTGGATCCTGAAGTATGTCGATGGCGACCCGGCGCATTCTTCGGAAAGCACGAAGGCACGCAAGCCGCTCGCGGCGGCGGAGGTTTACGTGGACGAAGTCGAGGGCAACCCCGGCTATTATTCGTCCAGGTTCATGCTGCGCCCGCATTACCAACTTGAAGGATTGACCGTTTCGCTCAGCTTGGTGTCCAGGCTGCCTTCGGCCAAAGCAGCATAAGTATCGTTTTCCCTGTTCCCGCTGCACGACAGTCACCCTTGTGGGGTGGATGCGGCATTCGACGACCTACATATCTCTCTGTTGAGATTTCAAGAAGGAGAAAGCTATGGCTGTAGACATGTTCATCAAGATCGGTGACATCAAGGGCGAGGCGCAAGACAGCAAACACAAAACCGAGATCGATATTCTGGCCTGGAGTTGGGGCATGTCCAACTCCGGGACGACGCACATGGGCAGTGGCGGCGGATCCGGCAAGGTGAGCGTCCAGGATCTCTCGTTCACCAAGTACGTCGATTCGGCTTCGAACGCCCTGATCACGCATTGTTGCAGTGGCAAGCACATCGACAAGGCTCAGTTGGTGGTGCGCAAGGCCGGGGGTGACAAGCCGGTGGAATACCTCAAGGTGGATCTGGAAGACATCGTCATTTCGTCGATCAGCACCGGCGGAAGTGGCGGCGAAGACCGTCTGACCGAGAACATCGCGCTGAATTTCGCGAGGTTCAAGTACGCCTATTCGCCCCAAAAGGCAGACGGCAGTCCCGATGCAGAGAAGATAGCAGGCTGGGACATCGCCAAGAACGTGAAGGTCTAGCCGCAAGCAGCAGTTGCCGGTCTGTCTCTCGCCCGTTCCACGGGCGTGAGCGGGCACGCCACTCGTACTTGTCGCACATTGACATCCTACGGAGTTATCCATGGCCATCGGCGACATGTTCCTTCTGCTCGAAGGCGAAAAGAGCGGCGTCGTCAAGGGCGAGTCGAGCGATAGCGTCTACCCGGGGCAGATCGAGGTCACCGGCTGGTCCTGGGGGATGACTACATCTTCGACCATAGGCGGCGCAGGCAAGGCCGGGCGTTCGGCACTCTCCGAACTTCGCTTGCGCAAGCTCACCGATACCGCTTCGACAGCGCTGATGTCGGTGATGCGAAACAACGAACTGATCAAGAAGGCCGTGTTGACCGTCCGGAAGGCGGGCGGCGTGCAAATCGACTACCTGTCCGTGACAATCAGGAAAGGCCGCATCACCTACTTCGAAATCGCCGCCCCCGATGGCCCGCAGCTGAGCGAAGAATTGTCGATCGCTTTTGAAAGCATCGACGTCGAATATCATGAGCAGGATCAGAAGGGTGGCCGAAAAGGCGGGTCGATGTTCAGCGCCGAAGTGCGGGAAGCCTGATATGCCGGCATCAACCGAGTGCGAACTGGCGCTGCGCGAAGGCAAGCTTCCGCTGGCCATGAAACTGTTGCAGGACCAGATCCGCCTGAAGCCGGCGGACGCCAGGTTGCGCGTATTCCTGTTCCAGTTGTTGTGCGTGCAGGGCGCGTGGGAACGCGCGCTCAATCAGCTGACCGTCGCCGGGGAGCTCGATGCAAGCACCCTGTCGATGGTCGAGACCTATCGCGAGGCGGTCCGGTGCGAGTTGCTGCGCAACGAGGTGTTCCTTGGCAAGCGCACTCCGCTGCTGCTCGGCGAGCCCGCTGTCTGGGTCGCCATGCTGATCGAAGCCTTGTCGCTGGAAAGCAAGGGGTTGGCGGATCAGGCGAAGGCCATGCGCGACCAGGCTTACGAGGCCGCTCCAGCTTCGACCGGAACCATCGACGATCAGCCCTTTCAGTGGATAGCCGATGCCGACATGCGGCTTGGCCCCATACTGGAGGCGGTGATCAACGGCAAGTACTACTGGGTTCCCATGTGCCATCTGGCGCAAGTCCGGATAGAGCCGCCTGCCGATCTGCGCGATTGCGTGTGGGCAGCGGCGCATTTGAGTTTTGTCAACGGCGGTGAGTCGGTGGCGTTGCTGCCGATCCGATATGCGGGCACCGATCTGGCGCGCCCCGAACTGGCGCTGGCACGCCAGACCGAATGGCTCGAGCCGCATCCCGGGTTCTTTACAGGGGCCGGACAGAGGCTTCTCGCGACGGACGCGGGGGACAGTGGATTCCTGGATGTTCGCGTCTTGGCTTTCGACACGAGCCCGCTTGAAGCACCAGCCAGTGCGGCCTGATCGATCATGGCCCAGCTGAAGGCGCAGGACCGATTGCAGCCGGCGCTGCTGGACCGCTTGACCGATGACGATCCGGCCAACAAGACCGAGGCGCCCGAGATGCGCGTGATCAGTCGCTCGCGCATGCGAGAGGCGATCCTGCGGGACCTCGGCTGGCTGCTCAATTCGACGTTTCTCTCCGGCGAGCGATCCTTTGACCGATACCCTGAAGTCCAACGTTCGGTGGTGAACTTTGGCTTGCCCGCCCTTTCGGGGATGACCGCATCCTCGGTCGACCCGAAGGACCTGGAAGCCAGCGTCAGGCGCAGCATCATCAACTACGAACCGCGCATCCTTGCCGATTCATTGAAGGTGGAAGCGGTGATATCCAGCCGCCAGCTCGCTCACCACAATCAAATCGGCTTTCGTATCAGCGGCCAGCTCTGGGCGCAGCCGGTGCCGCTCGAACTGCTGCTGCAAACGGATATCGACCTCGAAACCGGCGCGGTCCAGATCAAAGACCTGGGGCGATAGGTTCAGGGTCCGATCCCACAGAAATTGCCCCATGGACCCGCGCCTGCTACGTCACTACAACCAGGAACTGCTGCACCTGCGGGAGATGGGAGCGGAGTTCGCGGCCCAGTTTCCAAAAATCGCCAGCCGCTTGCGCATCGACGGCCTGGAAGTCAGTGACCCGTATGTCGAGCGGCTGCTGGAAGGCTTTGCTTTTCTGACGGCGCGTGTCCAGCTGAAGCTGGAGGCGGAGTTCCCCCGCTTCACCCAGCGCATGGCCGAGATTCTGTACCCTCAGTTCCTGGCGCCGATACCCTCCATGCTGATAGCGCAGCTGAGGCCGGAACTCGGAGACACAAACCTTGCGTCCGGCGTGACGATCAACCGCGGCAGCGTCATGCGCGGCCTGCCGTCGCGGGGTGGAGCCACCGAGTGCCAGTTCAGGATCAGCCACGACGTCACCATGTGGCCGCTTGAAATAGCAGTCGCCACTTACTTCACACATGCGACAAATCTGCCTTTTACGGACAAGCCGGATTGGAAAAGATATGCGGGCGGCGTGCGGATTTCACTCAAGGCGACGGCCGGCCTGGATTTTTCGCAGATTGCACTGGGCGATCTCAGGATTCATTGCTCCGGCGCCGACGAGGTGGCTTACCGCCTCAACGAACTGATCTGCGGCAACGCCCTGGGGCTGTTTGT
>JBKJHN010000060.1:0-5284 GCA_046599015.1 Ramlibacter sp.
CACCGGCTCGTCCATGCCCTTGACCTTCTGCATCTTGAAATTCTTGGACATCTCCTTGCCGAAACCGAGCTTCTCCGCGAACTGATGCATGATCATGTGGTCGCTGCGGCTTTCCCAAAGCGGCTCGATCACCTTCTCGCGCCACTGGATCGACCGGTTCGAAGCCGTCACCGAACCGCTGGTTTCGAACTGGGTCGCCGCCGGTAGCAAGTACACGGCGCGGTTGGGGTTGATGTCCTCGGGCTTACCGGGCATGGCCGCCATGGCCGCTGTCGCCGACGGATAGGGATCGATCACGACCAGCAGATCGAGCTTGTCCATCGCCCGTTTCATTTCGAGGCCGCGAGTCTGCGAGTTGGGCGCATGGCCCCAGAACACCAGCGCCCGCAGATTCGAATCCTGGTCGATGAGCTCGTTCTTTTCAAGAACGCCGTCAATCCAGCGCGAAACTGTGATGCCGGGTTTGCTCATCATGGCGGCGTTCGCATAACGACTCTTGATCCAGTCGAAATCGACACCCCACACCTTGGCAAAGTGCCGCCATGAACCTTCGACAAGCCCGTAGTAGCCGGGCAGCGAATCAGGATTCGGCCCGACGTCGGTTGCGCCCTGCACGTTGTCGTGGCCGCGGAAGATGTTGGCGCCGCCGCCCGACACACCCACGTTGCCGAGCGCCAGTTGCAGGATGCAGCTGGCCCGAACCATGGCGTTGCCGATAGTGTGCTGGGTCTGGCCCATGCACCACACGATGGTCGACGGCCGGGACTTGGCCATCATTTCGGTGACCTTGAGCATCTGCGCTTCGTTGACGCCGCAGGCCTCCTCGACCTTGTCGGGCGTCCACTTGGCCATCACATCCTTCTTGACCTCGTCCATCCCGAACACGCGGTCATTGATGTACTTCTGGTCTTCCCAGCCGTTCTTGAAGATGTGATACAGCATCCCGAAAAGGAACGGAATGTCCGAGCCGGAACGGATGCGCACGTACTCGTCGGCCTTGGCCGCGGTACGGGTGAATCGTGGGTCGACCACGATCATCTTGGTGCCGTTTTCCTTGGCGTGCAGCATGTGCAGCATGCTGACCGGATGCGCCTCGGCCGCGTTGGAGCCAATGTACAACGCGCACTTGCTGTTCTGCATGTCGTTGTACGAATTGGTCATGGCGCCGTAGCCCCATGTGTTGGCCACTCCGGCCACCGTCGTCGAGTGGCAGATGCGGGCCTGGTGATCGCAGTTGTTGCTGCCCCACAGGCTGACGAACTTGCGCATCAGGTACGCCTGCTCATTGCTGTGCTTGGAAGAACCGACCCAGTAGATCGAATCGGGTCCGCTGGCCTTGCGCAGTTCGAGCATCCTGGCGCTGATTTCGTTTAGCGCCGTATCCCAGCTGATACGCTCGTACTTGCCATTGACCAGCTTCATCGGATAGCGCAAACGGAATTCGCCATGACCGTGCTCGCGGATCGCGGCGCCCTTGGCACAGTGCGCGCCCAGGTTGATCGGCGAATCGAACACCGGCTCCTGCCGCACCCAGACGCCGTTCTCGACCACGGCATCGATGGCGCATCCGACCGAGCAGTGGCTGCATATCGTCCGCTTGACTTCGATGCGGCCCTGGCCGACCGCCGGGGCCGTGCCCTCCGCGGCTTCGGCCTTTTTGACCAGCGTGAGCGAAGAGGCGGCGATGCCTACGCCCACCCCCAGACCCGAGCGGCGCAGGAAAGCGCGGCGGTCCATGGTCGGCGGGGCGCCGGACAGGCCGCGCTGCAGGCTGTGAAGTAGCGCCGGGCGGCCACCCGCGTGAAAGCTGCCCGATTTCTTGGTCAACAACATAGAGGGACTCTCCGAAAGGTTGCGAGCTAGACGAGGGTCGTCTTGTAATACCGCTTGACGTGTTCAGACAGGTGATAGCCGCCGCCCGCCACCGGCGGCTGTTTGGCTGAGGGCGCGGGCGCAGCGGGCTGGAGTACGTCCGGCAACAAGACGGCGGCGGCAGAAAGTGCCCCTGCAGTACCGGCCCCGGCGAACAGGGTCCTGCGAGATAGCTTGCTCTTCGGTTGCATGAAATGTCTCCAAACGGACGGTTCAACGTCCTTTATCCATTCAATGTAATAGCTCGCGAGCGATGTTGCCACCATGGAAACACCCATACAAACAAGTGGGTCACTACTTTCTGCCGCCAGAGGCTCATTTAGAACGAGTGCACGCGTTCCAGCCACGTTGTGAAAATGGCAAAGTCCTGGCCGACGCCCGACCGGCAGCTTGCGGATGGGTTCGTCTGGGCGCATTATTGATGAGCCTTAACAACCCTACATCGCACTATGAAGCTGAGCAGTATGTTGTCGGTCATGTTGAGCTGCGTGATCGCAACAGCGGCCCAGGCCGAAACCGGCGTCACTGAACGGCAGGTTTTGGTAGGCCAGTTCGCGGCGTTCAGCGGTGCCGCAGGCCAGCTCGGGCTGCGAATGCGAACCGGCATCGAGGTGCTTTTCGCTGCGGTCAACGCCCAGGGCGGCGTCAATGGGCGGCAGCTCAAGCTGGTCACCCGCGACGACGGCTATGAGCCGGAGCAGGCCAAGGCCGCAGTCAAGGCGCTGATCCAGGACGACAAGGTGTTTGCGCTGATCGGCTCAGTCGGAACCCCCACCGGCCTGGCGGCGGTGCCCATCCTCACCGAGGCGGCGGTGCCGCTGGTGGGTATGTTCACCGGCGCCCAGGCACTGCGGGACCCGTTCAACCGGAACATCTTCCACGTGCGCGCCAGCTACTTCGACGAGACCGAACGGATCGTGCAGCACCTGACGACGCTGGGCATCAAGAAGATCGCCGTTTTCTACCAGAACGACTCCTATGGCAAGGCGGGACTGGAAGGCGTCGACCGGGCGCTGGCCAGGCGCCAGCTCAAGACCGTGGCCACCGGCACCGTGGAGCGCAACAGCACGGACGTTGCCAAAGCCCTGCAGACGATCATGGCTGCCGCGCCCGACGCGGTCATCCAGATCAGCGCCTACAAATCCTGTGCGGCCTTCATCAAGCAAGCCCGCCAGAAGAGCTACGGAGGCCAGTTTTTCAACGTGAGCTTCGTCGGTTCCAAGGCTCTGGCGGACGAATTGGGCGAATCCGGCAACGGCGTCGTCATCTCCCAAGTGGTGCCTTTCCCGTATACGCCCTCCAGTGCGATCGTGCGCGAATACCAGCAGCGCATGGCCGAGGGCGGCCAGAAGGAGCTCGATTTTTCCAGCTTCGAAGGCTACCTCACAGCCAAGGTTTTCATCGAAGGGCTACGCCGCGCAGGCCGCAACCCCACACGCGAGGCGTTGATCAGCGGCCTCGAATCGATGCGTGAATTCAACATGGGCGGCTTCGTGATCAGCTATGGGCCCAAGAACCATATGGGTTCCACGTACACCGACCTGACGATCGTCGGCCGAGGCGGCAAGTTCATACGCTAAGGCGCAAATCGCGCGATTTTTTCAAAGCATGTCAAAGCCCTGGGCCTCGACACTGAAGAACGCCCGCGTGAAACCGGCCAGGGCGGCGTAAAAGCCGGCTTTGGGATGGGCTGCGATCGCGTCGCAAAGGCTGCTGACCCACGGCTGCACATGCGCGGCGAAAAATTGGCTCTGACGCGCCAGATTGGCGACCGCTGCATCGTCGCCGGCAATCAGGTAGCGCATCACCTCGCACAGGTAGGCAATGTGATCCTCGGTTTCCGGCATGGCTTCGTCCCGGGTCAGCCCGAGCGCGGCGAGTTCCGTGCGCAGGCGGGCCAGCGGCTTTTCATTCAGAAAGCCGCTCAGGTAATGCGAACCGAACAGGTACACCTCGGGCTTGCCGACCCCGCCAAACAGCGCCTGATATTCGGCCGCGATCGCATCCTCGGGCATTGCCCGGGCGGCGGCAACCAGGCCGCGCCAGGGCTCCTCCAGAAACGCGCCAGCGGCCGGTGCTTCGGTCACCGCCACACGCAGCGCTTCGAGAGCCTGGGGCGTTGGAGGCGCGTAGTACAGCTGCGCGAGCAAGCCGTACACCTCGGCCCGCGCCGTCTCTTCGTCCAACGCTGTCGGAAGCTCGTTCGAGATGCCGGCCTCGAAGGCCATGGGACGCTCCACGCTCATAGATCGGTGATTTTCACCTCGTCGGTGGCCGAATAGATGTCGATCACCCGGCAATCGCTGCACATCTTCAGGCGCTCCAGCGCCGCCCCCTGGAACATGGAATGGCCGGCGAGCTTGCCCAGCATGACCTCCACCGCCTTCAGCGTGCCGAAAGGCTTGCTGCACCGAACACAGCTGTACGGTTGCGTCTGGTTGAGCACCCTGGCCTCATTGCGCTCGGGCGTGAGCAGCAGCCGTGGTTTGAGCAAGATCGCGTCCTCCGGACAAGTGGTGGCGCACAGTCCGCATTGCACGCAGTTCTTTTCGATGAAGCGCAACTGCGGGAGCAGCGCGTTATCTTGCAGCGCACCGGCCGGACAGGCGCTGACGCAACTCAGGCACAAGGTGCATTTGTCCTTGTTCACCTCGATCGTGCCGAAGGGCGCGGGCACCGGCAAGGCGATGGCTTCCGGCCGCACCGGCGCGTTCTCCAGCAGATGGTCCAAGGCCAGTTCCAGCGTGCCACGCTTCTCCTGGGTCACCGCAAAACGTGCGGGCGCAGGGCTGGCCGGCGTCTGCGTCCGAAGCAGCAACGCGAGCTCCTGGTCAAGGTCGCCCAGCCGGCTTGCGCGCAACAGCGTCAGGTGCCTGCCCGCATAGCCCAGCCCGTTGAGCAGGGCCTGCGCCACGTCCATATGCTCGCGCAAGGCGTCCAGATATTGGGGCGCTTCCTCGCCGGTGGAAAGAACGGCCACCTGGGAAGCACCGAACGCAATAGCGCTGAGCCAGACATCCAGGCCGATGCTCGCCACATGCCACACCGGCACAGGGATCACGTTGGCTGGCACCCCGTGGGCTACGCCCAGTTGCGCGGCCCGCCCAAGTTCTTCGATCAATGCCCGGCCACGCTCCTGGGAATGCAGCAACAAGACTGGCGCCTTTCCCCCAGCCTTGGCGTAGGTCGACAACAGTGTCTTGAACTTCACGCCCTGCTCGCTTGCGCGCGGATACGCATAGGTCAAGGCGCCGGTCGGGCACACGGTGGTGCAGGCGCCGCAGCCGACACACAGGTTCGGATTGACCTTGATCTGCTGGCGTGACTTCTCGCTGCTGATCGCTTCGGCCGAACAGACGTCGATGCAGGCGTTGCAGCCCACCGTTTCATTGCGGCTGTGGGCGCAGAGCTT
>JBKJHN010000221.1:0-20329 GCA_046599015.1 Ramlibacter sp.
CGAGGTCGTTGATCCACTCGCCCAGGGGACCGCTCATCGCGTGCCACCACTGGATCTGGGTCTGCGCCTGCGCCTGCGCCGGAAGGGCGAATGCCAGCGCAAGCGCTGCGGCTGAAAGTTTCAGTTTCATGAAATCTCCTGATTAGGCGGCCAGTGTGACTGGAGTTTGTGACAGCGGATTTAACCGGGGGGCGGCGGCCCTCACAAGCGGGGTTTCCATAAGGAGCGCAGGGCATGCTGCACTGCGGTAACATCTTCGTTCAGCCACGGTTGCTTCCGGTTTGGCTGCCCTGTCCCATCCGATGAACGCTCCCACCCAGGTTACCGAACTGCTCGCTTCGATCGGGATCGACACCCCGCGCCTGCGCGAGATTCCCTACAACTACACCTCCTTCTCCGACCGCGAGATCGTGATCCGGTTGCTGGGCGCGCCAGCCTGGCAAGTGCTGAACCGGTTGCGCGAGGAGCGCCGTACCGGCCGCTCGGCCCGGATGCTGTATGAGGTGCTGGGGGATATCTGGGTGGTCCAGCGCAATCCTTATCTGCAGGACGACCTGCTCGACAATCCCAAGCGCCGCCGCCTGCTGGTGGAGGCGCTGCACCACCGCCTGGCCGAGGTGGAGAAGCGGCGCACGCCCGACGTGGACCCCGAGCGCGACGTGCTGGTACGGGAGCTGCTCCAGGCCGCCGGGCAAGCCGTGGAGGCGTTTGACCGAAGCTTCCGGGAGATGGCCGATCTGCGCCGGCAGACCGGGCGAGCATTGCGGCGGTTCACCGCGAAGGACAACGTCAAATTCGACGGGCTCTCGCGGGTTTCCCATGTGACGGACGCGACCGATTGGCGCGTCGAGTACCCATTCGTCGTGCTCACCCCCGACACCGAAGTGGAGATGGCCGGCCTCGTGAAGGGCTGTATCGAACTTGGCTTGACGATCATTCCGCGTGGCGGCGGCACGGGCTACACCGGTGGCGCGGTTCCACTCACCTGGAAAAGCGCGGTGATCAACACCGAGAAGCTGGAAGCCATGACCGAGGTCGAGCTGGTGCCGCTACCCGGCCATTCCGAGCCGATCCCGACCATCTGGACTGAAGCAGGCGTTGTGACGCAGCGGGTGGCCGATGCCGCCGAGCGCGCGGGCTTCGTGTTCGCGGTGGACCCCACTTCGGCCGAGGCGTCCTGCATCGGCGGCAACATCGCCATGAACGCAGGCGGCAAGAAGGCCGTCCTGTGGGGCACTGCGCTCGACAACCTGGTTTCCTGGCGCATGGTCACGCCGCAGGCCGAGTGGCTGGAGGTCACGCGCCTGGACCACAACCTCGGCAAGATACACGATGCGCAGGTCGCGACTTTCGAGCTGAAGTACTTCAAGGCGGATGGCAAGACGCCGGTGCGAACCGAGCGGCTCGCCATTGCAGGCAGCACCTTCCGCAAGGAGGGCCTGGGCAAGGACGTGACAGACAAGTTCCTGTCCGGCCTGCCCGGCGTTCAGAAGGAGGGCTGCGATGGGCTCATCACCAGCAGCCGCTGGGTCGTGCACCGCATGCCGCAGCACACCCGTACTGTCTGTCTTGAGTTTTTTGGCAACGCCCGGGACGCGGTGCCGAGCATCGTGGAAATCAAGGATTTCATGTTCGCGGAGCAAAAGCGCTCCGGTGTCCTGCTGGCCGGACTGGAGCATCTGGACGACCGCTATTTGCGCGCCGTTGGCTACTCCACCAAATCGAAGCGCGCCGTGTTGCCCAAGATGGCGCTGTTTGGCGACATCACCGGCGACAACGCCGACGACGTGGCCCGGGTCACCTCCGAGGTCGTGCGCATCGCCAATTCGCGCAGCGGCGAAGGATTCATTGCCATCAGTCCCGAAGCGCGAAAGAAGTTCTGGCTGGACCGCAAGCGCACCGCTGCTATCAGCAAGCACACCAATGCCTTCAAGATCAACGAGGACGTGGTGATCCCGTTGCCGCGCATGGCGGAGTACACCGACGGCATCGAACGGATCAACATCGAGCTGTCGCTGGCCAACAAGATCAAGCTGGCCGGCGAACTGGAGACCTTCTTCAGCCGTGGCAACCTGCCGCTGGGCAAGCAGGACGACGCCAGCGAAATCCCATCGGCCGAACTGCTCGAAGACCGGGTCAACCAGGCCCTGGAACTGGTGCGCGAAGTGCGGTCTCTCTGGCAAAGTTGGCTGACCGGCGTCGACGCGCTGTTCGCGCAACTGCAGGACCACACGCTCAGGGCGAGCTGGAAGACGCAGATCCGCGCGCCGCTGCGGAACATCTTCGCCGGCCAGCCATTCGCGGCCATCCTGGCGCAGGTGGATGCCATCCACAAGCGGGTGCTCAAGGGCCGGGTGTGGGTGGCGCTGCACATGCACGCCGGCGACGGCAACGTGCACACCAACATCCCGGTGAACAGCGACGACTACGAGATGCTGCAGTCGGCGCACGCCGCCGTCAAACGCATCATGCTGCTGGCCCGGTCCCTCGACGGCGTGATCTCGGGCGAGCACGGCATCGGCATCACCAAACTGGAATTCCTGACGGACGAGGAGCTCAAGCCGTTCGCGGACTACAAGCAGCAGGTGGATCCCGAGGGACGGTTCAATCGGGGCAAGCTGCTGCGCCATGCGCAGGCGGACTCGGCCATGTCCGTCTATGCCGACCTGACCAATGCCTACACGCCCAGCTTCGGCCTGATGGGGCACGAATCGCTGATCATGCAGCAGTCGGACATCGGCGCCATTTCGGACAGCATCAAGGATTGCCTGCGCTGCGGCAAATGCAAGCCGGTCTGCGCGACGCACGTGCCTCGCGCCAACCTGCTGTACAGCCCGCGCAACAAGATCCTTGCCACCTCGCTCCTCGTGGAAGCGTTCCTGTACGAGGAGCAGACCCGTCGCGGCGTGTCGATCAAGCATTGGCAGGAGTTCGAGGACGTCTCGGACCACTGCACCATATGCCACAAGTGCTTGTCGCCGTGTCCGGTGAAGATCGATTTCGGCGACGTCTCGATGAACATGCGCAACTTGCTGCGCAAGATGGGGCAAAAGACCTTCCGTCCGGCCAACGCGGCCGCGATGCTGATGCTCAACGCGACGAATCCCGAAACCATCAAGTTGCTGCGTACTGCCATGGTCGACGTCGGGTTTCGGGCGCAGCGGTTTGCCAACGGCCTGCTGCGTGGCCTGGCGCGCAGACAGGTGACCCTGCCGCCTTCGACCCACGACGCCGCCCCGCTCAAGGAGCAGGTGGTTCACTTCGTCAACAAGAAGCTTCCGGGCGGACTGCCGAAGAAAACCGCCCGCGCTCTCCTGGACATCGAGGACAAGGACTACGTGCCCATCATCCGGGACCCAAAAACCACGACTTCGGAAACCGAGGCGGTGTTCTATTTCCCCGGGTGCGGTTCGGAGCGCCTGTTCTCGCAGGTGGGGCTGGCGACCCAGGCCATGCTCTGGCATGCGGGGGTCCAGACCGTGCTGCCGCCCGGCTACCTGTGCTGCGGGTATCCGCAGCGCGGCGCCGGGCAGTTCGACAAGGCCGAAAAGATCATCACCGACAACCGCGTGCTGTTTCATCGGGTGGCCAACACGTTGAATTACCTGGACATCAAGACCGTGGTGGTCAGCTGTGGCACCTGCTACGACCAGTTGCAGGGCTACAAGTTCGAGGAGATCTTTCCCGGCTGCCGCATCATCGACATCCATGAGTATCTGCTGGAAAAAGGCATCAAGCTCGAGTCGCAAACCGGGGCCGGAACCGGCTATCTGTTCCACGATCCGTGTCACAGCCCGATGAAACTGCAGGAGCCGATGAAGACCGTCAAGGGCCTGGTGGGCGAGAACGTGCGCAAGTCGGAGCGCTGCTGTGGCGAGTCGGGCACCTTCGGCGTGACGCGGCCGGACATCTCGACCCAGGTGCGCTTTCGCAAGGAAGAAGAACTGCGCAAGGACGAGGCGGCGATTCGATCGAGCGGCGCCGTCGGGGCCAAGGACAACATCAAGATCCTCACCAGTTGCCCGAGCTGCCTGCAGGGCCTGACGCGCTACGGCGCCGACCTGCAAAATGGCCTCCTGGAGGCCGACTACATCGTGGTCGAGATGGCCAACCGGATCCTGGGCGAGAACTGGATGCCCGACTACGTCCACGCCGCCAACAGCGGCGGCATCGAACGCGTGCTGGTCTGAAAGCTCGGCCGCTGCGCGGCCGAAGGCTCGGCTTCCGGTGGGGTGAACGCACCTGGACTTTGCCGGAGCCACTAGAATTGCCCCATGGCCGGTTTGACCACTGACACCCCGACACCCAGCTCGCTCACGGCGCACGGGAAGGCGCGGGTGCTCGAGGTTTCGTTTTCGGACGGCGCCGCGTTTCGTATCCCGTTCGAGCTGATGCGCATCTATTCGCCTTCCGCCGAAGTGCAGGGGCACGGTCCTGGCCAGGAAGTTTTGCAGACCGGCAAGCGGGACGTCGAACTCACGGGGCTCGACCCGGTGGGCAACTATGGTGTGCAGCCGAGGTTCTCCGACGGACATGACACAGGCATCTACACCTGGGACTACCTTTATTTCCTGGGTTCACAACAGCAGCAGTTGTGGGCGGACTATGAGCAGCGCCTGAAAGAGGCGGGCGTCGCGCGCGACGCGCCAATGCCGGGCAAGGCGGGCCAAGCTTGCGGCCATTGACACTCCGATTCACATGCGCCGGCCGTCAGGCCCGCGTTTCCCCTGGCTTGTTCTCATGAGCCAGACCGATTTCGGTTTCCAGACCGTGGACGAACGCGAAAAGGCGCGGCGCGTGCGCGGCGTATTCGACTCCGTGGCGCCGCGTTACGACCTGATGAACGATTTGATGTCCATGGGGTTGCACCGCGCGTGGAAGGCTTATACGGTGCTTGCGGCCGGTCTTCGCCCGGGCCAGCGTGTGCTGGATATTGCCGGTGGAACGGGTGACCTCGCGCTGGCGTTCGCCAGGAAAGTCGGTGTCACCGGCCAAGTCGTGCATACCGATATCAACGAGGCGATGCTGCGTACCGGGCGGGACCGTTTGCTCGACGCGGGCGTTTGCCTCCCCACACTGGTTTGCGACGCGGAGAAGCTGCCGTTCGCGCAAGGCAGCTTCGATCTTGTCAGCGTGGCTTTCGGATTGCGTAACATGACGCACAAAGACGCCGCACTGGCCGAGATGAACCGCGTGCTCAAGCCCGGCGGTAAGCTGCTGGTGCTGGAGTTCTCCCGCGTGGCCAGGCCGCTGGAAAAAGCGTATGACTGGTATTCATTCAGCGTGCTGCCCCAGCTGGGCAAGCTGGTGGCCGGCGATTCCTCCAGTTATCAATACCTCGCGGAGTCGATCCGAATGCATCCCGGCCAGGAAGAGCTTAAAGCCCTGATGAAAAAAGGGGGGTTTGGCCACGTGGACTATCACAATTTGACAGGCGGCATAGTGGCATTGCATGTTGGAATCAAGTGTTGAGGCGCACTCGCCTTTCAAGGAGGCAATATGAAAGTCTGGGCATGGGTTCTCGCGGCGATGCTGTCCGTCATCAGCATGGATTCCGAGGCGGCCCGCCGCCTGGGCGGCGGTAGTTCGGTCGGCAAGCAGTCGGGTAACGTCACTCAGCGTGAGGCGGCCAAGCCGGCGACGCCTGCACAGAACCAGGCGGCCCCGGCCAATCAACCGGGCGCCGCAGCGGCTGCTGCCGCGCCCAAGCGCCCGTGGGGCGCGATGCTCGGCGGTCTGGCCGCCGGACTCGGCTTGGCGTGGCTCGCCAGCTCCCTGGGTCTCGGTCAAGCGTTCGGGCAGTTTCTGCTGATCGCGTTGGGGGTGATGGTGGTCATGGTGGTGATCGGGATGATCATGCGGTCGCGGCGCAACGCGCAGGCCGCGCAGTCAGGCCGGCCTTTGGCATTCCAGGGGGCCGGGACCGGAGCCGAGCAGGCTGTTGCGCCGCCGCAATACAGCCCCGACAAGGTCGGCAACGACGCGTCCGCACGCCCGTGGGAGCGCAACAGCATGGCCTTCGAAGCGGGCAAGCACGGGCAGGGCAGCGGAGTGCAGATCGGATCGGCGCTGACGGGTGCGCAGACCTGGGGCATTCCGCCGGGCTTCGAAACCGAAGGCTTCGTCACCGCCGCCAAGCGGAATTTTGCGACCTTGCAGGATGCCTGGGACCGCGCGGACATCCCCACCTTGCGCTCGATGATGACGGATGAAATGCTGGGCGAGATCAAGTCGCAGCTTGGCGAGCGTGAGAGCCATCTCGGCGGGCAGCCGAACAAGACCGAGGTGGTGATGCTGGACGCGCAACTCCTGGGCATCGAGGACCTGGGCGACGACTACATGGCCAGCGTGGAGTTCTCCGGCATGATCCGCGAGGATCCTTCCGCGGGCCCGAGCCCGTTCCGTGAAGTCTGGAACATGACCAAGCCGAAGGCCGGCAACAGCGGCTGGCTGGTGGCGGGAGTGCAGGCACTGCAGTAGCCGCAGTAGGAAGCTCTGAACAAGTGCTGCCACGCGCGCTCGCGACAAAAACGGGATGATTTGCCCGCCAACGTTTCGCAGCCCGTGCTTAACGCACGGGCCAGGAACTTGGTGGGCAAAGGGCCCGTTTTTGTCCGAGCCCGAAGGGACGGCGCTTTTCCGGGCGATCTGGGGTGTTACGAGACCAGGCAAGCCGCCCAGGCTTGCCTTGGGTCTCGCGCCTACCATCTCATCCCGGAAACGCACCGTCGCGCGCGGCATGACTTGTTCAGAGCTTCCTTAGGTCAAAATCGGGGGACTATGGCAACACAGTCCCCCTTTCCTTTTGTGGACGACCTTCTTTCGAAGCTGGCTGGTGGCTTGCAGCCGCCTCCATGGATGGTGGAGGAAATCCAGCGGCGAGTGGTCTTGCTGGTCAATCACGTGCTGATGCAGGAGCCCCAAGCGCAGTCCAGGCTCGCGCTGCAGGCAAACCGGGTGGCGGAAGCGCGCTGGCGCAACTTCGTGATGCGGGTCGTGATCACGCCCGCCGGGCTGATGGACACCGCTCCCGCGGCGGCGCTTCCCGATTTGACGCTCACATTGACCCAGGAATCGCCATGGCAACTGGCACAGGCCGCGCTGCGCGGCGACAAGCCCCCGGTGCGTATCGCGGGCGACGTTCAGTTCGCGGCCGACATCAACTGGCTGGTTGAAAACGTGCGCTGGGACCTCGAGGAGGACTTGTCGCGGGTGATCGGCGACGCGCCGGCGCATGCCATCGGCGAGGGCGCGCGGGCCATGGTCCAGGGCTTGCGGCAGTTCGCCGGCCAGCGGGCGCCTGACCCGGCCGCGGCCACTCAACCGCCTGCAGCCGGCTCGGGTCAGGGCGGGGCATGACGCGCTACCTGCGCGGCATTTTCATTGTCTGGGTGGCCCTGCGCTACGGACTCGACGAGCTGGTTCTCAACAGTTTTCAGCGGCCGTGGTTGAGTTTGCTGGCCCGGGTGGTATCTACCGGCCGCAACCTGCGCGCACCGCGCGGGCAGCGGCTGAGGGAGGCGCTGGAACATCTCGGACCGATCTTCGTGAAGTTCGGGCAGGTGTTGTCGACTCGCCGCGACTTGCTGCCTGCGGATGTCGCGGATGAACTCGCACGCCTGCAGGATCGCGTTCCGCCGTTTGCACCGAGCATTGCCATCGCCACTGTGGAACGGGCGTTCCGCAAGCCCGTCGACACCATCTTTGCCAGCTTCGAGCGCGAGCCGGTGGCGAGCGCCTCGATCGCGCAAGTGCATTTCGCCACGCTCAAGGACCGGCACGGCAACGTGCGGGACGTGGCCGTGAAGGTGCTGCGACCTGGGATGCTGCACGTCATCGAGAAAGACCTGAGCCTGATGCGAATGATGGCGGGTTGGCTGGAGCGCGTGTCCGCCGACGGCAGGCGCCTGAAGCCGCGCGAGGTGGTGGCTGAATTCGACAAGTACCTGCACGACGAGCTGGACCTGGTGCGGGAGGCGGCCAGCGCCGCGCAGTTGCGCCGGAACATGGCGGGACTGAATCTGGTGCTCATTCCCGAGATGCTCTGGGATTATTGCCACCCTGAGGTCATCGTCATGGAACGCATGAACGGCGTTCCGATCAGCCAGGTGGACCGGCTGCGCGAGGCCGGCGTGGACATCCCGCAACTGGCGCGCGACGGCGTCACCATCTTTTTCACGCAGGTCTTTCGCGATGGGTTCTTTCACGCCGACATGCATCCGGGCAACATCCAAGTGAGCATCGAGTCGGCCACTTTCGGCCGCTATATCTCGCTGGACTTCGGCATCATCGGCACGCTGACCGAGTACGACAAGGATTACCTGGCGCAGAATTTCACGGCGTTCTTCCGGCGCGACTACAAGCGGGTGGCGCAGCTGCACATCGAGTCGGGCTGGGTGCCGCCGGGTACGCGGGTGGACGAACTCGAGTCCGCCGTGCGCACTGTCTGTGAGCCGTACTTCGACCGCCCGCTCAAGGAGATCTCCCTCGGGCTGCTGTTGATGCGCCTGTTCCAGACCTCGCGCCGGTTCCAGGTGGAGATCCAGCCGCAGCTCGTGCTGCTGCAAAAGACCCTGCTCAACATCGAAGGACTGGGCCGCCAGCTCGATCCCGATCTCGACTTGTGGAACACTGCAAAGCCGTTTCTGGAGCGGTGGATGCTGGAGCAGGTTGGCCCGCAGAAGCTGATCGCCGAGCTGCGCGACCAGGCGCCCCGCTTTGCCAAGATGCTGCCGGACCTGCCTCGCCTGTTGCACCAATACCTGGAGCAGAAACCGGCCGACGACCGGCTGCATCTGCTCGAGTTGCTGGCCGAGCAGAAGCGGACCAACCGCTTGCTGCAAAGCCTGATCTACGGCGGGATCGGCTTTGCCCTCGGCCTGATAGTGATGCAGGTGGTGGTGCGGGTCAGGCTTTGGTAGCCTTAAAATCTCCGGTCCCATGAGGAATGACGAATGAACAGCTTGATCGTCTTTGTAGCAGCCTACATTGCCGTCACCATCTCCATCGGGTTGCTGGCGGCGCGCCGGGTTCACAACGCCAAGGACTACCTGGTGGCGGGCCGCAGCTTACCGCTTTACATGAACACGGCCACGGTGTTCGCGACCTGGTTCGGCGCGGAAACGGTATTGTCGGTGTCGGCGACTTTTGCCAAGGACGGCCTTGGCGGCATCGCCGGCGATCCGTTCGGCGCCTCGGCCTGTCTGGTGCTGGCCGCCCTGTTCTTCGCCCGCGTGTTCTATCGCATGAACCTCATGACCATCGGCGATTTCTACAAGAAGCGCTATGGCAAAGGGGTCGAAGTGTTGACTTCGCTGGCGATCGCGGCCTCGTACCTGGGCTGGACGTCAGCGCAGATGACGGCACTGGGCCTGGTGATCCACGTCTTGTCCGGGGGCGCCCTGGACCTGAACACGGCGATCGTGCTAGGGGCCGGGGTGGTGCTCGTCTACACGGTTTTTGGAGGCATGTGGTCGGTCGCCTTTACGGACTTGTTGCAGACCGTCGTGATCCTGATCGGGCTGACGCTGGTCGCCGTTCTCGTGGGCGGTCAGGCCGGTGGCATGGACAAGGTCATCGCACAGGCGGCAGCCGACGGCAAGTTCAATTTCTTCCCGGCATCCGACGATGCGAAGGCCTGGTGGGCCATGGCCGGCGCTTTCTTCACGTTCGCTTTCGGCTCCATTCCGCAGCAGGACGTGTTCCAGCGAATGACCAGCGCCAAGGATGAAAGCACCGCGGTGCGCGGCACCCTGATCGGTGCCACGGTTTATTTCGTGTTCGCCTTCGTTCCGATCTTCATCGCCTATGCCGCCGTGGTCAGCAATCCTGAGATGGCCAAGCTGTTCGACTCGGAGGATGGACGCGAGATCCAGCGCATCCTGCCGGACCTGGTGCTGGGCAAGATGCCGCTGTGGGCCCAGGTCATGTTCTTCGGCGCCTTGTTGTCGGCCATCCTGTCGACCGCCAGCGGCGCCCTGTTGGCGCCGACAGCGACCATCACCGAAAACGTGATCCGGCCATTCGTGCCAGGCATGACCGACCGGACTTTTCTGCTGCTGCTGCGCGTGGTCCTGGTGGCGTTCACCTTCGCCGCATTGCTGTTCGCCTTGAACTCCACCAGCACGATGTACGAAATGGTCCAGAACGCTTACAAGGTGACCCTGGTCGGCGCGTTCATACCGCTGGTCGCCGGCGTGTATTGGCGGGCCGCGACCACCCAGGGAGCGCTCGCTTCCAGCATTGGCGGTTTGCTGGTGTGGCTGGCGGCCGAGAACCTGGCCGCCGAGGCCCTGATTCCGCCGCAATTGGTCGGCCTGGCGGCTGCGGCCGTGTTGATGGTCATGGGCTCGCTGGCGCCTCAGCTGATCGCCAAGAAGGGCCATGTAGTGACCGTCTAGCCGCGCCAACCGCGCCGCGGCCGCCGGAATCTCGCCCCTGCCTATAATCGGGGGCTTTGCTTCCTTCACGACCTCTCAATAGCCCCATGCCCATCTACGCGTACAAATGCGGCCCCTGTGGCCATGCCAAGGACGTGCTGCAAAAACTCAGCGACTCACCCCTGACGCAATGTCCCGCCTGCGGAGCGACGACTTTCGCCAAGCAGGTCACGGCGGCGGGGTTCCAGCTGAAGGGATCCGGCTGGTACGCCACGGATTTTCGCAACGGCTCCAACCCGCCCGCGCCGCCGGCTGATGGCGCCAAAGCCGGGGAGGACGGCAAGCCCGCGGACGGCGCCAAGCCGGCCGACGTTGCCAAGTCCGGCGATACGGCCAAACCGGCCGAAAGCGCCGCCCCCGCATCCAAGCCCGATGCGCCGGCGGCCGGGGCCTGAGGAACCGCCATGTCTGCATTGCGCAAGTGGTTTGTCTCCGGTCTTCTGGTGATCGTGCCGGTGGCGATCACCATCGCCGTGTTGCAGTGGATCATCGGCACCCTCGATCGCACGCTGCTGATCCTGCCCGAGTCCTGGCATCCGGACCGGATCATCGGAGTTCATATTCCCGGCTTCGGCGTGCTGTTGACGCTGGCCATCCTGCTGACCATCGGCGCGGTCGTGAGCAACTTCGTCGGCAAGAAGCTGGTGCATTGGGGCGACATGGTGGTCAGCCGCATCCCGGTGGTGCGTTCCATCTATTCGAGCGTCAAGCAGGTATCGGACACCTTGTTTTCGGAGAGCGGGAACGCCTTCCGAACAGCGGTTCTGGTGCAATGGCCCCGCCCTGACGTGTGGACCATCGGTTTCGTCACCGGTGTGCCCGGCGGCGACGTCGCCAACCATCTGGTGGGCGAGTACCTGAGCGTCTACGTTCCCACCACCCCGAACCCGACGGGTGGCTACTTCGTCATGCTCCGCAAGAGCGACTGCATCGAACTGAAGATGAGCGTCGACGAGGCGCTCAAGTACGTCATCTCGATGGGTGTCGTGGCGCCAAGGGTCTACCAATCTTAAAAGGACGCGACACCGCAAGGTGGCGCGTTATCGTCCGTTATGTCTTCCCAACGAATGCGTACCAGTTATTGCGGCATCGTGACCGAGGCCTTCCTCGGCCAGACGGTGACGTTGTGCGGCTGGGTGAACCGCCGCCGCGACCATGGCGGCGTGATCTTCGTGGACCTGCGCGACCGCGAGGGTTATGTGCAGGTGGTCTGCGACCCCGACCGCGCGGAAACCTTCAAAGTGGCCGAGGGCCTGCGCAACGAGTACTGCGTTCAGGTCAAGGGCCTGGTGCGGGCGCGTCCCGCCGGCACCATCAACGAGAGCCTCAAGAGCGGCAAGGTCGAGGTCCTGTGCCATGAACTGACGGTGCTCAATCCTTCGGTCACCCCGCCGTTCCAGCTGGACGACGAGAGCCTGTCCGAGACCACGCGCCTGGTGCACCGCGTGCTGGACCTGCGCCGTCCGTACATGCAGAACAATCTGATGCTGCGCTACAAGGTGACGATGGAGATCCGCAAGTTCCTCGACGCCAACGGCTTCATCGACATCGAGACGCCGATGCTGACCAAGAGCACGCCCGAAGGGGCGCGCGACTACCTGGTGCCCAGCCGGGTGCACGAAGGCATGTTTTTCGCGCTTCCCCAGTCGCCCCAGTTGTTCAAGCAGCTGCTGATGGTGGCCGGCTACGACCGCTACTACCAGATTACCAAGTGCTTCCGCGACGAAGACCTGCGCGCCGACCGCCAACCGGAGTTCACGCAGATCGACGTGGAGACCTCGTTCCTGGACGAGGAGGAAATCCGCACCATGTTCGAGGGCATGATCCGCAGCACCTTCAAGAACGTGATGGGCACCGAGATCCCCCCATTTCCGGTGATGACCCATACCGACGCGTTGCGGCTGTACGGCTCTGACAAACCGGACTTGCGCGTGAAGCTCGAATTCACCGACGTGACCGACGTGGTGAAGGATGTCGAGTTCAAGGTGTTTTCAGGGCCTGCCAACGCGGAAGATGGCCGCGTGGTCGCCTTGCGCGTTCCGGGCGGCAGTGAAATGAGCCGTGGGGAAATCGACGGCTATGGCGAGTTCGTCAAGATCTACGGCGCCAAGGGGCTGGCCTGGATCAAGGTCAACGACGCGGCGGCCGGTCGCGAGGGCCTGCAATCGCCGATCGTCAAGAATATCCACGACCGGGCGATCGCCGAAGTCCTGAGGCGCACGGGCGCCGTCAACGGCGACCTCATCTTCTTCGGCGCCGACAAGGCCAAGGTGGTCAACGACGCCATTGGCGCGCTGCGGGTGAAGGTGGGCCACAGCGAATTGGGCAAGGCCCAGGGCCTGGTCGAAGGCGACTGGAGGCCGCTTTGGGTCGTCGACTTCCCGATGTTCGAATTCGACGACGATGCGCAGCGCTGGAATGCAGTGCACCACCCGTTCACTTCACCCAAGGACGGGCACGAGGACTGGCTCGAAACCGATCCGGGCCGCTGCATCGCAAAGGCCTATGACGCGGTTCTCAACGGCATCGAGCTGGGCGGCGGATCGGTTCGGATCCACCGCGAGGATGTCCAGAGCAAGGTGTTCCGCGCGTTGAAGATCGACGAGCAGGAAGCCAAGCTCAAGTTCGGCTTCCTGCTGGACGCATTGCAATATGGCGCGCCGCCCCATGGCGGAATTGCGATCGGCCTCGACCGCTTCGTGATGCTCATGACAGGAGCCGAAAGCCTGCGCGACGTGATCGCCTTCCCCAAGACTCAGCGCGCCCAGGACCTGCTGACGCAAGCGCCCGGGCCGGTGGACGAGAAGCAGCTGCGCGAACTGCACATCAGGCTGCGTAATACGCAGACAGCCTGAGCGTTGCTTGCGGAAGAAGCAGGGGGCGCTGCGGCGCCCGTGATTTATGCACTCTCCTTTCAAGATTCCCGAATCGGTCCTGGTGGTGATCCACACGCCGGCGCGTGACGTGTTGCTGATCAACCGCGCTGACGCCCCAAACTACTGGCAGTCGGTAACCGGCAGCAAGGACAACATTGAAGAGGCGTTGGCCGAAACCGCGGTGCGCGAAGTGTTCGAGGAGACCGGCATCGACTCCGGACCGGACACGGTGCTGCATTCGGGCCTTAAAGACTGGCATCTCCAAAACATCTACGACATCTATCCACGCTGGCAACACCGGTATGCCCCCGGCGTCATGCGCAACACCGAGCACGTGTTCGGGCTGTGCGTGCCCGAAGGTACGCCGGTCGCGCTCAATCCGCGCGAACACACGGGATACCGCTGGTTAGCTTGGCGGCAGGCGGCCGATGCCTGCTTCTCGCCATCCAATGCCGAGGCAATCCTGTTGCTGCCACAATTTGCGCAATGAGCCCAGCGGGAATCCTTCGTGTAGCCACCTACAACATTCACAAGGGCGTGCAAGGGGTGGGGCCGGCGCGTCGTCTCGAGATCCACAACATCGGCCATGCGGTCGAGCAGCTGAACGCCGACATCGTCTGCCTCCAGGAAGTGCGCAAGCTTCACCGGCGAGAGCAGCAGTATTTCACCCGCTGGCCGGAATTGCCGCAGGCCGAGTTCCTGGCGCCGGAAGGCTACGAGGCGGTGTACCAGACCAATGCCACGACGCGCCATGGCGAGCATGGCAATGCATTGCTGTCGCGCTGGCCGGTGATCTCCCGCGGTCACGAGGATATGTCCGACCATCGTTTCGAGCAGCGTGGGCTGCTGCATGTGCAGGTGCTGGCCAAGGGCCGCCCGGTCCATGTGATCGTGCTGCACCTGGGACTGATCGCCGGAAGCCGGGTCCGCCAGCTCGAGCAGCTGGGACGCTACGTCGAGCGTGAGGTGCCCCGGCGCGAGGCGCTGGTCGTGGCCGGCGATTTCAACGACTGGGGCAGCAAGCTGCGACCGGTGATGAACGGGATCGGCTTGCGGGATTTCATCGCTTCCCGGCTCCTGACTTACCCATCGCGGCTGCCCTTGACCCAGCTGGATTATGTCTATGCGCGCGGCCTCAAGCCACTGGGCGTGGAGATTCCAAAGGGACGCATCTGGGGGCGCATGTCCGACCACCTGCCGTTGATCGCGGAGTTCAAGATTTAGGCCTGCATGCACAGGAGCTAAGGGAACACGCAAGATGGCGCATACCGTATCCACACCGCGCGGTGGCCATGGCCTGCAACTGCTGCAGGGAAGCCGCGAACTGTTCCCGGCGTTGGTCCAGGCAGTCGACATGGCACGCGAGGAAGTGCTGCTGGAAACCTACATCTTCGATTTCACCGGAGGCGGCTCCGAGGTCGCCTATGCGCTTGAGCAGGCGGCACGACGGGGGGTCGCCGTCAAGGTCACGGTCGATGGGTTTGGCACGAAGCCGCTGCCGCCGCACTGGCATGAGCGGTTCCTCGAGGCGGGTGTCGATTGGCAGGTGTATGCGCCGCTGGGCCGGCTAGGACTGCTGTGGCCCGGAAGCTGGCGGCGCATGCACCGCAAGCTGTGCGTGGTCGACGGGCAGATTGCGTTCTGCGGGGGCATCAATATCCTGGATGATTTTCACGACCCTGGTCATGACGCGCTCGTGTCACCGCGCTTCGACCTGGCAGTGCGGGTTACGGGACCGCTGGTGGCGGAGGCGCACGCCGCGATGACGCGGGTCTGGCTGCGCATGCAAGCCATGCGGGATATCCGGCACGCGCATCTGGCGGGAGCGCTGGTGTCGCTGCGGGCGTTGGAGGCCCAGCCGGCCGCCGCGCCGCCGCTGGCGGTTGCCGCGGGACGCAGTTCCCGGGCGGCGCTGGTGCTGCGCGACAACGTAAGCAACCGCAGCCGCATTGAGCGGGCATATCGGCGCGCGATCGGGCAGGCACGCTCTGAAGTCATCATTGCCAACGCCTATTTCGCACCGGGCCGCAAGATGCGCAGGGCGCTGGTATTGGCGGCGCAACGGGGCGTGAAAGTCCAGCTGCTGCTGCAAGGGCGTTACGAAGGCTTCATGCAGTACTACGCCGCCCGTCCCATCTACGGCGCCTTGTTGCGGGCCGGCGTCGAGATTCACGAGTACTCGCCAAGCTTTTTGCACGCGAAGGTTGCCGTCATCGATGGCCGCTGGGCTACCGTCGGCTCCTCCAATCTGGATCCGCTCAGCCTGTTGCTGGCGCGCGAAGCCAACGTAGAGGTGAACGACGCCGCTTTCGCGAGCCAGTTGCGCGCACTGCTGGTGGCGGCCATGGCCCACGAAGGCCGCGAAATAAGCCCGCTCGAGTACCAGAACCGGCCGCTGCGCCAGCGCTGCATGGAAGCCGTGGCGCTCGGTTTGATGCGCCTTGCCATCGCCATTCAGGGCAAGAGCTACCTGTAGCATGAGCGACCTGGTCGTCCAGCGGCCGTTGGGCCTGTACTGCCCGCCCGGCGACTTCTACATCGACCCCTGGCGGCCGGTGGCGCGCGCCGTCATCACCCATGCGCATTCGGATCACGCCCGCATCGGCCACGGTCATTACCTGGCAGCGCAGCAGGCGCAGGGAGTGCTGCGAGCCCGGCTCGGCGACATCGATCTGCAGACCTTGCCCTACGGCCAGCGGATCGTCCATCACGGCGTCACGCTCTCCTTGCACCCGGCGGGCCATGTGCTGGGCTCCGCGCAGGTGCGGCTGGAGCACGGCGGCCAGGTGTGGGTCGCCAGCGGCGACTACAAGGTCGCGCCCGACCCCACCTGCGCGCCTTTCGAGCCGGTGCCGTGCGATGTGTTCATCACCGAATCCACGTTTGGCCTGCCAATCTACCGCTGGCGTGCCGACGCGGAAATCTTTGCCGATATCAACGGCTGGTGGGCCCGCAACGTCCTGGCAGACCGGGCCAGCGTGCTCACCTGCTACAGCTTCGGCAAGGCGCAGCGCATCCTGAGCGGCATCGATCCATCGGTGGGGCCGATCATTGTTCATGGAGCGGTGGAGCCGCTCAATCGCGCGTACCGCGCTGCCGGCGTCAAATTGCCGCCAACACGAATGGTGGGCGATGTCAGGGACAAGGCCGACTTGAAACGGGCGCTCGTAATCTGCCCGCCAAGCGCCGCAGCCAGCCCCTGGATGCGCCGGTTCGGCGACGCGCAAACGGCGTTCGCGAGCGGCTGGATGCAACTGCGCGGTGCGCGCCGGCGCGGCGGTTATGACCGTGGCTTCGTCCTGTCCGACCATGCCGACTGGCCGGGCCTGCTGGGTGCGATCGCGGCCACCGGCGCCCGGCGGGTGATCGTCACGCATGGCAGTGTGCCGGTGATGGTGCGGTACCTCTCCGGGCAGGGCCTGCAAGCCGAGGGTTTCGAGACCGAGTACGGAGGCGACGCCGTCGAAGCCGACATCGAGGCGGTGCCCGGCACGACATGAAGCGCTTCTCCAGCCTCTTTGCCGAACTGGATGCGACCACTTCCACCAACGACAAGGTCGACGCCCTGAGGCGTTACTTCGAGCAGGCGCCTGCCAGAGACGCAGCCTGGGCCGTTTACTTCCTGGCCGGCGGCAAGCCCCGGCAAGTCGTTTCGATGGCGAGCCTGGCCTTGCTCGCTTGTGAAGTGGCGGGCATCGAGCCCTGGCTCTTCGACGAGTGCTACCAGGCAGTGGGCGACCTCGCGGAGACCATCGCCCATATCCTGCCGCGAGAAGGCGAAGCTTCAGATGTGGGGCTGGCGGTGTGGATCGAAGAGCGCCTGTTGCCGCTGCGAGGCGTCGGTGAAGGCGAGATCGCGGCCCGGATGCGTGGCTACTGGCGCGAACTCGACGATCAGGGCCGCTTCCTGCTGACCAAGCTGGTGGGCGGCGGTTTCCGGGTTGGCGTCAGCAAGCTGCTGGTGCAGAGGGCGCTCGCGGCGTACAGCGGAGTCGATGCGAAGCGGGTGGCGCAACGGATGATGGGCTATACCGATGGCAAGGTCCTGCCATCGGTCGAACGTTTCCAGATGCTGGTTTCCGCCGAAGAAGGCGGCGCTTCGAAGGTGATGGACGAGGGCCAGCCTTACCCCTTCTTTCTGGCGCATCAACTCGACGCCCCGGTAGAGGTGTTCGCCTCCAGGCTCGGCCCGGTGAGCGACTGGCAGGTGGAGTGGAAGTACGACGGCATCCGCGGCCAGATCGTCAAGCGATCCGGCAAGGTCTGGGTCTGGTCGCGCGGCGAGGAACTGGTGACCGAGCGCTTCCCCGAGCTCCAGGCACTGGCCGGCGCGTTGCCGGATGGCACCGTGCTGGATGGCGAAATCATGGTCTGGAAGGACATGCCGGTCGATCCGCCCGGCACGTGGCTCGGCAAGCCGGCGGCGTTTTCGCTGCTGCAACAGCGCATCGGGCGCAAGACCCTGAACCGGAAAGTGCTTGTCGACGCTCCCGTGACTTTCATGGCGTACGACTTGCTGGAGCAGGACCGGCAGGACGTGCGCGGCCTGCCGCAGCGCGAGCGCCGCGCCCGCCTTGAAGCGCTTCTCGCAGGCACCGGTTTCAAACTCTCGCCCATTGAAACTCACGCTTCCTGGCTGGAGTTCGCGCGCCGGCGGGAACGCTCGCGCGAGTTCGGGGTGGAAGGTTTCATGATCAAACGCCTGGACGCGGCCTATGGCACCGGGCGCACCAAAGCCGAAGGCCTGTGGTGGAAGTGGAAGATCGACCCGATGACCATTGACTGCGTGCTGGTCTACGCCCAGGCGGGGCATGGGCGACGGGCATCGGTCTACACCGACTACACCTTCGCGGTCTGGAACCGGCAGCCCCAGTCCAGGGAGGAGGCCGACACGGTGCTGGGGGCCATCGCCAGTGGCGAGACAGCGCAACCGGAACACCTGCAATTGGTCGCCTTCGCCAAGGCCTACTCGGGCCTCACCGACGAGGAGTTTCGCAAGGTGGATGCGATCATCCGCAAGTCGACGCTTGAGAAGTTCGGGCCGGTGCGTAGCGTGAAGCCTTCGCTGGTCTTCGAGTTGGGATTCGAGGGTATCAACCGCAGCCCGCGCCACAAGAGCGGCATTGCGGTGCGTTTCCCGCGAATGCTGCGCATCCGGGGTGACAAGCCGATTCAGGAGGCCAATACCTTGCAGGACCTGGAGAGCCTGCTGTAAGGTCTTGTTCCCGGTGCTACCATTTCCCATGCTCATGAAGGCCGAACCCAGCTCCAACATCAACCCCGACGATGAGGGCGTTCCAGTCTCCGTGAAGATTCGTGAGCGCATACAGGCGGCGCGCAAACGCTTCCACGCCAACGACAACATCGCGAAGTTCATACAACCCGGTGAACTCGAGTTGCTGCTCGACGAGGTCGAAGTGAAGATGCAGGCGGTTCTTGACAGCATGGTCATCGACACGACCAGCGACCACAACACCAGCGACACCGCCAGGCGCGTTGCCAAGATGTATGTCAGCGAAGTGTTCAAGGGTCGCTACGTCAATCAGCCCGCGATTACCGAATTTCCCAATGCCGAACATCTCAACGAGCTGATGATCGTCGGCCCCATCACGGTGCGCAGTGCGTGCAGCCACCACTTCTGCCCGGTCATCGGCAAGGTCTGGATCGGGGTGCTGCCCAATGAACACACCAACGTGATCGGCCTGTCCAAGTACGCGCGCCTGGCCGAATGGGTCATGGGTCGTCCGCAGATCCAGGAAGAAGCGGTGGTTCAGCTGGCCGATCTCATCATGGAAAAAACGCAGCCCGATGGCCTCGCCATCGTCATGGAGGCCAGCCACTACTGCATGGCATGGCGCGGCGTGAAAGACATGGATGCCAAGATGATCAATTCGGTGATGCGTGGCGTATTCCTGAAAGACCCGGCCCTGCGTCGTGAATTCCTCGCGCTCATTCCAGGGAGGAACTGATCATGCTCGTACGCCTTCTCTACGCAAGCCGCGCCGTTGACACGAGCCCGGAAGCCATCGAATCCATCCTGAATCAGGCCCGCCAGCACAACCCCGAAATGGGCATTACCGGCATTCTTTGCTATGGCGGCGGCATCTTCCTGCAGGCCATCGAAGGCGGACGGATGCAGGTGAGCGAACTCTTTGGCCACATCCAGAAAGACGTGCGCCACAAAGACGTTGCCTTGCTGCACTTCGAAGAAATCTTCGAGCGCCGTTTTGGCGGCTGGACCATGGGACAGGTCAACCTGTCCAAGCTCAATCACTCGATCCTGCTCAAGTACTCTGAAAAGCCCGAACTCGATCCATACGGTGTTTCCGGCAAGGTTTCGCTCGCATTGCTCGAAGACCTCATGGCCACCGCCGCAATCTGCGGCCGCGTCTGAGTTCACCGACTCTTCTGGGCTGCGACTTTTCAAGCAGTCCCACGCGCCGCAAGCCCATCGTCATTGCCTTGGGTGCGCAGGCGGGCGGACGTGTCTTGCTGACCAGACTTCAGAAGATCGACTCGTTGCAGGACTTCGGGCGCTGGTTGCAGCAGCCCGGCGATTGGGTGGGTGGATTCGACTTTCCGTTCGGCCTGCCGCGTGAACTGGTCGAGCACCTTGGCTGGCCGACGACCTGGCGTGAGTGCATCGCCCATTACTCGGGCCTCTCGCGCGCTGACATCCGCACCACATTTGCAGCGTTTTGCGCTGCGCGACCGGTGGGTGGCAAGTTCGCGCACCGCTCCTTTGACAGGCGTGCCGGTTCGAGCCCGTCGATGAAATGGGTGAACCCTCCGGTGGCGTACATGCTGCACGCGGCGCTACCATTGCTAATCGAGGCAGGTGTCCACATTCCCGGCCTTCATGCAGGCGACGAGCGCCGCGTTGCGCTCGAAGCCTACCCCGGTCTCCTCGCGCGCGAACTGGTGGGCCATCGAAGCTACAAAAGCGACGACAAGGCCAGGCAGACGCCCGAGAGGCTGATTGCGCGCAAAGACCTGATCACGGCGCTCGAACAT
>JBKJHN010000231.1:0-24215 GCA_046599015.1 Ramlibacter sp.
AGCATCGACACGCACGGCAACCCCGCGTACCGGCTGGCCCTGCAGACGCGCGAACAACACATCCGGCGCGAGAAGGCCACTTCCAATATCTGTACCGCGCAGGTCCTGCCGGCGGTGATCGCCAGCATGTATGCGGTGTACCACGGACCGCAAGGGCTCAGGCGCATTGCGCAGCGAGTCGCCAGCTATACGGCGGTGCTGGCAAAAGGCCTCGACCAGCTCGGGTACGCGCCACGTCCCGGCGGCGCTTTCGACACGCTGAGCCTGCACACCGGTGAGGAGACGCAAGCCATCGCGGCCCGCGCGCGTTCCAAACGCGCCAATCTTCGCGTCCACTGGCAGGAATACCTGTGCATCTCGCTCGATGAAATTACCACGCGTGACGACATCCAGTTGCTGTGGTCGCTGTTCGCCAAGCCCGGACAGCCTCTGCCCGAGTTCTCCGGCTTCGAAAAGGGAATCGAGCCGTTGATACCGGCGCAGCTGCGCCGCACCAGCGACTTCCTGAGCCACCCGGTCTTCAACACGCATCATTCGGAAACGTCCATGCTGCGCTACATCCGGACACTGGCGGACAAGGACCTCGCGCTCGACCGCAGCATGATCCCGCTGGGCAGTTGCACCATGAAGCTCAACGCCAGCAGCGAGATGATTCCGATCACCTGGCCCGAATTCGCGCAGATCCATCCCTTCGCGCCGCGCGACCAGCAGCAAGGCTACGCCGAGCTCGATGAGCAACTGCGCGCATGGTTGTGCCAGGCCACCGGTTACGCGGGCATCAGCTTGCAGCCCAATGCCGGCTCGCAGGGCGAATACGCCGGTCTGCTGGCGATCAAGGCGTTTCATCAAAGCAAGGGGCAGGGCCACCGCAACATCTGCCTGATCCCCTCCTCGGCGCACGGCACCAACCCCGCGAGCGCCCAGATGGCGGGCATGCAAGTGGTGGTGACAGCATGCGACGCGCATGGCAACGTGGACCTGGCCGACCTCGAGGCCAAGTGCAAGCAGCACAGCGCCAAACTGGCCGCCGTGATGATCACGTACCCGAGCACCCATGGCGTCTTCGAAATGCAGGTCAAGGAACTGTGCGCACTCGTCCATCGCCATGGCGGCCGCGTCTATGTCGACGGCGCCAACATGAATGCGCTGGTGGGGGTCGCCGCGCCGGGCGAGTTCGGCGGTGACGTGAGCCACCTCAACCTGCACAAGACGTTTTGCATTCCGCACGGGGGCGGCGGCCCGGGCGTGGGCCCGGTCTGCGTGGTGGCGGACCTGGTGCCGTTTCTGCCGGGACATGCCGCCGGCGGAGTGACCGGGCACCCGGTGGGCGCCGTTTCGGCGGCGCCCCTGGGCAATGCCGCAGTGCTCCCTATCAGCTGGATGTACTGCCGGATGATGGGCGCTGAAGGTTTGACGCAGGCCACCGAAGTGGCGATCCTCAGCGCGAACTACGTCAGTGCCCGCCTCAAAGACCACTACCCTACCCTCTACGCCAGCGCCAACGGCCGCGTCGCGCACGAATGCATCCTGGACCTGCGGCCGATGAAGGAAGCCAGCGGCGTGACAGCTGAGGATGTGGCCAAGCGTCTGGTCGACTACGGCTTCCATGCGCCGACGCTGAGCTTTCCGGTGCCGGGCACGCTGATGGTGGAGCCCACCGAAAGCGAGCCGCTCGATGAACTGGACCGGTTCATCGCCGCGATGATCGCCATTCGCGAGGAGGTCCGCCGCGTCGAGCGCGGCGAATGGCCCCAGGACGACAACCCGCTGAAACATGCGCCGCACACTGCCGCGGCGCTGCTCACCGGCGAGTGGCAGCACCCTTACTCACGCGAAACGGCGGCAGCGGTGCTCGGAGACCGCCGCCACGCCAAGTACTGGCCGCCGGTCGGCCGCATCGACAATGTGTACGGAGATCGCAACCTGTTTTGCAGCTGCGTGCCGATGTCGGCGTATGAATAGGAAGACAGAACTGTCATCTGGACTCGGGGAGCCTGCCCCGGACCTGATCCGGGGGCAACCATGTTGGCGCACCAAGGTGGATCCCGGGTCAGGCCCGGGATGACATACTTTTTTGGACTCACTGACTCTCACGGTCATTGCCGGCGCCGCTGTGGCCGGGTTTGTCCAGGGCCTTTCCGGCTTTGGCTACAGCCTCGTTGCGATGTCGCTGTGGGTCTGGACCATCGAGCCACAACTGGCGGCCGTCCTTGCCGTGTTCGGCGCGTTGACCGGCCAGATCATCGCGGCCGTGACGGTGCGCCGTGGCTTCAATGTGGCGCGTCTCCTGCCTTTTCTACTTGGCGGGCTCACCGGACTGCCGCTCGGGGTCTATCTTCTGCCACGGCTGGACGTGCCGATGTTCAAGGCGCTGCTCGGGCTCTTCCTGGTAGTGGTCTGCCCGCTGATGTTCTTTGCCGACCGGCTGCCCCGGATCACGCGCGGAGGTCGTGCTGCCGACGCCGCAGCCGGGGCGGCTGGCGGCTTCATGGGCGCGCTCGGCGGCGCCTCGGGCGTCATACCTACGCTCTGGTGCACGTTGCGCGGCTTTGAAAAGAATGTGCAGCGCGCGGTCATCCAGAACTTCAACCTGGCGATGCTGGCCGTCACGTTCGGCACCTACGTGGCCACTGGCATCGCGACTCGGGAGATGATTCCTCTCTTCGCGGTAGTGGCCCCGGCGATGCTGATTCCTTCCCTGCTCGGCGCCCGGCTCTACTCGCGTATCAGCGACACCGGTTTTCGCAAGCTGGTGCTGGGCCTGCTGACTGCCTCAGGCGTTGCGCTGCTCGCCGCCTCCGTGCCCCTGCTCGTCGGGCGCTAAAAAGAGGCGCGGCTCAGCCGCGAGCGGCAGGCGCACCACGAAGGTCGCGCCTCGCCCTTCACCGGCGCTCTCGGCACGCACCTGCCCACCGTGCAATTCGACCAGGTGCCTGGTGATCGCCAGGCCCAGTTGCAGGCCGCCGGTCCGTCGAGCGGGCGCTGCCTGTGCTTCACGAACCCAATCGAATAGATGAGGGAGCTCGGCCGGCTGAATGCCGACCCCACTATCCGCCACGCTGATTTCGGCCTGCCCGTGCGCCCCCCGCAACGCCACCTCCACTGAACCCTTTTCGGGAGTGAACTGCACCGCATTCAGCAACAGGTTGGTCATCACCTGCTGCAATCGCTGCGGGTCCCCTCGCACCGGGCCGACTGCGAGATCAAGCACCTTGCGAATGCGGATTTCCCTGGCCTGCGCTGCGGGCGCGATGGCCTCCACCGCGGCGTCGATGAAGCTGCGCGGTTCCACCTGCTTGAGGTTCAGGCGGATCTGGCCCGAGGTCATCCGGCAGATATCCAGCAGTTCGTCGATCAGCCGGACCTGCGATTGCGCGCTCTGCTCGATCGCGTCCAGACCTTTTTCGAACTCGTTCTGACTGCCCCGCCGGCGCAACAGGTGCGCCCATCCCAGGATCACGCCCAGCGGATTGCGCAACTGATGCGAGACGCGCGACACGAACTCGTCTTTCATCGCGCTGGCCCGTTCAGCGCGGATTCGGGCAGCACGCTCTGCTTCGAGCAACGCCGATGCTTCAGCCAGGGCCCGCCGGGCTTCAGCCAATTCGTCGACGCTTGACGGCTTCATGCCCGCCTCCGGACCGACGCCAACGCCTGGCAATGCGAGGCCCTCGGCGGAGATGGTGTGTTCGACAAAGCCATGGATACAGATGCGCTGATGGACTATTGCGTGACGCTGGCGCAGGCGGCAAAAGGCTAACTGCCGTAGCGTTCTGTTGCTGATTGTGTCGGTTGTGCCGCTCGCGGCGCTGTAGGACACCGCGCCGTCGCATCAACTCAGCCGCTGCTCTCGCTCGCTGAAATTCGACGCAGCGCGTCTTCGAACACTTCCGGTGGCTGACCTCCCTGGATCAGGTGCCGGTCGTTGACAATCACCGCCGGCACGGCATGAATGCCGTGGTCAAGGAAGAACTGCTCACGCTCTCGTACCTCATCGGCGTACTCGCCGCCGGCGAGGATCTCGCGCGCTCGCTGGGCATCGAGGCCGGCCTGCGCTGCAGCGTCAACCAGCACATCGACGGCTTCGGGACTGCGGCCATCGGTGAAGTAAGCCTTGAGCAGGGCTTTCTTCAGCGCGCGCTGCCGATCGGCGCCGGCGAGTCCCGCCCAATGCAGCAGGCGATGCGCGTTGAATGTGTTGTAGACACGCCCGCGTCCCTCCTTGCGAAATTCGAAGCCCAATGACGCGCCGCGTTCCCGGATCGCATCGCGCGCCTCCTCCTGCTGCCGCGCCGTGGTGCCGTATTTCTGCGTCAGATGCTCGGTGATGTCCTGGCCCCCGGCCGGCATGCCGGGATTGAGCTCGAACGGTTCGAAGCGTACTTCAGCCGTGACTTCTCCGTCGAGGCGGTCCAGCGCTCTTTCCAACGAGGCCAGCCCAATCGCACACCAGGGACAAGACACGTCGGAGACGAAATCGATCTTGAGGGCGTTCATTGGCGTGATCGTAGTGGCTCTGGCGGCAGCAAGCGCGCTGCTCGGCCATACGCCTATTTACCGGATGGATGAGGCGATCGGCGCGATGGGCGGATGGACGTCGGCATTCTGCGCGCGCTGGCGCAATGCATGCTCCATCACCACCAGCGCCAGCATGGCCTCGGCGATAGGCGTCGCACGGATTCCGACACAAGGATCGTGGCGCCCCTTGGTGATGATCTCGGCCGCTTCGCCCTTCAAGTTGATCGTCTCGCGCGGGCTCACGATCGAACTCGTCGGCTTGATCGCAATCGATACTTCCAGGTCTTGCCCGCTGCTGATGCCACCCAGCACGCCGCCCGCATTGTTGGTGCGAAAACCTCGAGGTGTCGCCGAATCGCCATGAGTGGTGCCCCGTTGCGTGACACTGCCGAAACCAGCGCCGATCTCCACGCCCTTTACGGCATTGATACCCATCATCGCGTAGGCAATATCCGCATCGAGCTTGTCGAACAGCGGCTCGCCGAGACCCACCGGTACGTGGGATGCGATGACGCGGACCCGGGCGCCGCAAGAGTCGCCGGCCTTTCGCAGGTCGTCCATGTAGCGCTCGAGGTGCGACACATCAGCGACTGGCGCGAAAAACGGATTCTGCGAAACATGATCCCAGCTCTCGAACGGGATCGGCACATCGCCCATCTGCTGCATGCACCCGCGAAAAGCCGTGCCGTACTTTTCGGCCAGCCACTTCTTGGCCACCGCGCCCGCGGCCACCATCGGGGCCGTCATGCGAGCCGAAGCCCGGCCGCCGCCGCGCGGGTCGCGCAAGCCATATTTCTGCAGGTACGTGTAATCGGCGTGCCCTGGCCGGAACGTCTGGGCGATCTCCGAATAGTCCTTGCTGCGCTGGTCGGTGTTCCTGATCAACAGGCAGATCGGCGTGCCGGTGGTGAGCCCTTCATGAACGCCAGACAGGATTTCAACCTTGTCCGCTTCCTGCCGCTGCGTGACATGGCGGCTGGTGCCCGGCCGGCGCCGGTCGAGGTCATGCTGAATATCGTGTTCGGCCAGGCTCATTCCGGGCGGGCAACCGTCGATCACGCAGCCGATGGCGGGCCCGTGCGACTCACCGAAGTTGGTGACCGCAAAAAGAGTTCCGAAAGTGTTGCCGCTCATGGGCGTCAATTATCCCAGAGCCGGATAAAGCGTCCCGCCGCGCCGCAATGACAGCCTTAGGACATGGCATTCACGCCGCGCCCGGGTAGCCGGACGCGTCAGAGCTGAGGGCCGGAGGGCTGCTGTTCCTCGCCGCCGGGCCAGTCGCGGATATAGGCCTTGAGCATGCGGTTCTCGAAATTCTGGCTGTCCACCACGGCCTTGGCGACGTCGTAGAAGCTGATCACTCCCATCAACATGCGCTTCTCGATCACCGGCATGTAACGGGCATGGCGCTCCAGCATCATGCGACGCACTTCGTCGAGTTCGGTTTCGGAGGTGCAGGTCAGCGGGTGGTCATCCATCGCGCTGCGCACCAGGGTATCGCCGACCACGCCGCCGTTCTTGACCATGCACAGGATCACCTCGCGGAAGGTCAGCATGCCCACCAGGTCGCCATGCTCCATGACCACCAGCGAACCGATGTCCTTTTCGGCCATGATCTCCACAGCGCGGCCGAGCGGCTCGTCTGGCGTGACGGTATAGAGCGTAGTGCCCTTGACGCGCAGGATATCGCTGACTTTCATGGGAATCTCCTCTGTGACAGCGGTCGTCGCCGCTCCACCCAATATAGCCCACAATCCAGGGCAGTTCCATAGAGGAGGCATAGCAATGCCCGGTTACTCCGATCCTGGCTTCGACACCCTGGCCCTGCACGCGGGCGCCGCCCCCGACCCGGTCACGGGCGCCCGTGCGGTTCCGATCCACCTGACGACCTCATTCGTGTTCGAGTCCAGCGACCATGCCGCCGCACTGTTCAACCTGGAACGGGCCGGCCACGTGTATTCGCGCATCAGCAACCCGACTAACGCGGTGCTGGAACAGCGGATCGCCGCGCTTGAAGGGGGCATAGGCGCCATCACGACGGCGAGCGGCCAGGCCGCCCTGCACCTGAGCATCGCGACCCTGATGGGCGCCGGCTCGCACATCGTGGCCAGCACGGCCCTGTATGGCGGCTCGCAGAACCTGTTGCACTACACCTTGCGCCGCTTCGGCATCGAGACCACCTTTGTCAAGCCAGGCGACCTGGATGGCTGGCGGGCCGCGATCCGGCCCGAAACGAAATTGCTGTTCGGCGAGACTGTGGGGAACCCAGGGCTCGAAGTTCTGGACATCCCGCAGGTGGCAGCCATTGCGCACGAAGCGGGCGTGCCCCTGCTCGTCGACTCCACACTTACCTCCCCTTACCTCATGAGGCCGCTGGAGTTCGGGGCGGACCTGGTCTATCACTCGGCCACCAAGTTCCTGTCGGGCCACGGCACGGTGATCGGCGGCATCGTGGTGGACAGCGGCAGTTTCGACTGGGATCGTTCCGGCAAATTTCCGGAGCTCAGTGAGCCGTATGAAGGCTTCCACAACATGGTGTTCAGCGAAGAGTCGACCATCGGGGCCTTCCTGCTGCGCGCCCGCCGTGAGGGCCTGCGCGACTTCGGCGCCTGCATGAGCCCGCACACCGCCTGGCTGATTCTGCAGGGGGTGGAGACCCTGCCATTGCGGATGGCCCGCCACATGACCAATACCGAGAAGGTGGTGCAGTTTCTGGCGGCGCATCCGTTCGTGAACCGTGTGGGCCATCCCATGCTGGAGTCGCATGCCAGCCACGCCCTCGCGCGCAGGCTGCTGCCCAAGGGGGCCGGCTCGGTTTTCAGCTTCGACATCAAGGGCAACCGCGAGCAGGGCAAGAAGTTCATCGAGACGCTCAAGGTGTTCAGCCACCTGGCCAACGTGGGCGATTGCCGATCGCTGGTGATCCATCCGGCCAGCACCACCCACTTCCGGATGACCGACGAAGCGCTGGCGGCCGGTGGCATTTCGCAAGGGACGATCCGCCTGTCGATCGGACTGGAAGATCCTGACGATTTGATCGACGACCTCAAGCGCGCGCTGAAGTCCGCGGAAAAGGCCTAGAAACCATGTACTTGCAAGTCAACGGTCACCGTACCTACTGCTACACCGGCGGCAAGCCCTTCGACGCCGCCAAGCCGACGGCCGTCTTCATTCACGGCGTCGTCAATGACCACAGCGTCTGGGCCCTGCAGTCCCGTTACCTAGCCAATCACGGCTGGAACGTACTGGCGGTGGACCTGCCGGGCCATTGCAGGAGCGAAGGCGAGGCGCCGTCCAGTGTCGAGGAAGCCGCCCGCTTTATCGCGGCGCTGCTGGATGCCGCCGGAGTGGCACGCGCGGCGCTGGTCGGGCATAGCTGGGGCTCCCTCATCGCACTCGAAGCGGCGTCGCAACTGAAAGAGCGCATCACGCATCTGGCGCTGGTGGGGACATCGTATCCGCTGAAGGTATCCGCGGCGCTGCTGGACACCTCACTCAGCAATCCGGCCAGCGCCTTGGAGATGATCAACGTGTTTTCGCGTAGCACGTTGGCCGCGCCTCCTTCGTCGCTAGGCCCCGGCACCTGGATTTTTGGCAGCAGCATGGCGCTGGGCCGCCGCGTGTTGTCGAGCAACCCCAAGGTGAACGTGATGCACCGGGGCTTCAAGGCCTGCGACAGCTATGCCAACGGCGAAGCGGCGATCGCGACAATCACCTGCCCGGTGCTGTTCGTGCTGGGCGCACAAGACCAGATGACGCCGGCCAAGGGGGCGCAGCTGCTGATCACGAGCGCCGAGGGCCACGCCAAGCAGGTGAAAGTGCTGAACCTGCCGGTGGGCCATCACCTGATGACCGAAACGCCTGACGAAACACTGTTTGCGATCCGGGATTTACTACGGCAATGAACGGCGCCGTCGCAATCACGCCCGAGATGGTGCGAGCGCGCGCGCGCGAGATTGCTGCCGGCCTGGACCTGCGCGCCCTGCCGCCCGATTTCTATGCCAATCCGTACCCCGTCTACGCGCAGTTGCGTGACAACGATCCGGTCAAGCGGATGCCCGATGGCTCGTACTTCCTGACCCGCCATGCCGATCTGGTGACGGTGTACCGCGACGCGCAGAACTTCAGCTCCGACAAGAAAGTGGAGTTCACGCCGAAATACGGCGCCGGCTCGCCCCTGCTGGAACACCATACGACCAGCCTCGTGTTCAACGACCCGCCGCGGCACACCCGCGTGCGCACGCTGATCATGGGTGCACTGACGCGGCGTGCCATTGCCGATATGGAGCCGGATCTCGTCAAGCTGGTCGACCGCTTGCTGGATCGGATCGCGGTTCAGGGCGGCGGGGACCTGATCGAAGACTTCGCCTCGGCCATTCCGGTGGAGATCATCGGCAACCTGCTGGGCGTGCCGCATGCCGATCGGGCGCCGCTGCGCGGCTGGTCGTTGGCGATCCTGGGTGCGCTGGAGCCCCGGTTGACGCGCGAGCAGGAAGATCTCGGCAATCAAAGCGTGGGAGACTTTACGGCTTACCTCAAGACACTGGTCGCCAATCGGCGGAAGAACCCGGGCGACCCGGACCACGATGTGCTCAGCCGGCTGATCCGGGGCGAAGCGCACGGCGAGCAGCTCAGCGAACAGGAGCTGGTGCAGAACTGCGTATTCCTGCTGAACGCGGGGCACGAAACCACGACCAACCTGATCGGGAATGCACTGGTGGCCCTGCAGGCGTGGCCCGCCGAACGGGCCGGGCTGTTGCAACGAATTTCGCGCAAGGAACCCGAGCAAGCGCAGGAGGCGTTGAATACCGCCGTCGATGAATTTCTGCGCTTCGAGTCCTCCAACCAGCTTGGCAACCGGCGCGCGACACGGGCATGCGAGGTCGGTGGCGTCGCGCTCGAACAAGGCGCTCTCGTCACGCTGTGCATCGGCGCCGCCAACCGCGACCCAGCCCAGTTTGCCGACCCCGATTCGCTGGATCTGACGCGGCAGGACAACCGGCACCTCGCATTCGGCTTTGGCATCCATCAGTGCGCCGGCCTGAGCCTGGCGCGGCTGGAGGGCCGGATTGCCGTCGGCCGCTTTCTCGAGCGGCTCCCGGGGTTCCGACTGACTGCGCCGCCGACGCGGGGCGGGCGCGCGCGCTTTCGTGGATTTTTGCGCGCGCCGTTTTCAGCCGGCTAACTAAATCACATCCTTCAGGTAGATCGAAGACAGCCGCCCGCTCTTCCAGAGCTTGGCGGTCGCCTCTGATTGCGGCAGGAGCAAATGCCGCATCAGCGGCTCGAGCGCCGTCGACTGGTTGTCGGCCAGCAGAATGTAGCGCGTGTCCTGCTCGTCCGCGACCTCATTGACGCGCCCGATCCAGTCAAGCGTGACCAGCGTCTCGAGCACCGGTTCAAGCTGCAGAGTTTCCACCTCGAGCTGCTGCGCCAATTGCGCCGCGCTGATCCCACGCTGCGGTAAAGCGCGCGCCCGGTCGAGCTCGCGCAACACCTCCAGCGCCAACTGGAACTGCCAGCCATGACCTCCGCCGCGCCTGCGCGTGCCGGCCACCAGGCTGGGCAGGTAGGCTGCGATCACAGCGCCCCACAGCACGATGACCCAGGCGATGTAGATCCAGACCAGCAGGATCGGCACCGTGGCGAACGCGCCGTAGATCAGCGAGTAGGTCGGCATCGTGCCCAGGTACCAGGCCAGCAGCCGCTTTGCAATCTCCAGGCCAATGGCCGCGAACAGACCTCCCGCCCAGGCGTGCACGCGCCGCACCGGTGTGTTCGGCACATGGCGGTAGAGTGCCGCGAGTCCCAGGGCCAGCAGGAAAAACTCCACCAAGTTGAACAGCACCTGCAATGTGCCCGGCATATCGGCTACCAGGCCCCGGGAAGCCGAGATCAGATACGAACTGACGCTCAGGGAAACGCCCAGCAGCAATGGACCCAGCGTCATCACGGCCCAATAGATCAACACCCGCTGCCAGAACGGGCGCGGCTGCTTGACCCGCCAGATACTGTTGAGCGTCTTGTCGATCGTCAGGACCAGTGCAAATGCGGTGACGAGCAAGGCGCCGAGCCCGACAGCCCCCAAGCGGCTCGCCTCTCCGGCGAACTGAGTGAGGTAGCCCAGAACTTGCCGGGCTATCGCGTCGGGGACCAGGCTTTGCACCAGCCAGGTCTGCAAAACACCCTGCAGCTTGCCGAACATGGGGAAGGCGGTGAACACCGCCAAAGCAACCGTGAAGAACGGCACCAGCGCCATGGTGGTCGTGAAAGTCAGGCTGCTGGCCGTGAGGCCCAGCCGGTCCTCCCGGAAACGCTCCCCCAGCGTCACTGCCGTGGATTTCCAGGGAAAGTGGGCGAGGTCGGCGAGCAGCTGTCGGACATCCATCGGCCGCTATGATGCCATCGCCCATGCAGATATCCGATGCCGAACCCGCCGATCGCCGTAACGATGCCATCGCGGCCACCCGCCGGCTGGCCGTCGGCAGCGTCCTGGGGCTCATCGCATTGGGGTTGGCTTGGGAGCTGTGGCTGGCGCCGATCCGCCCTGGCGGATCCTGGCTCGTGGTCAAAGTGCTGCCTCTGTGTTTTCCGCTGGCCGGATTGCTGCGCAACCGCATGTACACGTACCGCTGGGTGAGTCTCCTGGTGTGGATCTATTTCACAGAAGGTGTGGTTCGCGCATACAGCGATCGCGGCCTGAGCGCGCGGTTGGCCATGATCGAAGTCCTGCTGTGCCTGGTTTTGTTCGCAGCCTGTGCGCTGCACGTCAGGGTCCGGCTGCGAAAGGGCAAAGCATGACCGCATTGATCGAGCGACTGCGCCTGATCGTTGGCGCGAACCATGTGTTGACCGAAGGCGATCTGAGCGCGTGGGAAGAGGATTGGCGCAAACGCTCGCGCGGCAAGGCGCTGGCCGTGGTGCGGCCCGGCTCGACGCTGGAGGTCGCCGACGTGGTGAAGGCGTGCGCCGCCGCGGGCGCGTCGATCGTGCCCCAGGGCGGCAATACCGGGATGGTGGTGGGCTCGACGCCGGATGCGTCGGGAACCCAGGTCGTGCTCAGCCTGCGGCGCATGACGGCGGTGCGAAGTGTCGATGCCGCCAACCTGGCCATCACCGCCGAGGCCGGTTGCGTATTACAAAGCCTGCAGGAAACGGCCGAAGCAGCGGGCCTGCTATTTCCATTGAGCCTCGCGGCCGAGGGCAGTTGCACGATCGGCGGCAATCTGGCCACCAACGCGGGCGGCACACAGGTCGTGCGCTACGGCAATGCACGCGAGCTTTGCCTGGGGCTGGAAGTGGTGACAGCGCAAGGCGAGATCTGGAACGGCCTCTCCGGGCTGCGCAAGGACAACACCGGCTACGATTTGCGCGACCTGTTCATCGGCAGCGAAGGCACGCTCGGCGTGATCACGGCGGCGACGATGAAGCTGTCGCCGCTGCCGGCCGCGAAACTTACCGCGTGGGCTGCGGTTCCGAGCCTGGACCAGGCCGTGCGCCTGCTGAGCCTGGCCCACCAGCATCTTGGGGCTGGGCTGACCGGCTTCGAAGTGATGGGTCAGTTCGCCTTGAGCCTGGTGGCCAGGCACTTCGGGCAACTGCGAATCCCGCTGTACCAGCGCTCACCTTTTTGCGTGCTGCTGGAAAACTCGGACCACGAGTCGGAACTCCATTCCCGTGTCCAGTTCGAGAG
The DNA here is from genome assembly GCA_046599015.1 of Ramlibacter sp. Taxonomy (GTDB): domain Bacteria; phylum Pseudomonadota; class Gammaproteobacteria; order Burkholderiales; family Burkholderiaceae_C; genus Ramlibacter. Next base: position 12,212 of record JBKJHN010000231.1, read on the forward strand.
GCTGCTGGAAATCGCGATGGAAGAAGGCTGCGTCACCGACGCAGTGGTCGCGGAAAACCTGACGCAGGCGCACCAGCTCTGGCACATTCGTGAAAGCCTTCCGCTGGCGCAGGCCGAAGAAGGCCTGAATATCAAGCACGATATCTCGATCCCGATTTCCCGTATCCCGGAGTTCTGCCGCGTGACCGATGCGCTGCTGTCCCAGCAGATCCCGGGCGTGCGGCTGGTCAATTTCGGGCACCTCGGCGATGGCAACCTGCATTACAACGTCCAGGCGCCCGAGGGCGGCGATTCGCAGCGGTTCCTGATCGAATGGGAGGAAAAGGTGAACGCACTGGTTTATGAATCGGTGCGGCGCTTCGAAGGATCGATCTCCGCTGAACACGGTGTGGGGAGCTTGAAGGTCGAGACGCTGGAGGAGCACAAGCCGGCTGTCGCCCTGGAGATGATGCGCGCCATCAAGCGTGCGCTGGATCCGGCGAACCTGATGAACCCGGGGCGTGTTGTTCGCCTTTGAGGGTTTGACCAGCCTGCGCATAATCCCAACATGACCGCTGCCAGCCGCCCTGTCCGCTCCCAGTACGAAGACTTCATGCGTCATGTGTACACGCATGGAACGACCAAGGCGGACCGAACGGGAACCGGCACCCGCAGTGTTTTCGGCTACCAGATGCGTTTCGACCTGGGCGAGGGATTTCCGCTGGTGACCACCAAGAAGGTGCACCTGAAATCCATCATCCACGAACTGTTGTGGTTTCTGCAGGGGTCGGGCGACAACAACTGGTTGAAAGAGCGCGGCGTGTCGATCTGGGACGAATGGGCCAAGCCCGATGGCGACCTGGGGCCCGTCTATGGCGTGCAATGGCGAAGCTGGCCGACGCCGGATGGCGGCCACATCGACCAGATCGCCGAAGCCGTCAAGACCATCAAGAGCAATCCAGACTCGCGCCGCATCATCGTGAGTGCATGGAACGTGGCGGACATTCCCAAGATGGCGCTGGCGCCGTGCCACGCGTTTTTCCAGTTCTATGTGGCCGGCGGCAAGCTCTCGTGCCAGTTGTACCAGCGCAGCGCTGACATCTTCCTCGGGGTGCCGTTCAACATCGCAAGTTACGCGCTTCTTACGCACATGATGGCCCAGCAATGCGATCTGGACGTAGGAGAGTTTGTCTGGACCGGCGGCGACTGCCACATCTACAGCAACCACTATGAGCAGGTCGAGCTGCAACTAAGCCGGCAGCCGTTTGCCTACCCGGTGTTGAACATCAAGCGTAAGCCCGCATCGATTTTCGAATACGAGTACGAGGACTTCGAGTTGCTGGACTACCAGTGCCACGAGCCGATCAAGGCGCCGATTGCAGTCTAGCAAGAGCCGCCTTTGACGAAGCTCGGATTGATTTTCGCGCGCGCCCGCAATGGCGTGATCGGCAGGGATGGCGGGCTGCCCTGGCACTTGCCTGAAGACCTGGCGCACTTCAAGCAGCTGACGATAGGTTCGCCGGTCATCATGGGCCGCAAGACCTGGGATTCGCTGCCGCCGCGGTTTCGCCCGTTGCCGGGGCGCGTCAATATTGTCGTTACGCGCCAGCCTGGCTGGCAGGCCGCTGGCGCCCAGCGGGCCGGCTCGCTGGTTGAAGCCATCGCCCTATGTGCCGGGCATCCGCGAGCTTGGGTGATCGGCGGCGCCCAGGTCTATGGCCAGGCCTTGCACCTGGCCCATCGCGCCGAGGTCACCGAAATCGAAGCCGACATCGAAGGCGATGCGCTGGCCCCGCAGTTCGGCTCGACATGGCAGGAGCTTTCGCGCGAGCGTCATCGCTCGGCCGCCGGCCTCGACTACAGTTTCGTCACTTACCAGAACACCCAGCCAGGAGTTTGAAATGTCAGGAGCAGGATTTCACGTTCACGGACCGCACGATCACGAGATCGAGCACGCGGTCCAGCATGCCAGCCATGGCGCCGGGGCAGACGGCGGAAGCATGATCAACCAGATCGCCATGTTCACGGCCGTCATCGCGACAGTAGGCGCGGTCTTCGCGTATATGGGCGGAGCGACCCAGGCCAATGCGGGCCTGTACAAGAACAACGCCGCCATCAAGAAGACCGAGGCGTCCAACCAGTGGAATTACTTCCAGTCCAAGAGCACCAAGCAGTCCCTCGCCGAGGTTTCGCGCGACCTGTCGCCGCCGGACAAGCAGGCCGTATACCAGGCCAAGGTGGAGCGCTACGAGAAGGAAAAGAAGGACATCGAGGTCGACGCGCGCAAGCTCGAAGCCCAGGCCACCGACTGGGACAAGCGAAGCGACGAGCAGATGCACCAGCATCACCGCTGGGCCCAGGCCACCACCGCGCTGCAGGTCTCGATCGCGCTGGCCGCTATTGCGCTGCTGACAAGGAAGAAGTGGCTGGAGTGGGGCATGTTCGGCGTAGCGGGTATCGGTGTGACGATCGGCACCTTGGCGATCCTGCATATCTGATGAAGATCACCACCTGGAACGTCAACTCGCTAACGGCGCGGCTACAGCATGTCATCGATTGGACGCACGCAAATCCCGTGGATGTGCTGTGTCTTCAGGAACTCAAGCTCACTGACGACAAGTTTCCACTCGATGCGCTGCGTTCGGCCGGATATTCGTACTGCGCCGTGTTCGGCCAGAAGACGTACAACGGCGTCGCGATCTTGAGCCGGCACCCCATCACGGGCGTCGTAAAGAACATCGTGGGCTTCGCCGACGAGCATTCCCGCGTGATCGCGGCAACGCTGGACTCGGACGCCGGATCGCTTCGGCTCGTCAACGGCTATTTCGTCAACGGCCAAGCGCCGGGCACGGAAAAGTTCGACTACAAGATGAGCTGGCTGCGCGGGCTGCGTGATTACCTGCGCGAAGAACTGGCCGCGCATCCGCGGCTGGCGTTATTGGGCGACTTCAACATCGCGCCGGAGGACAGGGACTCCTACGACCCGATCGGCCTGCGCGAAACGATCCATCACACGACAGAAGAACGTGACCACTTCCGCAAGCTGGTGGAGCTCGGCTTGTGCGACAGCTTTCGCCTGTTCGAACAACCGGAGAAGAGCTATAGCTGGTGGGACTACCGCATGCTGGGCTACCAGAAGAACCGCGGACTGCGCATCGACCACATTCTGGTGAGCGAGGCTTTGAGGCCGGAGGTGAAGGGTTGCAGCATCGACCGCACCCCGCGCAAGTGGAAGCAGCCGAGCGACCATGCGCCGGTGACGTTGGAAATCTGATTGGCATGGAGACGTTCATTGCGATCATCTTGTACGCGCTCGCCGTGACTTTGTTGTTGGCGATCATCTACGCCGTCAAATCGGCGCGTTTGCAGCACAGGTTTGGGCGGATGGGCGTCCTGAAGGGGCGCAGCCTGGATGAAATTATCAAGTTCGTCGGCCAGCCGAGCCACCGCGCCCGCTTGGGGCCGCACCGTGAAGTGCTGGAATGGCGCAGGGTGGGATTTCATATCGCCCTCATGTCCACCGACAACGTGTGCGACGGCGTCGAGCAAGTGAACGAGGCTTAAGTCCCCGCGACGTGCCCCCACCCCTGCCCTCCCCCAAAAGCGGGGAGGGGGAAAGACATCACTCCAGCCCAAGCTCCTGAATCTTGCGCGTGATCGTGTTGCGCCCGATGCCGAGCTTTTGCGCAGCCTCGATCCGGCGTCCGCGGGTGTTGGCGAGCGCAGTAAGGATCAGCCTCGACTCGAACCGTTTGGTCAGCGCTTCCCACACGTCATGCCGGCCGCTCGCGAGTAATTCCAGGGCTTCGGCTTCCAGTCCGAATTCCCAGGCAGCCGCGCTGCGGCTTGCAGGCAACTCCGGTCGCGCCGATGACAACTGGACTGAACGCTCTTCCCGCGCGTGGGCGCGCGGCTCTGAGCCGGCCTGCAGCGGCGGGCGAACCGACAGGTCTTGCGCTTCTCCGGCGCCCACCTCCGGCGGCAAGTCCTTGGGTTCGATCAATTGTGCGGGCGCCATCACGGTGAGCCAATGACAGATGTTCTCGAGCTGGCGCACGTTGCCCGGAAACCCGAAGGTGGCAAGGCGTACCAGCGCGGCGTCTGAGATACGCTTGGGCTCTACGCCGAGTTGCTTCGCGCTTTGCTGCAGGAAGTGCCGCGTCAGCATCGGGATATCGTCCAGCCGCTCGCGCAGCGCCGGCAGGCGCAGGCGGATCACGTTCAGCCGGTGAAACAGGTCTTCGCGAAACGCGCCTTCCTTGACGCGCTGTTCCAGGTCCTGATGCGTGGCGGCGATCACGCGCACGTTGGCCTTGACGGCGTTGTGCCCCCCAACGCGATAGAAGTGCCCATCCGACAGGACCCGGAGCAAACGGGTCTGCAGGTCGAACGGCATGTCGCCAATTTCGTCCAAAAAGAGCGTGCCGCCTTCCGCCTGCTCGAAGCGCCCGCGCCGCATGGTCTGCGCGCCGGTGAAGGCGCCTCGCTCGTGCCCGAACAGTTCGGACTCGAGCAGGTCTTTCGGAATGGCGGCGGTGTTGATGGCCACGAAAGGGCCACCGGCACGCGGCGAGTGCTTGTGCAGTGCGCGTGCGACCAGTTCCTTGCCCGTGCCCGACTCCCCGGTGATCATCACCGTCACGTTGCTTTGCGAAAGCCGGCCGATGCCGCGAAACACGTCCTGCATCGCTGGCGCCTGGCCCAGCATCTCCGGAGCTGCCGCCATGCGCTCTTCCGCCACCTCCTCGCGTTGGCTCTCCTCGACGGCGCGCCGGATCAACTCGATTGCCTTGGGCAAATCGAACGGTTTGGGCAGGTACTCGAAAGCCCCACCCTGGAACGCGGACACCGCGCTGTCCAGGTCGGAGAAGGCAGTCATGATGATCACCGGCAGCCCCGGGTGTTTCTCCTTGACCTTGGTGAGCAGGTCAAGCCCTGAGCCGCCGGGCATCCGGATATCGCTCACCAGGACTTGCGGCCCGTTCTCGTCGTCGCCCGACTCCAGCGCCTGCAGCACTTCCCGCGGATTGGTGAAACTGCGCGTGGGAAGGTCCTCGCGCAGCAGCGCCTTCTCGAGCACGAAGCGGATGGATTGGTCATCATCAACGATCCAGATTGGCTTCATACCGTGGGGGCTCTCATTGTTTGTCACCTCGGTCGTTTCATTCATGGCAACGGAATCAATATCTTGAAATCCGTCCTCCCGGCCACGCTGTCGCACTCGATCAGTCCATGGTGCTGCTGCACGAAGGTCTGTGCCAGCGTCAGCCCGAGGCCCGAACCGCCTTCCCTTCCCGACACCAGCGGAAAGAAGATGCGATCCCTGATCGAGTCCGGCACGCCGGGCCCGTTGTCAATGACATGCAATTCCAGTGCCAGTCGATAGCGGTGCTTGCCAAACGTCACCTGTCGCGCAACACGCGTGCGAAAAGTCAGCTGCGCATCGCTGGCCGCGATCCGGTCGGCCAGAGCCTGGCAAGCGTTGTGAGCAATGTTGAGCACCGCCTGGATGAGTTGCTCGCGGTCACCACGGAATTCCGGGATGGAGGTGTCATATTCGCGCACGACTTTCAGCCCCCGCGGAAACTCGGCCAGGATGAGCGTGCGTACCCGTTCGCAGACTTCATGGATATTGACGTCGCTCACCACATGCGGCCGCCGGTGCGGAGCAAGCAGCCGATCCACCAGCGTCTGCAGCCGGTCGGCCTCGTGGATGATGACGCGGGTGTATTCCTTCAGCTCGCGCGACTCCATCTCCATTTCCAGCAACTGCGCCGCCCCGCGAATGCCGCCCAGAGGATTCTTGATCTCGTGGGCGAGGTTGCGGATCAGTTCCTTGTTGGCCTGGGCCTGGTCGATCAGGCGCTCTTCCCGATCCTGCCGGGCTTGCGCCTCCAGGGGAAGCAATTCAACGATGAACTCGCCCGGCCGGTCCGTCTGCGCCACCACCACATGCACCAGCAAGGGTTCACTGGTGCTCTGGCGCACCAGCCAGGCGTCATAGCGCAGCGCCGCGAATTCGTTGCTGCTGGCGCCTTCGAGCGCGTTTTGCAGAACGTGCGGTTCGGTGAAGCTTTGAGGGAGTTTCGAGCCTTCGATGGTGCGGCGCGAGCTGCCGAGCGCGTCTTCGAGGGCGGAGTTGGCGAACAGGACGGATCCATCACCGTCGACCACCGCCACCAGAGTGACGAGGAGGTCCAGCGACTGGAAGCGCGGGGATGGAGGCGCTGGCTTGGTCAAGCCCTCATTTTGACGTAACCCGCCCGAGCTCCCGTTTGATGCCGGCGAGGTCGTTCTCGGTGCGCGCGATGCTGACCTTCAAGTCGGCCACGCGGTCCAGGTACTTCTGGTGATTGCGGTGCTCGGGGCCCAGCTTCTCGGGCTCGCCGTTGTTGAATTCCTTGAGCAATTCGGCCTGGCGCGCCTCGGCCTTCTTCAGTTCCGATTCGAGTATGAGCCGGGCGTCCGAGTCGCGTGCGCGCTGCTCGTCCACGGCTATCCGCTGGCCGTTGCCGCCCGCTGCCTGCGGAGCATTGGCTACCCGCACCGGTGCATTGTTGACGCGGGTTCCCTGGACGACGGTGATGTTGCCGCCCTCCACCGTCTTGCAGCCTTTGGCCCGGGCATCGGCGGCATCGTTGGTGTAGACGTTGCCGCTGCAGCGATAGATCGTCACGGAGTTCTGCGCAAAGCTGCTGGCCGCAATCGCAACGGCGGCAAAGGCTAACGGGATCAGTAACGCGTTTTTCATGGAGCTGCTTCCTGGGCACCGGAATGCATAGGATATGCGTGCCAGTATCGCGCAACTTTAGAGAAAAGCCAAATAAGCCCTTGATTCCAAAAAGGAAAAGGGCCTTGGAGAGGCCCTTTTCAGCAACACGCTGTGGATTTACACATACAAGGGCGCGTGTCCCCAAAGTGGACCGCGTTTTCGTCCGTTACCGACGCGCCCCCGCAGCGGATCCGCGTTATCGCCTGTTACAACGAATAGTACATGTCGAACTCGATCGGGTGCGTCGTCATCCGGAAGCGGGTGACTTCCTGCATCTTCAACTCGATGTACGCATCGAGCATCGTGTCCGTGAACACGCCGCCCTTGGTCAGGAAGCCGCGGCCCTTGTCCAAATACTCCAGGGCCTGGTCGAGGCTGTGGCACACGGTCGGGATCTTCGCGTCTTCTTCCGGCGGCAGGTGATACAGGTCCTTGGTGGCGGCTTCGCCGGGGTGGATCTTGTTCTCGATGCCGTCCAGGCCGGCCATCAGCATGGCGGCAAAACCGAGGTAAGGGTTCATCAACGGATCGGGGAAGCGAACCTCCACGCGCCGGCCCTTGGGGTTGGCCACATAGGGGATGCGCACCGAAGCGGAGCGGTTCCGGGCCGAGTACGCCAGCTTCACCGGCGCTTCGAAGCCGGGCACCAGGCGCTTGTAGCTGTTGGTGCCGGGATTGGTGATCGCGTTCAGCGCGCGGGCGTGTTTGATGATGCCCCCGATGTAGTACAGCGCAAAGTCGGACAGGCCGGCGTAGCCGTCCCCGGCAAACAGGTTCTTGCCGTCCTTCCAGACCGACTGGTGCACGTGCATGCCGGAGCCGTTGTCGCCCACGACCGGCTTGGGCATGAAGGTCGCGGTCTTGCCGTAGGCATTGGACACGTTGTGAATCACGTACTTCATCCAGATCGTCCAGTCGGCCCGCTGCACCAGTGTGCTGAACCGGGTGCCGATCTCGTTCTGGCCGGCGCCGGCCACTTCGTGGTGGAACACTTCGACCGGGATGCCCAACTGCTCGAGGATCAGAGAGATCTCGGCGCGCAGGTCCTGGGTGCTGTCCACGGGCGGGACCGGAAAGTAGCCGCCTTTGGTGGTCGGGCGGTGGCCCTTGTTGCCGCCCTCGATCTTCTTGCCGGTGTTCCACGGCGCTTCGTACTCGTCGATCTCGACGAAGGAGCCGGAACCATCGGCGCCCCAACGCACATCGTCGAAGATGAAGAACTCGGGTTCCGGGCCGAAGAACGCCGTGTCGCCAAAGCCCGAGGCCTTGAGGTAGGCTTCAGCGCGCTTGGCGATCGAACGCGGATCGCGGTCATAGGCTTTGCCGTCGCCCGGCTCCAGCACGTCGCACGACATGAAGATGGTGGTCTCTTCGAAGAAGGGATCGATGTTGGCCGTGGCCGGATCGGGCATCAGCAACATGTCGGAAGCTTCGATGCCCTTCCAGCCGGCGACCGACGAGCCGTCGAAGGCATGGCCCGAGATGAATTTGTCTTCATCGAAATGCGAAACGGGCACAGTGACGTGTTGTTCTTTTCCGCGGGTGTCGGTGAAACGGAAGTCGACAAACTTGACTTCGTTCTCCTTCACCATCTTTAGGACGTCTGCGACGCTCTTGGCTGCCATCAATGGTTCTCCTGGTTGGATGGTTGTTTAAAAGTAATTCCGGACCGAATGGGAATGCAGTTTCTGTGCCAAAGCTGGTGCATGACCCGGCCTGCGAAGCTCGGCGATTGTCCCCGATCTTTGAGGCTTTTCTGCCGGGACGCCGCGCTCTTTTGGATGAGCCGTGCCCCAAGGCGGTGCCCAGACCAAACGCACCCGGTTGGTGCCAGACGCTTCAGCGCACCAGTTCGGGGCCCAAGGTGGCTCCCAGCGCTGCAAGCCCCGCGAGCAAGTGAGTGTAAGCGGGAGCCACGAGCATGGACGCGCCTTTGACGCCCAGGTCGATGTGCCGCCCGTATTCCGGGTGGTCGACGCTTGGCAGGCTGAACACTTTGACTCCGGGGTGATCGCGCTCGATCTCCTCCATCAAAGGAGTGAGCGTCGCCTCCATGGATCCGAAGACGATTACCGACTTCTCCACATACGCCTCATCCCGGAACCAGGAGCGGTATTGCTGGTCCAGCACCCATTCGATCATTGGCCAGGCCATCACCGGAAAACCCGGGACAAAGTGCACATGGCCGATGCTGAAACCCGGAATCTTGTTGTAGGGGTTCGGGATCAGCCGCGCGCCTTGGGGGAACACGCCCATGTTGAGCCGATGAATGTTGTCCGCCCTGTCGGGTTCATAGGCGACTCCCTGCTCCCGCGCAATGTCCTGCATGCGCTCGCGGATCAGCACTTCGGCTTGCGGATGCAACTGCAACTCGACTCCCAGCGCCCGGCCCGCGCATTGGCGGGTGTGGTCGTCCGGGGTTGCGCCGATCCCGCCGCAGGAAAATACCAGGTCGCCCGAAGCAAACGCGCGCTTCAAGGTCGCGGCGATGCGTTCCGGCGCGTCGCCCACGTATTCGGCCCAGCCCAGTTGCAGCCCGCGCGCAGCCAGAAGTTCAATGACCTTCGGCATATGTTTGTCCGCGCGTTTACCGGAAAGGATTTCGTCACCGACGATCACCAGACCCACATCGAGGGCGTCAGGTTGGGGGGAGGCGTGCTGCGTCATGAGGCGATCCTAACGGCGGCGGGAGCATCGCGTCTGTGGAGGGTAAAGAGGCCGACTCCGCACGCATGATCTCCAAGGCCGCCAAGCAGTAGTGGGCGAACCACAACGAAGCGAAGGCGAACACCAGCGTGTAGATCCAGATCGCCAGCGGCACCAGGATGACGAAAGCCGCTGCGAACAGCGCCCCCGACGCCCACACGATACTCGGCGCGGCGCCGAGATACCCGGTGAACACGCCGATGCCCAGCAGCCAGCGCCGATGGCGCCGGAAAACTTCGCGCCTTTCGTCCTTGCTCGCGTGTTCGGACAGCGCATCGAAGGCCATCACGCGATAGGTCAGCCAACCCCAGATCAGCGGCGGCAACACCAGGATCAGCGGAGGCACCAGCCACAAAGGCAATGAAATGACGAGGGCCACCATGGCCAACAACGTGGACCCCAATGACCAGGCGACGCTCGCGCCGAGGGAGCCGCCCCGCTTGCGCTCCAGATCGCTGAATCGCCGCTCGGCCACCAGCGTGGAGAGCGCGGGACCCATGAACACAGCGACCAGCAGCAGCGAAACCAGCACGATCAGCGGCGTGATGGCGAAGATCACGATCAAGGGAACAACGACCGTCTTCAAGCCGCCGGCTCCGATATTCTGCAGCCACCCCCAGACGCTTTTCATCAGGTCTGAGCTTTCCAGCGAGCCGCGCACCCACTGCAGTGCGGGATCCCAGTAAAAGTAGCCCAGCCCCAGCGACAGGGCGACCATGATCGCGAGCGGCAAGAACGAAAGCGCAATCACCCGCGGGTGCAGGCAGTAGGCCACCGCGCGCCAGAACGAATCCAGGAACAGGCTCATGAGCGCAGCATAGCTGGCCCCGGCTCATCCGCCACCGAAAGCCGTTCAAGGCCGAGCCATTGCTGAGCAACGGCAGAGTTGTAACGGGCCAGGCTTTCCTTTCCCGTAATATCCCCGGCATGGAAATTATTCAGGTCAACGGTGCCGGTCTGGAGGTTGAGCGCCTCCCAGGTACTTCCGGCCGACGCGTGGCACCGATCATTTTTCTGCACGAGGGGCTGGGTTCGGTTGCCATGTGGCGTGACTGGCCCGCGCAGGTGTGCGCCGACACCGGCCGGGACTGTGTGGTGTATTCGCGCCGGGGCTACGGCCAGTCGACCTCCATTCCAGACGTGCGTGGCAGCGGCCGGCTCGGTCCGGACTACATGCATCGCGAAGCGCTGGAGGTCTTGCCCGATCTGCTGGAAAAGATGGACATAGAACAACCCGTTCTGCTGGGGCATTCGGATGGGGCCACGATCGCCTTGCTCTATGCCAGCCATTTCCCGGTGACCGCCGCGGTCGTGATGGCGCCCCACGTGATCGTGGAGGAGGTGTCGGTCCGGTCGATCGAGGAAGCACGCAGGGCCTACGGATCCGGTGACCTGCGCGAGCGCCTCAGGCGCTATCACGCCGATGTGGATTGCGCCTTTTGGCAGTGGAACGACATCTGGCTGAGCCCGGCATTCCTGGGCTTCGATATCCGTGGCGAATGCCGCCGGATCGACGCGCCGATCCTGGCGATACAGGGCGAAGAAGACCCTTACGGAACCCTGAGGCAGATCAAGGAAATCGAGCCGACCCGCGGACCGTTCGCCCGGCTGGTATTGCCCCAGTGTGGACACTCACCGCAGCGGGACCAGCCCGACCGGACGCGCGTGCGCATCGCCCAGTTCCTCGCGCCACTGTCCTGATCACGGCTGGAGCGCCGCCAGGTCGTCCAGGTCGAGCCAGCGCCAGCCGCCTCGCGGCAGATTGGAAGGAAGCTTGAGCCGGCCGATCTGCGACCGGTGCAAGGCTTCGACCCGGTTCCCAGCGGCCGCGATCATCCGCTTGACCTGGTGATATTTGCCTTCAGTCAGGATCAGGCGCAGTTGCCGTTCGCCCATGGCTTCGCACTGGGCGGCTCGCACCGGCCTGGGATCGTCGTCCAGTGTGACGCCCGTCATCAGCCGTGCGAGCTGAGCCTCATCCACGGCGTGTTTGGTGGTGACTTCATAAACCTTGGGCACGTGATGACGCGGCGAACTCATCCGGTGGATGAAAGCACCATCGTCGGTGAGAAGCAGCAGCCCCGTGGTGTCCTGATCGAGCCGCCCCACCGCCTGCACGCCCTGTGTCGCGGCTTTTTGCGGCCGCTGCCGCAATGGGGCGGGCAGCAGGGTGTAAATGCTGGGATGGGCTGAAGGCTTGCGCGAACATTCGGTGCCGGCTGGTTTGTTGAGCATGAGATAGGCCTTTTGCTGGTACCTCCACTCGACGCCATCCACCTGAAATCGAAAATCCCCCGGCTCGAATTCGCGGCCGGCTTCGGTCACGATGTTGCCGGCGACGCTGACATGGCCTTGCTGGATCAGGCCGGCGCACACCCGCCGGGTTCCGAACCCCTGGGAAAATAGAACATCCTGCAATTGCATGCCGCAAGTATCTCAAGTGACGGGCCCGATACCATCCCAGCCGCGGCAAGGCAGGCTTTGCTGAGGCGACTTGCGCGACGGCCACGTGACTTTGCCGCTGTGTAGGAACAGGCCAGCATTCGC
>JBKJHN010000012.1:0-8707 GCA_046599015.1 Ramlibacter sp.
CATCGCGGCCAGGCCTGCGGCAACCGTCAACTTCAATTTGAATTGCATAAACTAACCTCCAGAGTAGGAAAAAGGTTGAGAAATCTTTTTAGGCTCAACGGCGGCGAACATATCGCAATTTCCGCACCCGAGCCATAGGGAAAGGTCTAGGTGTGCCCCAATCACGGGGAATACCCCAGTGGCGAGGCACCCCTGCCGGCTCCAGCCAATCGCCTATTTGTGCATTCGCTGGCCTGCCGCGGCCTCTTCGGCAAACGCCTGGGCCACGGTTTCACGCACCACCGATTCGATTTCGTCGCGCAGCAGCGGGCCCAGCGACCTGGTCTGCTCCAGCACGGCCTGGGCGATCGCCTCTCGCAGCCGGCGCTCCAGGACCCGATCCACACGTTGCATGACCCCGTGGATCAGTTGTTCTTCCGACAGCGTCACGGCCGGGACACTGCCCGCCGCCGCGGGCGACGATTTGACCACTTCCGTCAGCGTAGGCACATAGCGTGGTGGGGTACGGCCGGCCATCAGCTGAGCTCCGTTGCAACCTGATCGTGCTTCACCAGCGCATAGCCGCGGTCGGCGTAATGCTTCCAGCGGTTGCGCCCGAATTGAAGGTCTTGTGGATCCCGGGTGACTATCTCGATCAGGCGTTCGTAGCGCTCGAAGCCTTCAGGCACCCTGAATCCGAGGTTGACCAGCACCTCATGGTGCGGCGCGTCTCCCGCCGTCTGTGCCAACACCACGGGCGATGCGGCCAGCACCCCCGCGCCGCCTGCGTCGCCATAGCAGTGAGCGATGAAATCCACCGGCGAGAAGGTCCATAGCGCCACGTCCAGCTCACTCAGGATCGCAGGCTCGCCCGTGACGACCACCTTGGAGCCCCTGCCCATCGCCTTTCGCAGCAGCCGGCAGGTATAGCCCACCTTGTCGGGGGCGTTGACATGAAAGTCGATCGCCGTCATCCACCGGCCTACTTGCGCTTGGCGGCACGGTTCCGTGGCTTCGCCGGGGCACCCCCCGCTTGCGCAATCAGAAACTGCACCAGCAGACCCACGGGCCGCCCCGTGGAGCCCTTGGCAGCGCCGCTCTTCCAGGCGGTGCCGGCGATGTCCAGATGGGCCCAGGGGTACTTGCCGGCAAAGCGATGCAGGAACTTGGCCGCCGTGATGGCGCCGCCCGCCCGGCCCGCCACATTGGCCACATCGGCAAAGTTGCTCTTCAACCCCTCACCGTATTCGTCGTCCAGCGGCATGCGCCAGCACGGATCCAGCGCCGCATCCCCCGCATCGAGCAAGGCTTGCGCCACACCCTCATCGGATGCGAATAACCCACTGCGCACTGCCCCCAGGGCTATGACGCAGGCGCCGGTAAGCGTGGCAATGTCCACGACCACGCGCGGCTTGAAACGCTCGGCGTAAGTCAATGCGTCGCAAAGAATCAACCGGCCTTCGGCGTCGGTGTTGAGGATTTCGACGGTCTGTCCGCTCAGGCTGGTGACGATGTCGCCCGGCTTGACGGAGCGGCCATCGGGCATGTTCTCGCAGCTGGGGATCAGCCCGATCACGTTGACGGCGGGTTTCAACTCGCCAATCGCGCGGAAGGCCCCGAGCACGCTGGCGGCTCCCCCCATGTCGAACTTCATTTCGTCCATGTCCTGCGCGGGTTTGATCGAGATGCCACCGCTGTCGAAGGTGATTCCCTTGCCCACCAGCACCACCGGTGGCTCGTTCTGGGCCGCTCCCCGATAAGTCATCACGATGAATCGAGGCGGCTGTTCGGAGCCTTGCGCCACCGCCAGGAATGAACCCATGCCCACCTTGGCGATCTCCTTCGGACCCAGCACTTCGCACTGGAAGCCGTGGGCCTTGGCCAGCTTCTTCGCCTCCTGTCCCAATCGGGTAGGCGTGGCGTGGTTGGGCGGCAAATTGGCCAGTTCACGGGCGAACTCGATGCCGTTCGCCGCGGCGGTGGCCGCGCCAAAACCGGGCCGGAAACGTGCCGCGTCGGCCACGGCCAGGGTCACGCGCGCCAGCTCGCGCCCCTCGGGCTTGCTCTTGGTCGCCACATAGACGTAACTCGCTTCGGCCGTGCCAGCCACGGCCGCGCGTACCGCGTCGTCCCCCGCCTGCGCAGGCAGGCAGATAAGCAAGCGCCGCACGCCCGACACACGCAAAGTGCCAACTGCGGCCTGCACAGCCGCGTGGATTCGCTTGCCCGATCCGTCGCCGGCTCCGGCCAGCACCACTCGTGGCGCCGCGATGCCGGCACTGCGGTAGGCCTGCAGCACTTTACCGGGCTTGGTCTCCAGGTCGCGTGCTTTCAGCGCGTCGGCAATGAGCTTGGACAAGACGTCCTTGCCCGGCTTGAAGGATTCCGTTACCAACACCACGAGCGCGTCGCATTTTTCCGCAGCCGCGCCTGCCAGGGTCAGTGTCTTGAGTTCAAAGTCCATAATTCGCTGTTTTTCTCTTGAAACTGCAATATCGCGCCGATGTTATTCCATTCCGCCCTGCGCAAAGAGCTCGCCCGCAGTTTCGGCGCCACGCTGGTGGTGCTGGTGACCATCGTGATGACCATGACCTTGGTTCGAACGCTCAGTCAAGCCAGCCGCGGCAGTGTCAATCCGCAGGAAGTATTGATGGTGATGGGCTACACCGTGCTGGGGTACCTGCCGCCGATCCTGAGCTTGTGCCTCTTTATCGCCATCGTCGGAACGCTGTCGCGAATGTACCGCGACAGCGAAATGGTGATCTGGTTCGCCGCCGGACGCGGACTCTCCACGTTCCTGCCTCCGTTGTTCCGGTTCGCCTGGCCGATCCTGCTGGTGGTCGCAACCTTGGCGCTGGTCGGCTGGCCCTGGGCCAACCAGCAGACCCAGGAGCTGAAAGACCGCTACGGCAAGCGCGGGGATCTGGAGCGGGTTGCCCCCGGACAGTTCCAGGAATCCGCCAGCGGGAAGCGCGTCTTTTTCCTGGAGAAGGATACGCCGGACAACAAGTCGGGCAAGAACATCTTCATCTCGACCCACGAGCCCGGCAAGGAGACGGTGATTTCGGCGCGCAGCGGGCAGATCGTGGACGTCGGCGAACAACAGTTCCTGTTGCTGGCAAACGGCCAGCGGCTGGAGATCGCCACGGATGGCAGCCAGCTCAAGATCAGCGAGTTCGAGGAGCTTGGCAACCGCGTGGGGGTCAATGAGCTGGCCGATCGCGGCGCCATGCCGGCCAAGGCACGGACCAGCTTTGCGCTGCTGATGGAACCGACACCGCCTAACCTGGGCGAACTGGCGTGGCGGCTGAGTTTGGCGCTGGCTGCATTCAATTTCGTGGTGATCGCTATCACCGTTTCCAGCGCCAATCCGAGGGCGGGGCGCAGCGGCAACCTGGTGTTCGCTCTGTTTGCTTTTGTCGTTTACTTCAATCTCCTGAACCTCGGGCAGAGCTGGGTGAGTTCGGGGAAAGCCGGCATTGCGCAGTTTCTGCTGGCCTTGCATGGGGGTGTGCTGCTCACAGCCCTGGTCTGGCTGGCCAAGCAGCACAATAACTGGTCACTGAGCCAGCTGCTGCGAAGGAATGGCCACGTGTCGAAGGACCCGGCATGAGGACCATCCGGCGTCTGATCTACCGCGAGGTGCTGGCAGCCGTCCTCTTCGTCACGGTGGGGTTCCTGGCGCTGTTTTTCTTCTTCGATTTTGTGGATGAACTGCCGAACGTCGGCAAAGGCGGCACCGGTTATCGGCTGACGCAGGCGCTGGCCTACGTGGCGTTGATGATCCCGAGCCACCTCTACGAATTGCTGCCGATCGCGGTGCTGATCGGCACCATCTTCGTGATGGCGCGTCTGGCGCAAAGCTCCGAATTCACCATCTTGCGCACCAGCGGTCTTGGCCCCTGGCGCGCCTTGCGCACGCTGCTCGCGCTCGGTCTCGTGTTCGCGCTGTTGACTTTCGCGGCGGGCGATTATCTGGCCCCGATCGCCGGGCGCACGGCGCAGCTGTTGAAAGCGCGCCTGGAAGGTCGCATCAGCATCGGGCAGACCGGTGCGTGGCTGAAGGAGAAGCAGGCCTACCACGCCTACAACGTCAACGTGAACGCGTTGACGCCGGAAGGCGACATGCAGGGTGTACGGATTTTCGAATCGGACTCCCGTGGATTCCTGGTGTCCATCACCCAGGCGGCCAAGGCGCGCTTCGCCGACGACAGCGCCTGGCTGCTGCAGGATGCGGAGCGCAGCGAATTCAGCACGGCCGGCCCGCAGGCGCCCCACATAGACCGGGTCAATCTGCCCAGCCTTCGCTGGCCCACCGAGATCACGCCGGAGATGGTGTCGGTGGCGCTGCTCAAGCCGGAACGCATGAGCACGATCGACCTGTTCGCGTACATCCGTCACCTGGAAGCCAACGCACAGACGTCCCAGCGCTATGAGATCGAGTTCTGGCGCAAGGTGTTCTATCCGCTCAGCTGCATCGTGATGGTGGTGCTGGCGCTGCCTTTCGCCTATTTGCATTTCCGTGTGGGAGGGATCACCAGCTATGTGTTCGGTGGTGTGCTGATCGGCATCAGCTTTTTCATGCTGAACAATGTGTTCAGCTACATGGGGAATCTGCAGAACTGGCGGCCCTGGCTGACAGCAGCCGCACCTGGGATGATCTATTCCATCTTTTCGCTGGGCGCCTTCGGCTGGCTCGTCCTGCGGAGGTAGCCAGTGCAGGCACGTCGAGCGGTCATCCTGTTCGGGCACGGCTCGCGTGACCCGCTGTGGCGCCGGCCGATGGAAGCTGTCGCGGCGCGCTTGCTGGCAGCCCACCCGGAGCTTCTGGTGCGTTGCGCGTATCTCGAACTTGAGCGACCCGACCTCATGACGGCAGCGGCCGAGACGATCGGGCGTGGCGCAAGCCAGGTGACGATCGTGCCGATGTTCCTGGGCGCCGGCAAACATGCGCGTGAAGACCTGCCGCTGCTGGTGGAGGACCTGCGCAAGCACCATGCGGGTATCAGCTTCATGCTGCAGCCACCGGTGGGTGAAGACCCTCGCGTGCTGGACTTGCTGGCGCTCATCGCACTCGAGCAGGGCGGTGCGTCATAGATTTGCTGATGCATAATGAATTTCTCCGTTAGTAGAAATTCGGTATGAATCTTCACCAATTCCGATTCGTGCAGGAGGCCGTGCGCCGCAACCTCAACTTGACCGAAGCGGCAAAAGCCCTGCACACATCCCAGCCTGGGGTATCCAAGGCGATCATCGAACTGGAAGAGGAACTCGGCGTCGAGATCTTCGCCCGGCACGGCAAGCGCCTGAAGCGCGTGACCGAACCCGGCCAGCACGTGCTCAAGAGCATCGAGCTGATCATGCGCGAAGTGGGCAACCTCAAGCGCATCGGCGAGCAGTTCAGCGCCGAGGACAGCGGCACACTGTCGATCGCCACCACCCACACGCAGGCCCGGTACGTGCTGCCGCTGCCGGTGGTGAAACTGCGCGAGGCGTACCCCAAGGTCAACGTCAGCCTGCACCAGGGCTCACCCGAGCAGGTCGCCCGCATGGTGATCGATGAAGTCGCTGAAATCGGAATCGCGACCGAATCGCTGCCGGACTATCAGGAATTGGTGACGCTGCCGTGCTACGAATGGCAGCACGTGCTGATCCTGCCGCTGGGTCATCCGCTGGCCAAAAAAGAGCGCATCAGTCTGGAAGACCTGGCGCCCGAGCCCATCATCACCTACCACCCGTCTTTTACCGGGCGCACCCGCATCGACGGCGCGTTCGCCCTGCGCAAGCTGCAACCGCGCATCGCACTGGAGGCGATCGACTCCGACGTGATCAAGACCTATGTCCGGCTTGGCCTGGGCATCGGCATCGTGGCCGAGATGGCGGTGCGCGATGACGGCAGCAACAGCGACCTGGCCGTGAGGCCGTTGGGAACGCTGTTCGGGCAGAACGTCGCGCGGGTGGCGTTCAAGCGCAGCGCCTACCTGCGAAACTTCGTGTACAAGTTTGCCGAACTGCTTTCCGATCGCCTCGACCGCAACCTGATCGCCAGGGCCATGAGCGGCCATGCGAACGACTATGAACTCTGACGAACGCACCCCCGTCCTGCAGACCAAGCTGCCCGCCGTCGGTACGACCATCTTTACCGTGATGTCCGCTCTGGCGGCCGAAAAGAACGCGGTGAACCTGGGGCAGGGGTTTCCCGACTTCGATTGCGACCCGCGCCTGGTGCGGGCGGTGACCGAGGCCATGACCAGTGGCCTGAACCAGTATCCGCCAATGACCGGCATCCCGGCATTACGGGCAGCCGTGGCGGCGAAGATCGCCAGCATGTACGGCCACAGCCACGACCCGGGGTCGGAAGTGACGATCACCGCAGGCGCGACGCAGGCCATCATCACCGCCGTGCTGGCCGTGGTGCGGCCCGGCGACGAAGTGATCGTGCTGGAGCCGTGCTACGACAGCTACGTTCCCAACATCGATCTGGCCGGAGGCACCACCGTCCGGGTGCCGCTGGTGCCGGGCACTTTTCGCCCGGACTTCGACAAGATCGCGGCGGCGATCAATAGCAGGACTCGCGCCATCCTGATCAACAGCCCGCACAACCCCAGCGGCACCATCTGGTCCGACTCGGACATGCTGAAGCTGCAGGACCTGCTGGCCCCTACCGACGTGCTGCTGATCAGCGACGAGGTTTATGAACACATGGTGTTCGATGGACGGCAGCACCAGAGCGCCGCGCGCTTTCCGGGTCTTGCGGCGCGCGCCTTCATCGTCTCGAGTTTCGGCAAGACCTATCACGTGACTGGATGGAAGGTCGGCTATGTCGCCGCGCCCGCCCCGCTCACGGCCGAATTCCGCAAGGTTCACCAGTTCAACGTGTTCACCGTCAACACCCCCATGCAGCACGGGCTGGCCGCCTACATGGCTGACCCGCAGCCGCATTTGCAACTGCCCGCCTTTTACCAGCGCAAGCGGGACCTGTTCCGCGAGGGGCTCGCGCGCACCAGATTCAAGCTGCTCCCCAGCGAAGGCACGTATTTCCAGTGCGTCGACATCTCCGGCGTGAGCGGCCTGGGTGAGGCCGACTTCTGTAAGTGGCTCACCACTGAGATCGGCGTCGCGGCCATTCCATTGTCCGCTTTCTATGGAGACGGTTTCGATCAGCGGGTGGTGCGGTTCTGCTTCGCCAAGAAGGAAGAGACGCTCAATAGCGCGTTGCAGCGGCTGGCGAAGTTGTAGAAGACAACCCGACGTCATCCCGGGCTCGACCCGGGATCCATGGCTGCGTGGCACGCACTTCAGCACTGAACCGAGTTACGGCAGAACTTTTCGAGTTCCAGCACCACTGCCTGCCCGCCCACCGGATCGCGCGCCTTGGAGCCCACCTCCAGGCTCAGCTTCATTTCGTACTTCTTGAAAAAATCGTCGAACATTTCGCCACCCAGCGTGGCATAGGCGGTCAGCGTGTCGGAGTTTGGGTCGTGCGAGAGAAGCACGGCGCAAAGGGGCTGCGGCGCGGGGCCCGAAAGCACCTGCGCGCCACGCGCCGGGTCGTACTGGCTGTGGTCGGCACAGCAATGAATCAGTTCATCCTGGACGCCGCGTTGGGCGCGCGTCTTGCGGAAGCTGATGAAGCTCACGGCCCGAGTGGGATACACCAGCTGGTGTGCACAGATCGCCGAATAAGCCACTACGCTGCGCCGTCGGCCGACACCGCCGGGCCACGCGTACGCGTCGCGGTTCTTCGTGCTGAGTGACTGCGGCGGCGCGGGCTTTCCCAGATCGAGCAGGAATACCGGAGTCGCCTCGAACGGATAGTGGAAGACATAGTTCACCAACGGCCTCAGGCTGCCGGCCTTGAACGGATCGCCTTTTTCGTTCACCAGCAACGCGCGTTGATAAGCGCGGGGCACCGAGTCAGCCGCAAAACTCGGCAAGGCTGCGGATGCAGTGATACCTGCCGCTGCGGCTGAGCATGATTCGATGAAACTGCGCCGGTCCATGAGTTCATGGAAGGTAGACCAGTGCGCTTGGGCTGTCAAACCGGCTTTGTACCGAACACCAAAGTAGGCATGCGGCTTGAACACCGCAACGCCTCGGAACGGCGTGCATTCTCACACCGCTGCGGCCGGTTGCCTTACCTTGACAGGAGGCGTCTTCCCGCGTTGCGCTACCGGATAGCTGAACAATGATGGCCTTCTACCAACCCGAAGGTGACCACCATGTCCATTTCGCTGATTCTCTTGATCCTGCTTGTGCTGCTGCTGGTCGGAGCGCTGCCCAGCTGGGGGCACAGCCGCAACTGGGGCTATGGGCCGTCCGGCGGTTTGGGCCTGCTGCTCGTGATCGTGGTGGTGCTGCTGCTCATGGGCAAGATCTAGGGAAGCTCTGGCGCTACGGGTCAGCTATTGAGCTGGGCCCACAATTTCTCCAGCCGCTTCACGCTCACGGGTTGCGGCGTTCGCAGTTCCTGCGCGAAGAAACTCACCCGCAGTTCCTCGAGCAGCCAGCGGAACTCCTGCATACGCTCGTCCGCGGCACCCTTGCGGTCGGCTACCAGACGCCAATAACGCTGCTCCTGGGGGCGCAACTCCACCAGTCTCGACGCGTCGCGCGCCGGATCGGTGCGCAGCTTGTCCAGGCGCAGCGTGATCGCCTTTAGGTAGCGAGGAAAGTGCTGCAGCTGCGTCCACGGCGTCAACGCCAGGAAGCGCTTGGGCATCAGGCG
>JBKJHN010000062.1:0-6079 GCA_046599015.1 Ramlibacter sp.
GCGTCTCCAGCGGCGTCGATTTTTCGGCTTACCGCGACACCACCATCAAGCGCCGCATCGTGCGCCGCCTGATGCTGCACGGCGGGCCCAACCTGGCTCACTACATCGACCGGCTGCGCGGCGATCGCGCCGAACTCGACGCGCTGTACAACGACCTCCTGATCAACGTCACGAGCTTCTTCCGTGAGGCCGAGGTGTTCGAGCAGCTCAAGATCCGCGTCTTCCCCGACATCCTGGCTTCCAAGGGTCCGGATACTCCGATCCGGATCTGGGTGCCCGGTTGCTCCACCGGGCAGGAACCGTACTCGCTGGCCATGGCGCTGCTGGAGTTTCTGGACGACAAGCCGCTGCGCCCGCCGATCCAGGTGTTTGCCACCGACTTGTCCGACGCGGTGGCGCTGCAGAAGGCCCGCGCCGGCCTGTACCCCGAGAGCATCGAGGCCGAAGTGTCTCCCGCTCGGCTGAGCCGCTTTTTCCAGAAAGAAGACGGCCATTACCGCATCAGCAAGACATTGCGCGAGATCGTGGTGTTTGCCAAGCAGAACGTCGCGGCCGATCCACCGTTCTCGCGGCTCGACCTGGTCAGCTGTCGCAACCTGCTGATCTACTTGAGCCCGGCGCTGCAAAAGCGCGTGATCCCCACCTTCCATTACGCGTTGAATCCGGGCGGCTTCCTGCTCCTGGGCGCGGCCGAGACCATCGGTGCCCACATCGACCTGTTCGACGCGGTGGACCCGCCGCATCGCATCTACGCCCGCAAGTCCGCGGCCGCGCGGTCCTATCCGCACTTTCGTGCCGACGACAGCCAGGCGCGGCATGCCGGCCGGGACCACGGCGGGTCGCCCGCCCGGCCCCAGGCCGCCGACTGGCAGCGCGAGGCCGACCGGGTTGCCGTAGGCAAATACGTGCCGCCTGGCGTGCTCATCAACCACGATTTCGACATCCTTCAATTCCGCGGCGAGACCGGCCCCTTCCTCACATCGCCGGCCGGCGACCCGAGCCACAACCTGCTGAAGATGGCGCGGGAGGGCCTGTTCCTGGTGCTGCGCAGCGCCGTCCACGAATGCCAGCAAACCGACGCGTCCGTGCGCCACCCCGACGTGCGCGTGCGCGGCGAAGGCGTCGATCGCGAGATCGAACTGCATGTGATGCCGGTCAAGCTCCCCCACACCGGAGAGCGCTGCTACCTCATCCTGTTCGAGGAACGGCTGCGGCGTGTCACGCCGCCGGCCGCCAAGCCGGGCGAGCCGCCGCTGCTGGCCGACGCCGCCGAATTGCATCACGTCCGCCAGGAACTGGCCTCGACCCGCGAGTACCTGCAGTCGGTGATCGAGCAGCAGGACAGCGCCAGCGAGGAACTGAAAACATCCAGCGAGGAGATCCTCTCCAGCAACGAGGAGTTGCAAAGCACCAACGAGGAACTCGAGACCGCCAAGGAAGAGCTGCAATCGATCAACGAGGAGCTTACGACCATTAACGAACAGCTGCAGAGCCGAAATGCCGAACTGGCGCGGCTCAATGACGACATGGTCAACCTGATCGGCAGCAGCGGCGTGCCCACGTTGGTGCTGGGCGTCGACCTGCGGATCCGCCGTTTCACGCCGGCCGCGGCCAAGCTGCTCCAGTTAATCGCCGCAGATGTCGGCCGGCCGCTTGGCAATGTCAAGCACGGCATCGAACTGCCCGATCTGGAAGCCATCGCCGCCGAGGTCATTGCCAGCGTGCAGATGACAGAACGAGAAGTGCGGGGCCCCGACGGCCGCAGTTGGCTGCTGCGCCTGCACCCTTATCGCACCGCCGACAACCGGATCGACGGCGTGGTGCTGGTGCTGCTCGATATCGACGCGGTCAAGGGCGCACAGGCGGCACTGCAGGCGGCGCGCGATTACGCGCAGGCGATCGTCGATACCGTGCGCGAACCGCTGTTGGTGCTCGATGCAGAGCTGAAGGTGCGCTCCGCCAACCAGGCCTTCTACACGATGTTCCGGGTCACGCCGGATGAGATCGTGGGTCGGCAGCTGTTCGAGCTTGGCAACCGCCAATGGGACATTCCGGCTTTGCGCGACCGACTTGCCGATGTGCTTTCGCGGGGCTTGCCGTTTGCCGATTTCGAGGTTAGACGTGACTCCGAGTCGATCGGGCCCAAGGTGATGCGCCTGAACGCGCGACGCATTCCGGGCGACGGCGAGCGCCGCGAGCTGATCCTGCTGGCCATCGAGGACCACACCGACATCGACCGCTTCGAAAACCAGGAGAGGCAGCATATCGCGCAGCTGGTCGACGACAGCCAGCAAAAGTTGACATTTCTGGCTTTGCTGGCGCACGAGCTGCGCAATCCGCTGGCGCCGATCCGCAACGCGCTGCACATTCTGGAACGCGTCGGCCACCCCGGCGAGCAGGAGCTACGCATGCGCGCCATGATCGAGCGCCAGGTCGCGCAGCTGACGCGGCTCGTCGATGACCTCCTGGACGTGGCGCGAATCAATCGCGGCCAGATCGAAGTGAGAAAGCAGCCGATCGAACTCGGCCCGCTGGTGGACGCCGCCGTCGAGGCCGTTCGCCCCGCGTGCGAGGCCAAGGGCATCGAGTTGACGGCCACGCTGGCGAGCGAGCCGCTGCCGGTGGATGCCGACGCGACCCGGCTGGCGCAGGCGATCGGCAACCTGCTCCACAACGCAAGCAAGTTCACCGACTCGGGGGGCCGTATCGCGCTCGATCTGGAACGCGCCGGCGACGAGGCGATCATTCGCGTGCGCGACAGCGGGATCGGCATGGCCACCGACCAGCTGCCGCGCATCTTCGACATGTTCGTGCAGGTCGACAGCTCGGCCGGTCGCTCGCGCGAAGGTCTGGGCCTGGGTCTGACGCTGGTCAAGCAACTGATCGAGGCGCATGGCGGCACGGTGTCGGCGTGCAGCGAGGGGATCGGCCGCGGCAGTGAGTTCGAACTTCGATTGCCGCTGACCTGCAAGCCGCCGGTCGCCGCGATGGCCGCGGCGCCAGTGGCTATCGAGTCGGCCGGGGTCCCTCATCATCGCCGGGTCCTGGTAGTGGATGACAATCGTGATGGGGCGGAGTCGCTGGCCGAGCTGCTGGCAAGCTCCGGCTTCGAGGTACGGACTGTCCACGATGGCCCCGCCGCTCTGACACTGGCGGCGGCGTGGCGGCCCGAGGTGCTGCTGCTCGACATCGGCATGCCCGGAATGGACGGCTACGAGGCCGCTCGCCGGATTCGCCAGCAGCCCTGGGGCCGGGACGTCCTGCTCGTCGCCTTAACTGGCTGGGGCCAACCCGAAGATTTGCGACTGTCCAGCGAAGCCGGGTTCAACGTGCATCTTGTCAAACCGGTGGATCCTCTGGCTCTTGTGAAGCTGCTGGCGGACTGGCTCCCGCCACCGGCCGAGGCGACATGAGAAAAAAGACCCGCACCGTGGTGATCGGCGCTTCTCTGGGTGGCGTGCAGGCGTTGCATTGCCCGAACTGCTGTCGGCCCGCGGGCCGCTCATCGAGCGGGGGGTGCCGCCCAACGAACTCGCCGGCTCAAACTCTGCGAGCCAAGCGCACTCCAATCTCGACCAGCGCCTCAGAAATCTTATCCGGCGGCAGTACGAAATCCACATAGCTTGACGCCTGCGCACTCACAGGCATCAAATTAACCTGTGCGGATTCATCCTGCGCAAAAGTGATGCCGCCCTTTTCCTTGATGTGCTTGCAGCCTGCGGTACCGTCCCCGTCGTAACCCGAGAGGACGACCCCGATCGCCCGGTCGCCGAAAGCTTCCGCGATCGAAGTAAAGAACAGATCGATTTGCGCGTTGCGTCGGGTCCGAGGCGAAATGACCTTGAACTTGTATTTCTCAACCTCCAGATCGGCATTCGCTGGGATCACATAAACATGGTTGGCGCGGATAGGCATGGCAGCCGATGCGACCAGCGTCGGCATCGTCGTATGGCGAGCCAAAATTTGAGCCAACTGGCTATAAGCTGCTGGATGGAGATGCGAAATGATCACGAGTGCCATGCCTGTGTCGGCTGGCAAATGATCCAATAGCGCCTTGTATGCATTCAGGGCGCCCGCTGAGCCGCCAATACCTACAACGCAGGTTGGAGTCGACTTTTTCATGCTCGTGGGTGCTGCGTCGGGCCTCTCGAAGGACTTTGTTATTTTCGACCCGTAGAGGTGCTCTTTCCGACCTTCTTTTTCTGTTTGGATCCCGCCGTGGCATGGGCGTCCATCGGCACGAGCAGCAGTCCGTCATCGCTCAATATCAATTTGTGCACATCGCTGGAATGGCCCATGCCGCGCGACTTGACGATGTAAATGCCGCGAATGCGACGTCGCCCCTCGTTTTCCTCCAATTCCCTGACGACGATCCACGTGTCAATCAGGGACGAAACGCCGATTTCACCGCTGGTGTCATTTTGCTCGGTCGAAGAGACCAGGCTGGTAAAGAATCCAGTGATGCCCTTGGATTTGAGGGCATCGATCATGCGCGTGAGCATCGACTGAATCTCCAGTCGGTTCCCTTGTCCCAGGAGACTCGTCAACGGATCGATGACAACGGCTCTTGGCTGGAATTCGGCTATCAGATTGTACAAGTCAAGCAAGTGCATCTCCAGACCAAAAAACGACGGTCGGGTGGATACGATTTTCAGCAGCCCCTTCTTCACCAGCGGCCCGAGGTCGAAACCGATCGAACTCAAGTTCTGGATGAGTTGGCCCGATGATTCTTCATACGACAAGAATAGGCACCGCTCCCCACGCCCGCAGGTTTCCACGGCGAAAGCGGCTGCGAGACTGGTCTTGCCCGTCCCCGCGGTGCCCGATGCGAGAATGGTGCTGCCTCGGGTGTATCCGCCACCTTGGAACAACTTGTCCAGTGAGGCGATGCCTGTCGCCACCCGTTCCGCCGTGCCCGGTTGATCCAGGCCTGCAGAAGTGATGGGGATGACTGAAAGCCCACCTTTGTCGATGACGAACGGATATTCATTGGCTCCGTGGTTGGAGCCGCGATATTTGATGACACGAATTCGCCGTGTTGCAATCTGTTCCCTGACGCGGTTGTCCACCAGGATGATGCAGTCGGAAATGTATTCCTCCAGGCCATGGCGAGTGAACGAGCCTTGTTGCAGTTCACCGGTGATCAGCGCAGTGACTTTCTTGTCCTTGAGCCACCGAAAGAGCCTCTTGATTTCGAGGCGCAGGATGCCCGCATCGGTGACGCCGGCGAACAAGGATTCGATGGAATCCAGCACGACGCGCTTCGCCTTGATCGAATCGATGGCAAGTTCAAGTCGAACAAAGAGTCCTTCGAGGTTGAATTCCCCTTCTTCCTGAACATCCTTTCGTTCGAGCAGAACATAGTCGATAAGAATCTTCTTCTCAGCGACAAGGGCTTGCAAGTTCAATTGCAGCGAAGCCACATCTTTGTACAACTCGTCTTCAGTCTCTTCAAATGACATGAAGACGCCGGGTTCGTTGTAGCGGTTGGCGCCGTTGAGCAAAAAATCAACGCCAAGCAGTGTCTTCCCGGTACCGGTGCCTCCGCACAACAAGGTGATTCTGTCTCTCGGAATTCCGCCTTCCGTGATTTCGTCAAACCCCTTGATGCCCGTCAGACACTTTTGCAGTTCAACCTCGGGCGCGAGGCCTTTCTTGCGGGGCTTGCTCATGGATTGATCTCCGGAGCCAGTTGGAGCCATCGTTCACCTCGATTCAATTGCGTGCAGTACCGCGAGCTTCTTGCGCGCCATCCGGACATATGCGGACCTTCCTTGGCATGGTTGCCTATGTTGAACCCAAATGGGCGGGTAATCTGTGCGGCAGCGAACATATTCGAGTCGGCAGAACCTGCCGAAGATGACGGGGTGCTCGTGCACGCAACCCCGACGAGTCCTGCCCAGTTGCGGATGAGCTTGCGCCAAGTGCGCGTCAATCACGCTGCCGGGCGTGGGCCACAGGAGATGACGATCCTCAATATGGGACCCATTTAACCGGGCCGTTACCTCGCGGTTGAGCGTTCAGCCTCGACCTTCAAAGCGATCATCTCGCGCAGCTCGCGTTTGAGGATCTTGCCGAC
>JBKJHN010000109.1:0-4225 GCA_046599015.1 Ramlibacter sp.
CGCCTGATCTTCGTCACCGCCGTCACCTCGCCCAGGCGCGACTCGAACACCGGGAAGATGCCGGTCTCGCGCGCCAGCCGCGCCAGCCGGATTGTGTCGTGGCTGGCCGAGCCCCACCCCAGCGGGCAAGGAACGAGGATGTGGAGATAGCGCGCACCGTGCAGGCTCATCGCCTTTTCGACCTTGGCCTCCAGGTCGTGCAGGTCGGCCACGGTGGCCGTGGCGACATACGGAATTTCGTGCGCCATGGCGATGCGCGGCAGGTTCTTGCCCTGGCCGAAGGGGGCGCCCGGATCGGTTCCGACGGCCATGGTGGTGGCCGTGCGCGCGCCGCCCGGCGTCGCGGAGCTGCGCTGCACGCCCGTGTTCATGTAGGCCTCGTTGTCGTAGCAGATGTAGAGCACGTCGTCGTTGCGCTCGAACATGCCTGACAGGCAGCCAAAGCCGATGTCGGTCGTGCCGCCGTCGCCGCCCTGCGCGATCACGCGAACGTCCTTCTTGCCCTTCACCTTCAATGCAGCGGCAATGCCGGTACCCACGGCTGCGGCGTTGCCGAACAGCGAGTGGATCCAGGGCAGCTGCCACGAGGTTTCCGGGTAAGGCGTCGAGAAGACCTCCAGGCAGCCGGTCGCATTGGCCGCGATCAACTGGTTGCCGGTCGCGCGCATCGCGGCGTCCACGGCGTAGCGCGCGCCGAGCGCCTCGCCGCAGCCCTGGCAGGCGCGGTGTCCGGAGTTGAGCGAGTTGCTCCGATCCGCGGACGACTGCACGCTGCGCTCGTCGGGCGAGAGCAGGCGGTTGCCGACAGTGAAGGTGCCGGTCTGATAGAACTTGATGGGGGCATTCATACGTTAATGCACTTTAGAGGCGACGGTGCCGACGTCGCGCAGCAGGTTCTCGGCAATCGGGCCGCTGCGGCGGATGGCGGCTTCGCGCTCGAGCTGGCGGTTGACGATGCGCCAGTCGAGGTCCATGAAGGTCAGTGGCTGCAGCTTGTCCGCCACCGCCTCCGTGAGGGTCCGGGCGAGGGATGCCTTCGTGATGGCGCGGCCGCCGAGACCCGCGATCACCGTGTAGCCGTGAAGCTGCAGTCCCGAGAGCGCGAGCCGCACGTCGGTGGAGACCACGCCGCCCAGGCCGACCGAGAAGCTCTTTTCGAGCACCACGACGCGCTTGGCGCCCTGCAGCGCGGCACGCACTTGCGCGAGCGGGAACGGGCGGAAGGAACGAATGCCCAGCACACCGATCTTCATGCCGCCCGCGCGAAGATCGTCGATGGTGTCTTTCAACGTGCCGATCACCGAACCGAGCGCCACGACAATGGTCTCCGCGTCCTCACACCGGTAGCCGCGCACCAGGCCGCCGGCGGCGCGGCCGAAGCGCTGCTCGAATTCCGCGGCGACCTGCGGGATCAGTTCCAGCGCCATCGTCTGCTTGGCGTGCGCCAGGTAGCGCACCTCCATGAAGGCCTCGGGGCCGACCATCGCGCCAATGGAAACAGGGTCTGCCGGGTCGAGCAGCTGGCGCGGTTCGTAAGGCGGCAGGAAGGCGTCGACATCGGCCTGCGAGGGCATGTCGACCCGCTCGTACGCATGGGTCAGGATGAAGCCGTCCATGCACACCATCACCGGCATCGACAGCTCCTCGCCGATCCGGAACGCCTGGATGTGCAGGTCCAGCGCTTCCTGGTTGCTTTCGGCAAACAACTGCAGCCAGCCGCAGTCGCGCTGGCTCATCGAGTCGCTGTGGTCGTTCCAGATGTTGATCGGCGCACCGATGGCGCGGTTGGCCACCGTCATCACGATCGGCAGGCCCAGGCCCGAAGCGTTGTAGACGGCCTCGGCCATGAACAGCAGCCCCTGGCTCGCAGTCGCCGTGTAGGTGCGGGCTCCCGCCGCCGACGAGCCGATGCCCACACTCATCGCTGCGAATTCGCTCTCGACGTTGATGAATTCGCAAGGCGTAAGCGCCCCGCTCTTCACCAGTTCGCCCAGACCTTCGACGATATGCGTCTGCGGCGAAATCGGATACGCGCAGATCACCTCGGGGCGGCACAGCGCCACGGCTTCGGCGACGGCGTGCGAGCCTTCAATCTGCTTGAGCATGGGCCAGCTCCTTGAGTTCGGCTTGCACGAAGGCAAACGCTTCGGTCGCGGCGGCGATGTTGCCGTCAGCGACCTTGCCGGTGAATTTGTCCTGGATGGCGTGGGCGACGGCTTCCAGGGTCACCAGTCCCGACAGCGCCGCGAAGCCCCCCAGCAGGACGGCGTTCGGCAAGGGGCGGCCCAGGTGCTTGAGCGCGATCTCGCTCGCCGGGACCGTGATCAGCCGCTCGCGGCGAAAGCGCTCCATGATGTCGTCCAGGCCGAGTTGGTCGAAATTGCGCCTGCTGTTGATCAACACGTAACCGTCCGGCTGAAGGCCCTGGAACACGTCCACCTGGTGCAGCAGCGTCGGATCCTGGATGATCAGCACATCGGGCGCGAGGATCGGTTCGCGCAGGCGGATCTCTTGCTCGTCGATGCGGCAGAACGCAACCACGGGCGCGCCGGTGCGTTCGGAACCGAAACTCGGAAACGCCTGCGCGTGACGGCCCTGCTCGAACGCGGCGACCGACAGCATCTCGGCTGCGGTCACCACGCCCTGGCCGCCGCGGCCGTGAATGCGAACTTGCAGCATGGTCACTTTCGTATTGGGAAGACCATACGATTCTTTGGCTGTGGGCGCGGGGAGCACTTGATCTTCGTCAAGGCGGTCGAAATGCTCGACTGCACCACCATCGCGGCTTGACATGGGCCTGCAACGCGCCGGCGTTTCGTGCTGGCCGACTTCGCCTTTTGCAGTTCATTAAAAGCATTTGCAATTCACATTTTTTGCACATACAATTAAATCAATGCGCATTGGATTCGATTACGACAAGAACAGGGCCAACCTACAAATCCATCGGGTCTCACTCGCTGCCGCTGAGCGCCTGGAGTGGGACGACCTGGTCGCGATCGAAGACACCCGCAAGGACTACGGCGAAGTCAGAATGATTGGGTACGCGCCCATGCAAGACCGCCTGTACTGCGTCGTGTTTTTCGACCGTCCGGGGGTGCGTCGCATCATCAGCCTTCGCAAGGCCAACCAAAGAGAGGTAGCCCGCTATGAACAGGAAATTTAGCCAGCCTTCGAACGAGGAAGAGCTCGCCATCAACAAGGGCATCGAAAAAGATCCGGACACCATGGTCATGTCCGACGACCAGTTCGCCGCTGCGACAAAACCCAGGCGCGGCCGGCCACCCGGCAGCGTGGCCGAGGTTCGGAAGGAACAGGTAACGATGCGGCTGGACCCGGATGTGCTGGACGCCCTGCGAGCCACCGGCCCGGGTTGGCAGTCGCGCGTCAACGAGATCTTGCGCGAGGCCGTACGGCCCGGCCCGGTGCACAAGCGCCGCGCCTGAACGCACCTAAAAACTCATGTGCAACATTAGTACAGTGGTCGGAGCGATAGGATTCGAACCTACGACCCTCTGGTCCCAAACCAGATGCGCTACCAGACTGCGCTACGCTCCGAAGCCGCCATTCTATCCGGCGGGAATGGCCCGCTCCAGGTCTTTGAGCGATTGCTTCACGGTGCGCGCCGCGGTATCGACCACCGTATCGGCGCGGGCGTACAACGCCTCGCGGCTGGCCAGGATGCGCCTGAGGTCCTCCATCGCCTCGTTGCTGGCCCCTCGAGTTGTGTCGAACGGCCGCATGTCCCCCTGCGCGACGACCCGGCTCATATGCTCTTCCGGGCTGGCTTTCAGCCAAACACAGTAAAACCGGCTCTGCAGCAGATCGAAAGTATCCCGCTCGCTGACAATGCTGCCACCCGTCGTCATCACCACGCCAACCGCGTGATCCTCGGCGATGCGGAACAAGGCCCGTCTTTCATAACGTCGATACCCGGCCTGCCCGTGCAACAGAAGGATTTCGTTCATGCTGGTGCCCGCCTCGCGTTCGATCTCGCGATCGAGCTCGACAAACGGTACCCCGCGCCGTGCCGCCAGCTGCGCACCCAGCGTGGACTTGCCCGCGCCGCGCAAGCCGATGAGCGCCACCCGCTTCTCGCGGCCCTGCGCCTCTTCGACGGCGAAAGTGGTCGCCAGCAGTGCGTACGCCTCGTCGATCTGGCTGTCGTTCAACCGTCCCAGGAGCAAATGGACGCGGGCCAGCGCCGGTCGGGGTGCGTCTTGCAGCA
>JBKJHN010000216.1:0-6130 GCA_046599015.1 Ramlibacter sp.
TTGGAGAACAGCGCCGCCTTCGGAATCAGGAAGCCGGTGTAGTTGGCCATGAGCCCGACCAGCAGTGCGCCAATCAGTGCGCCCGTCGTCGACCCCAACCCGCCGATGATGATCACGATGAAGATCAGCACGTTCACCTGCGCGCCCATCTGCGGTGTGACGTTCTGCTGGTACAGACCCCACATCACGCCGCCCAGCCCGGCCAGTGCGCTGCCTGCGACGAAGACGCCGATGAAAAGGAGCCTGATGCGGTAACCCAGCGACTCCACCATCTCGCGGTCCTGCACGCCGGCGCGAATCAAAAGGCCGATCTTGGTGCGCGTCAGTACCCACAGCAGCATCCCGAACACCAGCGCGCCCACGATCACCGCGATCACGCGGTACTTCTCCACCGCTGCGTCGCCGACCAACAGGGCGCCGCGCATACCCTCAGGCAGCGGCAGCGGGATCTGCAGCGGGCCCCAGATCACCTTGATCAACTCTTCGCCGATGATCATGCCGCCCATCGTGATCAGGATCTGCTTGAGGTGATTGCCGTACACCGGCCGCACGATGAAGCGCTCGAAGGCCAGGCCGACGGCGCCGGCCACCAGCATCGCAATGATCATGGCGGGCAGCACGGCCATCATGTTGCGCCACAGGCTGGCGGAGGCGGTGTAGTCAGCCATGCTCCCCAGCACGCTGGTGGCCACGAACGCGCCGAGCGCGATGAACACGCCGTGCCCGAAGTTCAGCACGTCCATCAAGCCGAACACCAGCGTCAGGCCCGACGCGATGATGAAAATGATCATCCCCATCGCCAGTCCGGCGACGGTGAGGGTCACCCAGGTTGAGCCTGACCCGATGAAGGGGAACACCAACAAGGCGAGCACCGGCACCAGCGCCATCGGCTTCCAATCAAAATCAAGACTCTTCATATCGCCAGCCCCAGCAGCGAATGCTGCAATGCCTCGTCCTCGGCCAAGGCCTTCATGGAGCCGGCATGCACGACGACGCCGTTATCCATCACCGCGACAGTGTCGCCCAGCCGCTTGGCAAAGTTGATGTTCTGTTCGACCAGCAGGATCGTGACGCCGCTGGCCTTGAGCTGGGCAAAGGCATCGATCATGTTGTTGATGATGGCCGGCGCCAGGCCCTTGCTCGGCTCGTCGATCAGCAACAGGTCACGCGGTTCGACGATCGATCGCGCGACGGCGAGCATCTGCTTCTGGCCACCTGAGAGCTTGCCGGCGGGGTGGTCCCAGAACTTCTCCACAGGCGGAAACAGCGAGTAGATCCACCGCAGCCGCTTCTCGTCCATCTGCCCGGCGTTGCGGGCCTGACGCGCCGCCAGGAGCATGTTTTCCTTGACCGTCAGGTCGGCAAAGATGCCCATGTTCTCCGGCACGTACGCAATATTCATCGTCGCGATCTCGGGAGTCGCCAACTTGGTGATATCGCGGTCTTTGAACGTGATCGTTCCCTGGGAGGCATGCCACAGGCCCATGATCGTGCGCAGCGTGGTGGTTTTGCCGGCGCCGTTGCGGCCCAGCAGCATGGTGAGCTTGCCGCGCGGCACCTGCAGGTCCACGCCATGCAGGATGTGGTACGCGCCGATGTGGGTGTGGACGCCCTGGAGGGTCAGCAGGTTTTCAGTCATGCTCTTGCTCCTTCCCCCTTTGGGGGAAGGTTGGGATGGGGGCTGTTATTTGGTGCGCCTGCCCCCACCCCTGCCCTCCCCCGGAGGGGGAGGGAGCAAATCATGCTGGCGCTCATGGCTGTTCGCTCCTTCCCCCTCGAGGGGGAAGGCTGGGAAGGGGGGGCGTCCCATCCTGCGCAGAAGCGTCCTGGGGCGAATGCCCCAGGTAAGCTTCCTGGACGATCGGCGACGCGATGACCGCCGCCGGCTCGCCGTCAGCCACCAGCGCGCCGTTGTGCAGCACGATGATGCGGTCCGCCAATTCGCGCACCACGTCCATCTTGTGCTCCACCAACAGGATGGTCTTGCTGGGATCTTCCTTGAGTTTGCGGATCAAGTTAAGGATGACCGGCGCTTCAGCGGCATTCATGCCCGCTGTCGGCTCGTCGAACATGAAGACCTGCGAGTCAAGCGCCATCAGCAACGCCACTTCGAGCTTGCGCTGGTCGCCATGCGGCAGGCTGGCCACCAGTTCATTGCGCTTGTCGGCCATCGCCACCGCACTCAGGATCTCGTCCGCGCGTTCCAGCAGCACCTTGTGGTCACTCCAGATGCTCCACAGGTTGAGCCCACGCCGGTGCGCGCCCTCGCGCGCAGCCTGCACGGCGAGGCGCACGTTCTCGAGCACCGACAGGCGCGGGAACAGGTTGGTGAGCTGGAATGCGCGCCCCAAGCCAGCCCGGGTTCGCTCGGACGGCGGCAGCCCGGACAGATCACGCCCGTTCAGGGTGACGTTGCCCGCGCTCGCCTTGAGTTGCCCGGAAATCAGGTTGAAGTACGTCGTCTTGCCCGCGCCATTCGGCCCCACGATGGCCGTGAGCGTGCCGGGCTGAAAAGCGCAGGTCACCGCGTTGACGGCGACATGGCCGCCGAAGCGGATGGTCAGATCCTGGGTGGCTAGTAGGCTCATGGTCTAGGCTGCGGGTAAGGCGATCCCTGCTCGCGGCGTGCGAGCGTGCAACTGCAGTGAGGAATCAGGCGCCTGGCGCGCGCCGTGGCTGGAGTTCGCCTATCGCTTGTTGCGAATCGGGACGTTCATCTCTTCAGGCTTGATCTCGCGCACCAGTTCCGGCACGCCCCATGCGAAGGCAGGGTCTGCCTTGATCTTGAAGTGGTACATGCTCTGCATCGCCTGATGATCGTCCTTGCGGAAGGTCATCTTGCCTTTGGGCGTGTCGAAGCTCATGCCTTCCATGGCGCCGATCAACTTGTCGGTGCCAGTGTCACCGCTGGTCTTCTTGAGCGCAGTCACCACCGCCATCGCCGCCGCGAATCCGCCCGCGGTAAAGAAGTCGGGCGGGCTCTTGAACTGCTTGTAGT
The DNA here is from genome assembly GCA_046599015.1 of Ramlibacter sp. Classification (GTDB taxonomy): domain Bacteria; phylum Pseudomonadota; class Gammaproteobacteria; order Burkholderiales; family Burkholderiaceae_C; genus Ramlibacter. The sequence continues at coordinate 2,999 of JBKJHN010000216.1, forward strand.
GGTTGGCGACGAGTGCTTCGTTCACCGGGTTCTTCGGGATGCCGAAGTAGTAGTACGTTGCACCCTCCATGCCCGGAAACTGCTTGTACGCGCTCATGGCCGGCAGGATGTTGCCGCCGGTGGCGATTTCGATGCCATAGCGCTTCAAGTCCAGGTCGGCGATCTTGAACGGATTGCCGGCACCGGCCCAGATCACCCAGATGACTTTGCGGCCGGGTTGATCCTTGAGCTTGTCGATCAGGCGCTGGGCGCCGGCCGTGAAGTCGGTGGTCGCCGCCGGCAGATATTCCTCGTGAATGATCTTGGCTTGCTTGACCGATTCCTTGAAAGCCTTGACGCCGTCGCGGCCGAATGCATAGTCCTGCGCCAACGTGGCGATGGTAATGCCGGGCTTGTCCAGCGCGACCGCGTTGGAGATCGCATCCTGCGAGCTGTTGCGGCCGGTGCGGAAGATGTACTTGTTCCACTTGTCGCCAGTGATCGAGTCGGCCACGGCCGGCTCGACCAGCAGAATCTTCTTGTATTCCTCGGCCACCGGCAGCATGGCCAGGGCCACGCCGGAAGAGGTCGGGCCGATCGCCAGATCGACCTTGTCATCGGCATAGGACGTGGCCAGCAGCGACTTGCCCAGGTCCGGCTTGCCCTGGTCGTCCTTCTCGATCACCACGATCTTGCGGCCGTTGATGGTCATGGTGCCGCCGGTCGCGTAGTCCAGGCCCATCATCAGCCCAGTCTGCGTCTGCTTGCCGTAAGCCTCGAGCGGCCCCGTGCGGCTGTAGACGTGGGCAATCTTGATCTCCTTGGCCTGGCCAAAAGCCAGCGGAGCGGTGAAAGCGGAAGCGGCGAGCGCTGCGAGCGCGACCCAGGTGCGACGATGCATGCGAATGTCTCCTTGAAATACTGCGAACCAACTCGACTCACGCACATCGCGTGCCAAGCCAGAACCCGTTGATTCTGAACGATTTTTTTTGAGCCACTCCAATGAACGTCTGATTCTCAGGCACAAGACTGCCTATTTATCAGACAAATGCCTGACTTTCAGACAAGCGCCTCAAGGCGCTCATAGAGCTTGGCGCGGGAAATTCCCAGCAGCCTCGCGGCCGCCAACTTGTTGCCGCCCGTGCTGCTCAGGGCAGCTTCGATTGCCCGGCGTTCGAGCTCCGCAACCTGCTCGGCCAGCGGCCTGACCGCGGGATTCGCAGTCCCAGCGGGTGACGGTGCCTGGCAAGCAGCGGTGACGGTCGGCGCGATCTGCTTCACGCCCGACTCGCGCAGCACCTCTTCGAGGTGCTGCACTTCGATGCGCTGCGAGTCGCTGCGCATCGCGGCCTGCTCCATGACGTTGCGCAACTCACGGATGTTGCCGCGCCAGCTCTGCGCCGACAGCAGATCGATGGCGGCGGCGCTGAGTTCCGGCGGCGCCGAGCCGCTGCGCAGTCCCATGTCCTCGGCCAGCACTTCAACCAAAGATGGGATGTCGGCGCGGCGCTCGCGCAGCGGTGGCACGCGGATCGGCAGCACGTTCAGCCGGTAGTACAGGTCCTCGCGGAACTTGCCCTCGCGCACGAGCCCGCCGAGATCGCGCGATGTGGCCGCGATCACACGCGCGTCGAAAGCAATCACCTTGTTCGAACCCAGCGCTTCAATCTCGCCCTCCTGCAAAGCGCGCAGCAGTTTGGGCTGAAGGCTGGGCGGCATATCGCCGATCTCGTCCAGAAACAAGGTGCCGCCATCGGCCAGCTTGAACTTGCCCACGCGGCCCTTGCGGTCCGCGCCGGTGTAAGCGCCCGGAGCGACCCCGAAGAATTCCGCCTCCAGCAAGGTGTCCGGAACGGCTGCGATATTCACGCTGACCAGCGGTCCGGCCGCCCGCGCCGATGCCGCGTGGATGGCATGGGCCAGCAATTCTTTACCGGTGCCCGTCTCCCCCAGCAGCAGCACGGGACTGGAAGACAGGGCCGCGCGCCGGGCCTGCCGCTTGACCTCGACCGCCGCCGGACTGCCGCCGACAAAACTGGCGAGCGTGTATTTATGCCGGCGCTGACTGGCCAGTTCGCGCCGTGCATCGTCGAGGTCTCGCTGAAGGTGCGCGAACTTGCTGATCAGCGGCTGCAGTGTCGTCTCGGGGTGGTCGAACAGCACGATGCCGATCGCGCCGATCACTTCACCGCTTTGTTCGTCGCGCAGCGGCAGCCGGCTGACCACGAACGTACCTGCACGATTGGTGAGCAGGTCGATCAGGATGGCCTGGCCGGTTTCCAGCACCCGGCGCATCTGGGTATTCGGAACCACGTCCTCGACCATATGGCCCACCACCTGATCGACCGAGGAGAAGCCCAGTGCCGGCAGGAAGCGCGCATAGCCTTCGTTCAGCCACACGATGCGGCCGGTGCGATCGACCAGGAACATGCCCTGGCTGATGCTGGAAAACAGCTGGAACATCGACCGCGCGGCCAGTTCCAGGATGCTCTGGCCGTCGCGCGGCAGGGTATGCGATGCAGGTGGAGGCGCGGACATGGCCCGATGCTACCTGCGACGGCCGCGCGCACGCGCCAGACGCGGCAATACCAGTATGGCCAGCACCAGGATGATCAAGGCCAGCGACATCGGCCGCTGCACGAAGACCAGGAAACTGCCCTCCCCGATCGACACGGCGTTGCGCATCTGCGCTTCAGCCAGCGGGCCGAGGATCATGCCGACCACCACGGGCGCCGTGGGAAAATCGAAGCGCCGCATCAGCACGCCCAGCACGCCGATGCCATACAGCAGCACCAGGTCGAAGGCGCTCTGACGCATGCCGTAGGCGCCGACCGTGGCGAAGATCAGGATGCCCGCATACAGCTGCGGCTTCGGGATCTTCAGCAACTTGACCCACAAGCCGACCATCGGAAGGTTCAGGATCAGCAACATGACGTTGCCGATGTACAGAGAGGCAATCAGTGCCCACACCAGCGCCGCCGAGGTGGTGAAAAGCTGCGGGCCCGGCTGGATACCGTAATTCTGGAACGCGCCGAGCAGGATGGCGGTGGTATTGGAGGTCGGGATGCCCAAGGTCAGCAACGGGATCAGCGCCGTCGTGACGGTCGCATTGTTCGCCGCCTCGGGACCGGCGACGCCCTCGATCGCGCCCAC
>JBKJHN010000064.1:0-12633 GCA_046599015.1 Ramlibacter sp.
CTGAAGGAGCAGTCGCAGGAGCTGCTGGATCTATTGGCGCGCGATCCGTTTCAGAACCCGCCTCCATTCGAGAAGCTTGTTGGCGACTTGGCGGGCGCATATTCCCGCCGTATCAACTTCCAGCACCGCTTGGTATACCAGGTGTTCAAGAGGGAGCGGATGGTTCGCGCACTTCGGATGTGGACCCACTATGAGTGACGTGAGGGTGCACATCGCGCAGCCTGCGTCGCACCAGGTTGATGTTGTTGCGCAGCGCGTAAAGCTCGCTGGCATACGACAGCGGCACGGTGAAGCGGCCGGCGTTTTCCTCCAGCGCGTCCAGTTCCTGGGTGAGATGGTCCGATCGCGCGAAGCTGGGCATACCAGCGGCCTGCGGGCCCATGGATTTCGCGCGCCAGCAGCATCTGGACCATCAGCGACTCGGGCGCGGACGCGAACACGATGGCATCCAGCTCGCCCGCCAGGAAGGCGACCGTGGCCGGTGTCTGTTCCAGCTGCGAGATGACGATGCGCCGCACATCGAGCTTGTTTGTCGTAAGAGCCCTGGCTTGGCAGCAGCACGACTTCGATGCCGTTGAATGCCAGCGCGCTGCGGTAACGTCGACCGAATTCGTCATAAGCGCTTTGGGCCCGGCCGATATCAACAGCTCGTCGCGCAGCGACAGCAGTGCGTAGCGGATGGTGTTGGGCACTATGCGATATCGCCGGCGCACGGCAGGTACAGCCCGTCCAGGCGCATGCTTTGCGCGCAACGGACCGCGCGCACTACGGCGCGCGCCGTGACCTCCGCGGCCATCGTCTGGAGCAAGGTCATGCCCAGGGATTTGCCCGACCGTCCCGTGCCGAGTGCAAACAGCGTGTCGCCGTCCGACATGGTGTGAACGGGATTGATGCTGCGCGCGAGGCCGTCGTGACTGACGGTGGCCAGGCGCGATGCCTCCACCTTGGTGATGATCGCATCGGTGCCGATCACTCCGATCGTCGTGTTGGCGCCGGCAATGATCGATTTGGCGGGCTCGCCGCGCAACAGCGCGCGCCGGGTGTCCAGCAGCGACTTGCCGTCCTGCGTACGCGCGCCGGCGATGACTTGCCCGTTGTCCGGATCGATCACATCGCCGAGCGCGTTGCAGGCGACAATCGCGCCCACCGTGACGCCGTCCACGGTGACTGAAGCGGTGCCGATGCCGCCTTTCATGGCACGCTCGATCCCGAAGACCTTGCCTACTGCGGCACCGGCGCCGGCGCCTACGTTGCCTTCGGCGGGTGGGCTGGTCGAGGCCAGCTCGCAAGCGCGATAGCCCGCGGCCGCGTCCGGCCGGATCCGGGCGTCGCCCACGAACAGATCGAACAGCACTGCGCCGGGCACGATCGGCAGTGTCACCTGTGCCAACTCCAGGCCAACGCCTTGTTCCTCGAGCCAACGCACCACGCCGGTGGCGGCATCGAGACCCCAGGCGCTGCCGCCGCTGAGCAGAATGCCGTGCACCCGGTCGATCAGATTGGCTGGAGCCAGCAAGTCGGTCTCGCGCGTCCCCGGGGCGGCGCCGCGTACATCGACACCCGCCACAGCGCCTTCACGGGCAAGCACCACGGTGCAGCCGGTGGGCCGGCGTGGATCGGTGAAGTGCCCGACTTCGAGGCCGGGAACATCGGTAATCGCGCCGGAGTCGGGGCGCGGGTCGGTGCGCGTGGAGGGCGCCGCGCTCATGGAACGTTGAAGCCGCTGAGCTTTCCGGCGAACTGCAGCGACGCAGCGCGGATTTCGAGCTCGGTCGCGGGCGGTTCGAAGTTGAAGAGTGTCTTGATATTTCTGCACATGTCTGGCTCCGCCCGGCTGTGGCGAGTGCTGGGCCCTTGCACCTGGAAACTGTACATGAGATTGAGCAGGAAACGTCCTACATCGAATGCAGCGCTTCCGCCGACAGCGCAGAAGTGCCGAGCTTCCTAAAGTGCAGATTCGTCGGCGCCGCTGGCGATTTTTCTATAAGTCCGAGAGGAAGATTATGAACAGCGAAACCAGCGAAAGCATGACCAGCATGAACGGAGCCACGGGTTCCAACCTGAGCGGCACGGGAACCTCCAGCCTGGGGTCCTCCAGCCTGGGATCCTCCGGAATGGGGACCTCCGGCACCGTGCAGCGTGTCGCGCAAAAAGCCCACGAAACCGTGGACAGGCTCGAGCAGACTCTCGGATCGGGCACCGAAAAGGTGATGGGCTGGCAGCAGGAGTACGGTGAGATGGCCCGCGAGCAGGTTCGCTCCAATCCGCTCGCGGTCGTTGTCGGCGCTTTCGCCGTCGGGTTCCTGTTCGCCAAGTTGATGCGCTGACCGGCAGGGCGGGGCTCAGGCGAGCTCACGCCGGGCCTGGCCCATCACCGTCCATCCGGCGCTGATCGCCAGGCCAGCCATGACGAAAGCGACCATCAGGTCGGGCCAGGCCGTGCCGGTGCCGAATACACCCAGCGCCGCGAGCATCACCGCGGCGTTGCCGATGGCGTCGTTGCGGCTGCAAAGCCATACGCCACGCAGGTTGGCGTCCCCCTCCCGGAACGCATAGAGCATTACCGCCACTGCGACATTGGACAGCAGCGCCAACATGCCGACCGCTCCCATCATCAGCGGTTCGGGCGTGATGCCCATGCCCAGGGACCACGCCGCCTTGACGATGACGACTACGCCAAACGCCAGCATGCTCGCGGCTTTCACCATGGCCGCACGCGCGCGCCACACCAGAGGCAAGCTCAGCACGGCGAGCGTGAGGGCATAGTTGGCCGCATCCGCGAAGAAGTCGATCGCATCCGCGAGCAGGGACACGGACTCCGACTGCAGCCCGGCCGCGATTTCGATCGCGAACATCAGCGCATTGACCACCAGGGCGATCCACAGTGCGCGGCGCAGGCCGGGGCGCAGCGGTTCACCGGGTTTCGGGTGATCATGGTCGTGGCAATGGGCGGACACACGGTTCCTTGCTTCGTCTTGCCGGCTATTTCAAACCCTGTAGCGGCTCCGGGGTCAAGTCGCTAGCATTGGCTGATGAAGATCAGTGACTTGGGCCGTGCCACCGGGGTCGACGTCGAAACCATCCGCTATTACGAGAAGGCTGGGCTGTTGCCCGCGCCGGCGCGTGAGGCGAACGGCTATCGCAGCTACGGCGACGCACACTTGCAGCGGCTGGCGTTCGTGCGGCATTGCAGGGCGCTCGACATGCCCTTGGCGGAGGTGAAGCGCCTTCTCGACTTTGCAGGCGGTGCGCCTGACGAGCGCGGCGACATCGATGCGCTGATTCACGGCCAGTTGCAGCGCGTGCGAGCGCGCCTGAAAAGCCTGCATGCCTTGGAACGGCAAATGACAGCCTTGCACGCCAGTTGCGATGCCGATCATGCGACGCACGATTGCGGCATCCTGCATGAACTGGTGGCCGCCGGACATGGCGAGACCTGCGCTTGCCATGGCGAGCGTGAGGCGCCGTGAAGCTGCTGGATTATCCGACCCGTGGCGTGTGGGCCAGCCTGGCTGCCGCACTGCTCTTTGGCGCCGGCACGCCGGTGGCCAAGCTGCTGTTGGAGCAGGCTAATGCCTGGCTCTTGGCTGGCTTGCTGTATCTGGGCTCGGGCCTGGGTCTGGCCCTGCTGCGCTGGGCGCGCGGCGCAAGCGCGGTGCGGCTACCCGCGGGCGGATTGAAATGGCTGGCCGGTGCGGTGCTGGCCGGAGGCGTGATCGGCCCGGTGCTGTTGATGCTGGGCCTGGCGTCGATGCCGGCATCGGCCGCATCGCTGCTGCTCAACGCGGAAGCCGTGTTCACCGTGCTGCTCGCCTGGTTCGTGTTCCGGGAAAACGTCGATCGGCGGGTTGCACTGGGCATGCTGGCCATCGTCGCCGGCGGGCTTGCCCTCTCGTGGCCGGGGCAAGCCAACTGGCCGGGTTGGCAGCCGACATTGCTGGTGATCGGTGCCTGTCTGGCCTGGGCCCTGGACAACAATCTGACGCGCAAGGTCTCACTGTCCGATGCCTCATGGATCGCGATGGTCAAGGGGCTGGTGGCGGGCAGCACGAACCTGACTCTGGCTTTAGCACTGGGCGCGTCCTGGCCCGCGCTGTCCGTGGTGTTCGCGGCCGGGCTGGTCGGCTTCGCCAGCTACGGCGCCAGCCTGGCGCTGTTCGTCGTTGCGTTGCGTGAATTGGGCACGGCCCGCGCCGCCGCCTATTTTTCCGTCGCGCCGTTTTTCGGCGCGCTGCTGGCGGTGGGCCTGTTGGGCGAGACAATCACCGTGCCGTTGCTGATCGCCGGCGCCCTGATGGCGATCGGCGTGGCGCTTCATCTGTCCGAGCGTCACGTCCACGAGCATCCGCACCACCTGATCGAACACATGCACGAACATGGGCACGATGGCCGCGATCGCCACCACGACCACGACCACGTCGACGCGACGCCCGTGCCGCCCGGCACCCGCCACAGCCATTCGCATCGGCACCAGCCGCTGGTGCACAGCCACCCGCATTTCCCGGACGCGCACCACCGCCACGAGCACTGAAAAGGACCGGACAGGCGCGCGAGTTGGACGCGCAGGCCGGTTGATCAGTCCAGCCGCGCCCCGGACTTCTTTACGGCGTCGGCCCAACGCGGCATTTCGGCGCTGAGGAACTTCGTGAAGTCCTCGTGGCCCAAAAAGGCCGGGTCCGCGCCTTGCGCCACCATGCGGCTGCGGATCTCGGGAGTCGTCATCACTTGCCTGAAGGCATCGCTCAGGCGCGCCGTCACGTCCTTCGGCAGTCCGGCTGGCGCGAGGAAGCCATAGAAGCCCACCACCTCGAAATCCTTGATACCGCTTTCGATCACCGTCGGTGTATCGGGCAGGGCGGGATTGCGCTCCCGGCTGGTGACGGCCAGCGCCTTCACCTTGCCTTGCTTGTGGTAACTGGCCGCCTGGGGGATCGACTCGGCCATGAACTGCACCTGCCCACCCATCAGGTCCGTGAAAGCGGGCGCGCTGCCGCGATACGGGATGTGGACCATGAACAGGCCCGTGGCGTTCTTGAACATCTCCGGAACCAGGTGGCTGATGCCGCCGTTGCCGGCGGACCCGTAGTTCACTTGCCCCGGTCTCGCCCGCGCATAGGTCACGAATTCGTTCAGGGAATTCACTGGCACCTTCGGGTTCACCAGCAAAGCCAGCGGCTGCATGGCCGTGCGCGCGATCGGCGTGAAGTCGCGGGTCGTCTGATAGGGCAGCTTGGTGTAGAGCGCTGGATTGATCACCATGACGCCGGTATTGGCCAGCATCAGCGTGTAGCCATCCGGCGGCGCCTTCATCACTTCCTGCGCGCCCACGGTACCGCCCGCACCGGCCTTGTAGTCGATGATGATCGGCTGGCCCAGCACGGCCTGCAGGCGTTCGGTCAGAAGACGGGCGTGCTGGTCCAGCGGACCACCGGCCGGAAAGCCGATCACCACCCGGATCGGCTTTTCAGGGAAGGCAGCGAGCGCGGTGGCGCTGGCGGTGATGAGAAGCGCGGCGAGCGCACTTTGCGCAAATATCATGAGTGTCCCCATCGGTTGGAGCACACATGATATCGGCCACGCTCAACGGCGCAGTGTCGCTTGCAGCGTGATCTCTGGCACGGCCGCCAGAGCCTTCGACAAGGGGCAGTTTTTCTTGGCGCCCTCCGCCAGCTCCTGGAATTTCGCGTCGTCGATGCCCGGCACGGTGGCTTGCAGGGTCAGGGCGATGCGGTCGATCTTGAAGCCTTCTCCTTCCTTGGCCAGACGCACGGCGGCAGTCGTATCGATGCTGCTGGTCGCGATGCCCGCCTTCTCGCAGGCGAAGGCGAAGGCCATGGTGAAGCATGCCGCATGGGCCGCGCCCACGATTTCCTCGGGGTTGGTGCCCTTGCGGTCATCCCCGAATCGGCTGTTCGCGCCGTAGGGATAGCCCTGCAGCGCGCCGGTCTCGGTGCTGATCTTGCCCTGGCCGGCCTTGCCGGCGCCTTCCCAATGGACGCTAGCTCTTTTTTCAATCATGTGAACTCCTGGTTGAGTGCGAATGAGTTTGCTCAAGAGCCTGCCGGGGGTCTGTAGGACAGCACCACCAGCGTCAACCCGCGCGACCTGCCCCGGGCGATCCCTGATGCAAGGCATAGCGCCCGCCGGTAGGCTCTGCCACCATGGATCGCCCACATCACAAGTTCTGGCCCAAGCGCCTGCCGCACGCCCTGACCCCGCCCGCCACTTCGCTCTGGGACAACCTGCAGATCAGCGCGCGCCGCTATCCGCACAAGCCGGCGCTGGTGTTCTTCGGCCGTCGCTACAGCTACCTCGAGTTGATGGAGCAGGCGCAGCGGCTGGCGGCGCAATTGCACGCGCTCGGTGTGAAAAAAGGCGACCGGGTGGTGCTCAACATGCAGAACTGCCCCCAACTGGTCATCGCGCATTTCGCGATCCTGCGCGCCAATGCGGTGGTCGTGCCCGTCAACCCGATGAACCGGGCCGAAGAGCTTAAGCACTACATCGGCGACCCCGATGCGAAGGTGGCGATCACCACGGCCGATCTGGCGCCGGAGATCGCGCGCGCCAGTGACGCGCTGCCGGCGGGCGAACGGCTGTCGCACCTGATCGTCAGCCAATTCACCGATGCCTTCGACCCGGATTCCGCGGAAGCGGACGCCATGCCCGCAGCCTGGGGGCAGTGGCTGTTGACTCGGCACCCACTGCCGGCTCTTGCAGACGGCGACGTCATCAGCTGGACGGCCGCATTGGGTAACACCGCGCCTTTGCCCCCGCTCGAAGTCGGCCCTGACGATCTGGCCGTGTTGCCCTACACCAGTGGCACCACTGGCCTGCCCAAGGGCTGCATGCATCTGCACAGCAGCCTGATGCACAACGCGGTCTCCAGCTGCGCCTGGGGCAACGGCACCGCGGAAAATGTTTCGCTGCTGGTCGTTCCGATGTTTCACATCACCGGCATGGTGAGTGTGATGCACGCCAACATCTATGCGGGCGCCACCCTGGTGGTGATGCCCCGGTGGGACCGCGAGCTGGCCGGACGCCTGATCTCCCGTTGGAAGGTCACGACCTGGACCAACATTCCGACCATGGTGATCGATCTCATGGGCAGTCCGAACTTCGATCAGTACGACTTGTCCAGCCTGGTGAACATCGGTGGCGGCGGGGCGGCCATGCCGCAGGCCGTGGCCCAGCGGCTATGGGAGCAATTCGGACTGCGCTACGTAGAGGGTTACGGCCTCACGGAAACCTCCGCGCCGTCGCACAGCAATCCCCCGGACGATCCCAAACAGCAATGCCTGGGCATCCCGTTCATGAGCTGCGATGCTCGCGTGATCGACCCCGAAACCTTGCAGGAACTGGCTGTGGGCCAGCAGGGCGAGATCATCATGAACGGCCCAATGATCTTCGCCGGCTACTGGAAGCGGCCGGAAGCAACGGCCGCGGCCTTCATCGATCTGGATGGCAAGAAGTTCTTTCGCTCGGGTGACCTGGGCCATGTGGACGAGGACGGTTACTTCTTCCTCACCGATCGGCTGAAGCGGATGATCAATGCGTCCGGCTTCAAGGTGTGGCCGGCCGAGGTCGAGGCGCTGATGTTCAGGCACCCGGCGATCCAGGAGGCTTGCGTCATCTCCGCGAGCGACAGCTATCGCGGCGAAACCGTCAAGGCGGTGGTGGTGCTGCGCGCCAGCCACAAAGGCCAGGTGAGCGAGCAGAACCTGATCGACTGGTGCCGCGAGAACATGGCTGTTTACAAGGTGCCGCGCATTGTCCAGTTCGCCGACGCGCTGCCCAAGAGCGGCAGCGGCAAGGTGATGTGGCGGACCTTGCAGGAGGCTGAGAAGGCAGCCCCCTGACTCACGGTCCACTGCAACTCATCTTGTCTTGATCACCGTCAGCGATACCGGCGAGGGTATTGCGCCGCAGCTGCTGACGAAAGTCTTCGACCCATTTTTCACGACCAAACCGCTGGACCTTGGGCACCGGTCTGGGCTTGAGTCAGGTCTACGGCTTCGCCCAACAGTCCGGCGGCCTCGCCCACATCCGCAGTGAACCGGGCAAGGGCACCAGTGTCGAAATGCATTTCCCCGCCGCTCCCGCGGATTCCAGCAAGTACTCCGAGGTGGCGCTCGAACCGGTGATGCTCCAGCGCGTCAAGCCGCACAAGATACTTGTGGTTGAGGACGACGCCGATGTGCGCCGCGTCATTGTGGAGTGCCTGGGTTTGATCGGCTATGCCGTGACCGAGGCGGCCATTGCCGCGTCCAAGCCGGAGCTGCCGGTGATCCTCGCGACCGGCTATGCCGACATGGCTGCGGTCGAGCGGCTGGCCGGCAAACCCGCCATCCTGCGCAAGCCCTTCGACATCAACTCGCTCGGGACGGCGGTCGCGCTGTGACTGGCGGTGATCTAACATCGGTTCTTCCTCCCACCGCCAGGACCTTCCGTGAAGATCAAATCCGTCGAGCCATTTATCCTTCACGTGCCGGTCACCGGTTCGCAAATTGCCGATAGCACGCACAGCATCACCCACTGGGGCGTGGTCGGCGCGCGCATCGAAACCGAGGATGGGCTGGCAGGCTACGGCTTCACCGGCACGCATGCACATTTGCCCGGCGACCAGCTGATCACCCGCTGCATCGCCACCTGCCATGCGCCACTGTTGATCGGGGAAGACGCGGGCGACGTGCAGCGGCTGTGGCTCAAGCTCGCGCGCAATCCGGCACTGCAGTGGATCGGCCGGGCCGGCGTCACCACCTTGTCGCACGCCGCCATCGACATCGCGCTTTGGGACCTGAAGGCCAAGCACGCGGGTCTTCCGTTATGGAAACTGCTGGGCGGCCAGGTCCGTGACAAGGTGCGTGCCTACAACACGGACATCGGCTGGCTCAACATCGAAGACGACAAGCTGGTCGAAGGCGCTCTCGCGGCCGTCGCGCAAGGCTTCAGCGGCATCAAGATCAAGGTCGGCTCCACGGTGGAGCGGGACCTGCGCCGGCTGCAGGCTGTGCGTCGCGCGATCGGTCCGGGCATTACCCTCGCCATCGATGGCAACGGCAAATGGGACCTTGCCACGTGCCTGCGTTTTTGCCGCGCTGCCGAGGGCTTCGATGTCTATTGGTTTGAAGAGCCGCTCTGGTACGACGACGTCAAAGGGCACGCCGAACTCGCCCGCGCCACCTCGATCCCGGTGGCGCTGGGTGAACAGCTGTACACGCAGGACGCGTTCGCCGAGTTCTTCCATCAGCGTGCCGTGCATTGGGTCCAGCCCGACGTGACCCGCATGGCGGGAGTGACCGAAGTCTGGCGCGTCTGTGAAACGGCGAATTCATACCGGCTCCCGGTCGCACCGCACGCCGGCGATATGAGCCAGGTCCACGTGCACCTGAGCTACGCGCACCCTGCGTGCGCCGTGCTCGAGTACATCCCGTGGATCAAGGACTGCTTCACGGAGCCGGCCGAAGTGGTCGATGGCTGCTTCCGGCTGCCGCAGCAACCGGGCGCCGGCACCACGCCCACGCGACAGGCCTGGCAGGCGTTGCGCCAGCCCGTCGTCTGACAGTGATGGCAACCATCGCACCTGAAACGCCGAGGATCGTGCGGTCACAGGCTGTTCGTATGGGCCCGAGGCCAACTTTTGCCAGCACTGCGGAGAATCGCTGCCGCCGAGCCGCACCGGGTAAACGCCGACGCAGCCAGCCGCAACTTGCGCTAACGTGCGGCTTTCCCAACCCTTGGAGACTCGCATGCTCAAGCAATCTGTACTGGTCTGTGCGTTTGGCCTTTTCGCCGCGGGCGCGTGGGCCGGCAGCTGCCCAACCCACATGAAGCTGATCGACGACAAGCTGGCCACGAAACCCGCTCTTTCGAAGGACGCAATGGACAAGGTCACCAAGCTGCGTGCCGACGGTGAAACCGCCCACAAGGCCGGCAAGCATGACGACTCCATGAAGTCGCTGGGCGAAGCCAAGAAGCTGTTGGGTATCTGAGCCCGGCCTGCGCTTACTGAGAATAAATCAAGGCAACTACTTCCGGCGCGGATTGCGCCGGAACCATGACCCGCAGGGCGCCCGGCCGGGTGCGGTAATGCAGCGGCGTCTCCATCAGGGTGACCTCGCCGTCCGTGCTCACCCGGATCCGGGCCTTGCGCGTATGGACCACCAGCGAGTCGGCAGTGAGCATGTCGAAATCCCGCGCCTGGCGCAAGCGGCCGATCAGCGCCAGCAGCGCCAGCCGCAGCAGCCCGAAGCGGCCGGTGCGCTGCGTCATGTACAGGCTCAGCTCCCCAGCCGTCAGCGCTTCGCGCTCGCCGATATTGAATCCTTCCATGTGGTACTCGTTGTTGCCGATGAAGACGAACGCGCTGCGTCGGTCGAGCCCGTGGCCGCCGATTTCGATGTGCAATGAAAGCACCGGGTAGCGGCGGGTGGCGTGGAGACAGGCCGCTGCCAGGGCGGCCCATTTGCCGCGCCCCAGGCGCCGTCGCTGCGAATCGCGGTCGCGCACGACGTCCGGGTACAGACCGAGGCCGGAGTTGTTGATGAACAGCCGGCCATTGACTTCTCCCGCGTCCACCGCCATCACCCGCCCCCCCGCAATCACGTCCAGCGCCTCGTCCAGTTCCAGCGGGATACCCAGATCCTTGGCGAAATGATTGAGCGTGCCCAGCGGCAGCACGCCCAGCACCACGCCGGTGTCCGCCAGACGTGAGGCAACCGAGCTGATGGTCCCGTCACCGCCACCGGCCACGACCATGCGGGCGCCGTCCTGCACCGCCTTTGTAGCGATGGCCCCGATGTCCGCGCCTTGCTGAACCACGCTCGCATGGGCGTCGAGACCACGCTGGCGCAGTTTCTGCTCGATGCCGCGCGCCTGCTCGCCGGGACTGCCTGTGCCGGCCGTGGCATTGAGAATCACGCGGACGGCGCCAGCGCGAAATTCAGGCATATCGTTTCCCCACGCCCAGCACCATAAAGCACAGCACCAGCCACGCCAACCCTTCGGCAATCGCGGCCAGCACGTCGCTGGGGTAGTGAGCGCCCAGGTAAACCCTGGACAGCGCGGCGAGGCCGATCATCGTGCCCGCGAGCGCCACCGCGACCGCGCGGGCCGAAGGGCGTGGCTCCCATGCGAAGTACAGCACTGTGACGAAGCCCCACCAAACGGTCGCGCCCGCCGTGTGCCCGCTGGGGAAGCTGTGGCTGGCGAATACGACCATGGGGCCGTCAAATGATGGACGCGCCCGCTGGAAGGCGTGTTTGACCGCGAAGTTGAGCAGCAATCCGCCGGGCACGCTCAGGATCAACGGCGGCAGCCATGCCCATTGCCTGCGCCAGGCCAGCGCCAAGCCGGCCGCCAAGGCCATGAAGCAGATCCCCGCCGTGCTGTGGAGGTGCGAAACGACCAGCATGAACTGCGTGACCCATGCCGTCATCTGCTCGCGCCACCAGCGGCTGATGGGGATGTCGGCTTGCGTGATGGGCCCCTCCCGAAGCAGGTCCATGGTCAGCAAGCCGAACGCCAGAAGCGCGAAGGTCAGCAATGCGGCGCCCGCCCGGCCATGCAGGTGGGGAGGAGGGCGAAGGCGCGGACTCACCGGCCGCCATCCGGCAGGGCGCGCGCCGGTGTGTGGGTCTTGTTGTTGTTCGCTGAAGCCATCGAGTGATTATCCCGGAGAGGCACAATGGCGGTTGCAAAAGGAGAGTTCATGTTTGCGACCTCGATCGCGGGCAGCTTGCCCAAGCCGGCCTGGCTGGCGGAGACGCAAAAACTCTGGCCGCAATGGAAGGCCCAGGGCGATGAGTTGCGCCAGGCCAAGGCCGACGCCACGCTGCTGTGGATCAAGGCCCAGGAAGATGCCGGGTTGGACATCGTGGGCGACGGCGAACAGTCGCGCCAGCACTTCGTGCACGGTTTTCTCGAACAGGTGGAGGGTATCGACTTCGAGCACAAGGTGAAGATGGGCATCCGCGACAACCGCTACGACGCGATGGTGCCGCAGGTGGTGGCGCCGCTGCGGCTGAAGGGCCGGGTGCACGCGTTCGAGGCGCAGCTGGCGCGGGCCCACACCACGCGCAAGCTGAAGTTCACGCTGCCCGGACCGATGACCATCGTCGACACCGTGGCCGACAAGTTCTATGGCGACAAGGTGAAGATGGCCTTCGCGTTCGCCGAGCTGCTGAACCAGGAGGCGCTGGCGTTGCAGGCGGACGGCGTCGACATCATTCAGTTCGACGAACCGGCTTTCAACGTGTACATGAAGGACGCTGCCGACTGGGGAGTCAAGGCGCTCGAACGCGCGGCCCAAGGGCTCACCTGCACGACCGCCGTCCACATCTGCTACGGCTACGGCATCCAGGCCAACAACGACTGGAAGGAAAAACTCGGCGATGAATGGCGCCAGTACGAGCAGGTGTTTCCGGCGCTGGCGAAAAGCAGCATCGACCGGGTCAGCCTGGAGTGCTACCACTCGCACGTGCCGCCCGACCTGATGCGCTTGCTGGAGGGCAAGGACGTGATGGTGGGCGTGATCGACGTTGCCAGCGACACCATCGAGACCGCCGAACAGGTGGCCGACACCATTGGACGGGCGTTGCAGTTCGTGCCGAAACACCGGCTCTTTCCGTGCAC
>JBKJHN010000174.1:0-7086 GCA_046599015.1 Ramlibacter sp.
GTTGCCGCGCCAGCGACAGTTTGGAGGCGCGCGCCATTTCCCGGCTGCCTTGCGCATCGACCAGCAACAAGGCGTTGTCGTCCCGTCCAAAGGTGGCCGGGCCGATGTTGCCCACCAGCAAGGGCACGCCCTTGCGCTTGCGCTTGGCCTGCGCGTTGTCTTCCAGGTCGTGGCTTTCAGCAGCAAAACCCACACAGAACAACTCCCCCGACCGGGCGCGCGCTGACTGCGCCACGGTTGCCAGGATGTCGGGGTTCTCGGCAAATGCCAGCTGGGGCGGCTGGCCAGAGCCATCCTTCTTGATTTTGCGCTCGGCGCTGCTGACAGGGCGCCAATCGGCCACAGCGGCAGTTGCTATAAAAACAGTAGCTGCTGGCGCTTTCTGCATAACGGCTTCAAGCATGTTTTGTGCTGATTTGATATCAATGCGCGTGACACCGCGCGGCGTCGGAAGGCTCACGGGCCCAGCCACCAGCGTCACCCGCGCGCCCGCCTCATGGGCTGCGCGGGCAATCGCGAAGCCCATCTTGCCGCTCGACAGGTTTGTAATACCGCGCACCGGGTCCATTGCTTCATAGGTCGGCCCGGCCGTTACCAACACCTGCGTGCCGGCAAGCACCTTGGGGGTGAAGAAGGCAATGATGTCCTCGAGCAACTCAGGCGGCTCCAGCATGCGGCCGTCGCCGGTTTCGCCGCAAGCCTGAAAGCCCGACCCGACACCCAGGGTGGTCGCGCCATCGGCGGACAGTTGCGCCATGTTGCGCTGGGTCGCAGGATGCGCCCACATCTCACGGTTCATGGCAGGAGCGATCAGCAGCGGTACCTTGTCGACAGGCCGCGCCAGGCACATCAGGCTGAGCAAGTCGTCGGCGCGGCCGTGCAGCAATTTGGCCATGAAGTCCGCGCTGCAAGGCGCGATCAGGATGGCATCAGCCTCGCGGCTCAAATTGATATGCGCCATGCTGTTGTCCATGCCGGCCGCTGGCCGACTGTCCCACTGGCTGGTAAACACCGGCCGGCCACTGAGCGCCTGCAGCGTCACCGCCGTGATGAACTGCTCGGCGGCTTCGGTCATGACCACCTGCACGCTGGCGCCCTGCTTGATCAGCGCACGGCAAAGTTCGGCCGCCTTGTAGCAGGCGATGCCGCCGGACAGGCCCAGCACGATGTGTTTGCCCGCCAGATCACCCACCCCGACGGCGACTGGTTCGTTTGCTTGCTTCGTCATGCTCCGCAATGTACAGGATGTGCCCCCACGCTTGCCACTTCGTGTGCTGCGCTGCCCCCCAGGGGGGCCTTTTTTCCTCGAGGCGGCCCCCGTCGGAAAAAATGTTCGCCCTCCCTCGGAGCGAGCGTAGATGCATGCAGCCACCCGTATAATCTCCGTTTACCACCTACGCGAACTTGCGGTTCGGGCCAAGCATGACCAAATTTGTCTTCGTCACCGGCGGTGTGGTGTCTTCCCTGGGCAAGGGAATCGCCTCAGCCTCCCTTGCAGCGCTCCTGGAGTCGCGAGGCCTCAAAGTCACGTTAATCAAGCTCGATCCCTACCTCAACGTGGATCCGGGCACCATGTCCCCCTTCCAGCACGGTGAGGTGTTTGTCACCGATGGCGGCGCCGAAACCGATCTCGACCTTGGCCACTACGAGCGTTTCATTGAAACGCGTATGCGCAAGGCCAACAACTTCACCACTGGCCAGATCTACAAAAGCGTGCTCGAAAAAGAACGCCGCGGCGATTACCTGGGCAAGACGGTACAGGTGATTCCGCATGTCACCAATGAAATCCAGGAATTCGTCAAGCGCGGAGCAGGTTACGAAACCCCGCACGCGGTGGACGTGGCCATCGTCGAAATCGGGGGCACGGTGGGCGACATCGAGTCCCTGCCCTTCCTTGAAGCCGTGCGCCAGATGAGCTTGCGCCTGGGCGCCAACAACACCGCCTTCGTGCACCTGAGCTATGTCCCGTGGATTGCCGCCGCCGGCGAACTCAAAACCAAGCCCACGCAGCACACCGCCAAGGAACTGCGGGCGATCGGTATCAGCGCCGATGCGCTGCTGTGCCGTGCCGACCGCAAGATTCCGGACGAAGAACGGGCCAAGATTTCTCTGTTCACCAACGTGCCCGAATGGGGCGTGATCAGCATGTGGGACGTGAACACCATCTACAAGGTGCCGCGCATGCTGCACGAGCAGGGCCTGGACGGCTTGATCTGCGACAAGCTGCGCCTGAACACGCCGCCGGCCAACCTCAAGCGCTGGGACGAGCTGGTCTACGAGACCGAACACCCGCAAGGCGAAGTGAACCTCGCCATGGTGGGGAAATACGTGGACCTGTCGGACAGCTACAAGTCGCTCAACGAGGCGCTGCGCCACGCCGGCATGAAGAACCATGTGCGGGTGAAGATCGACTACATCGACTCCGAAACGATCACTCTCGAAAGCGTGTCGCAGCTGGCAAAGTACGACGCGGTGCTGGTGCCGGGCGGCTTTGGCAAGCGCGGCATCGAGGGCAAGATCGCCGCGGCCCGCTTTGCCCGCGAGAACAAGATCCCTTACCTGGGCATCTGCCTGGGGATGCAAGTGGCCACGATCGAGTACGCCCGCGATGTGGCCGGCTTGAAAGACGCCAACAGCACCGAATTCGATCCCGACACACCGCACCCGGTGATCGCTCTGATCACCGAGTGGAAGGACGCGGACGGCACGATCAAGACACGCGACGAGCACTCGAATCTGGGCGGAACGATGCGTCTGGGCGCGCAGAGCTCCGACGTGGCGAAGAACACCCTGGCGCACAAGATCTACGGTGACGTAGTGACCGAACGGCACCGCCACCGGTACGAGGCCAATGTCAATTACCTGAACAAGCTGCGCCAGGCTGGCCTTGTGATTTCGGCGCTGACGCAACGTGAGCAACTGACCGAAGTCGTCGAGCTGCCGCAGGATGTGCATCCCTGGTTCGTCGGTGTGCAGTTCCACCCCGAGTTCAAGTCGACGCCCTGGGACGGCCATCCCCTTTTCAACTCGTACATCAAGGCGGCGGTGGATCACCATGCTTCGGGAAAGACATCGCTCAAGGCGGTGGCATGAGCATTGACGACCCCCACGCTCACTTCGTTCGCTGCCCCCCGAGGGGGCCCATAGCGCCCTTCGGAACGGCCGGGCGAGCGCTATGAGACTCTGCGGCTTCGAGATCGGCCTGGACCGGCCGTTCTTTCTCATTGCGGGGCCGTGCGTGGTGGAGTCGGAGCAGCTGCAGATGGACACGGCCGGCGCGCTCAAGGAAATCACCAACAGCCTGGGCATTCCGTTCATTTTCAAGAGCAGCTACGACAAGGCCAATCGGTCTTCCGGCGCCAGCTTTCGCGGACCGGGCATGACACGCGGCCTGGAAATCCTTGCCAAGGTAAAGCGCCAGCTCGCTGTGCCGATCCTTACCGACGTGCACAGCGAAGCCGAAATCGCCGAGGTGGCGAAAGTGGTGGATGTGCTGCAGACGCCGGCCTTCCTGTGCCGCCAGACCGATTTCATTCGCGCCGTCGCCCAGTCCGGCAAGCCGGTGAACATCAAGAAGGGCCAGTTCCTCGCGCCCGGCGACATGAAGAACGTGATCGACAAGGCGCGGGCGGCGGCCCGCGAAAAGGGCTTGCCCGAAGACAGCTTCATGGCCTGCGAGCGCGGTGCCAGTTTCGGCTACAACAACCTGGTGTCCGACATGCGGTCCCTGGCGATCATGCGCGAAACCGGCGCGCCGGTCGTCTTCGACGCCACCCACTCCGTGCAGTTACCCGGCGGCCAAGGCACGACTTCTGGCGGACAGCGCGAGATGGTGCCGGTGCTGGCGCGCGCCGCTGTGGCTGTGGGCGTGGCCGGGTTGTTCATGGAAACGCATCCCGATCCCGCCAACGCGCTCAGCGACGGACCCAATGCCGTTCCTCTGAAACACATGAAGGCGCTGCTGGAAACGCTGCTGGCGCTCGACACGGTCACCAAGAAAAACGGCTTTCTCGAAAACAACTTTACGGCCTGACCTCATGAATGATCGTCGTCGAAGGTGTCTGACCGGCTCCGAACTCCTAACTTAATCAAAGAGAAAACCTGAATGAGTGCAATCGTTGACATCGTTGGCCGCGAGATCCTGGACTCCCGTGGCAACCCCACCGTCGAATGCGACGTGCTGCTGGAATCCGGCACCATGGGCCGCGCCGCAGTGCCCTCCGGTGCGTCCACCGGTTCGCGCGAAGCCATCGAGCTGCGCGACGGCGACAAGGGCCGCTACGGCGGCAAGGGCGTGCTCAAGGCCGTGGAACACATCAATACCGAAATCTCGGAGTCGGTCCTCGGCCTGGATGCGTCCGAGCAGGCGTTCCTGGACAAGACCCTGATCGACCTTGACGGCACCGACAACAAGGCCCGCCTCGGCGCCAATGCGACGCTGGCCGTCTCGATGGCCGTGGCCCGGGCGGCCGCCGAGGAGTCGGGCCTGCCGCTGTACCGCTACTTCGGCGGCATGGGCGGCATGCAGCTGCCGGTGCCGATGATGAACGTGGTCAACGGCGGCGCCCATGCCAACAACAACCTGGACCTGCAGGAGCTGATGATCATCCCGGTCGGAGCGCCAAGCTTCCGCGAAGCGGTGCGCTACGGCGCCGAGGTGTTTCACGCCCTCAAGAAGATCATCCACGACAAGGGCATGAGCGTGGCCGTGGGCGACGAAGGCGGCTTCGCGCCGAACGTGGCGAATCATGAGGCTGCGATCCAGATGATCCTGGAGGCGATCGAGCGCGCCGGCTATCGCCCGGGCGAGCAGATCGCCCTGGGTCTGGACTGCGCCGCGAGCGAGTTCTTCAAGGACGGCAAGTACAACGTCGAAGCCGAGGGCCTGATCCTCGATGCCGGCGAGTGGACCGACATTCTCTCCAGCTGGGTCGACAAGTACCCCATCATCAGCATCGAGGACGGCATGGGCGAGTCCGACTGGGACGGCTGGAAGACGTTGACCGAGCGCCTGGGCGACCGGGTGCAACTGGTCGGCGACGACCTGTTCGTCACCAACACCAAGATCCTGAAGGAAGGCATCGACAAGAAGATCGCCAACTCCATCCTGATCAAGGTCAATCAGATCGGAACGCTGACCGAAACTTTCGCCGCGATCGAGATGGCCAAGCGCGCCGGCTACACCGCCGTCATCAGCCACCGCTCGGGCGAGACCGAAGATTCGACGATCGCCGACATCGCGGTGGGCACCAACGCCGGCCAGATCAAGACCGGCTCTTTGTCGCGCTCCGACCGCGTGGCCAAGTACAACCAGTTGCTGCGCATCGAAGAGGACTTGGGCGACATCGCCTCGTATCCGGGCCGCGCGGCTTTCTACAACCTCAAGTAATGTGCGCCCCCACGTTTGCGGCTACGCCGCTGCTCTGCCCCCCGAGGGGGCCCAAACCCCCTAAGGGCGGCCTGTCGGGGGTTTGACCTATCTTGGCTAACCGCCTCGTCCCGGCCATCTTGATCGCGCTGCTGCTGATCGTTCATGCGCAGCTGTGGTCGGGCCGGGGCAGCATCGGCGGCGTCGCCGAAATGCAGCGGAAGCTGGACGGGCAAAAAGCCGCGAACGCAGTGGCCCAGCAAGCCAATGATCGGCTGGCCTTGGAAGTGCGCGACCTCAAGGAGGGCCTGGAACTGGTCGAGGAAATGGCCCGCTCCGAATTGGGGATGGTCAAGCCCAACGAGATTTTCGTGAACATTGCAAAATAGAAGATGAGCCCGACGTTCGGCGCTTCGCTTCGTCCCGGATATCCCCTCCCCCTCTGGGGGAGGGTTAGGGTGGGGGCCCCTGGATATCCCCTCCCCCTCTGGGGGAGGGTTAGGGTGGGGGCACCGCGCGGTGAGTTGCCACCTTGCGCGCCCGCCTGATGCCCGAATTCCTCTTCGCGCCGGCCTTCACTCTCTGGGGCTCGCCGACCACCTGGCTCGAAATCGCGGCAGTGATCATTGCCCTGGCCATGGTGGCTTGCAACATCCGCGAGATCCACTGGGGCTGGCCGTTGGCCGTGATCAGCTCGCTGATGTATTTCGCGCTGTTCTGGCGCAGCAAGCTGTACGGGGATTCGGCGCTGCAAATTTTCTTCGCGGTGGTCGCGTTCTGGGGCTGGTTCCAGTGGCTGCGTGGCCGGCGTGCCGACGGTTCATCGCTGCAGGTGGCGCGGCTCAGTCCGCGCGGAGTGGCCGCCACAGTCGTCTGCTGCGCATTGCTCTGGCCAGCCACGGGCCTGTTCCTCAAGCACTTCACCGACACCGACGTACCGTGGTGGGACGCTTTCCCCACGGCGGTCAGCCTGGTCGGACAATTCCTGCTCGGGCGCAAGTATCTGGAGAACTGG
Organism: Ramlibacter sp.; assembly: GCA_046599015.1. Lineage (GTDB taxonomy): Bacteria > Pseudomonadota > Gammaproteobacteria > Burkholderiales > Burkholderiaceae_C > Ramlibacter. The sequence goes on from JBKJHN010000174.1 coordinate 6,384, forward strand.
GCCGTGTGGATCGTGGTCAATGTGGTGAGCGTGACGCTGTTCGCCTACAAGGGCTTGTGGCTGACAGTCGGCCTCTACGTTGTCTTCATCGCACTCAGCGTGGTCGGCTGGCGCGCATGGCAAGCGAAGGTGCCGGCATGAAGATCGCCCTGCTCGGCGCCGAAAGCACGGGCAAGAGCCGGCTTGCCACTGAACTGGCCCAACACCTGCGCCACCGCGGCCGGTCTGTGGACGTGGTGCCGGAGATTCTGCGCGACTGGTGCGAAAGGGAAGGCCGCACGCCGCGGCCCGAAGAACAGATGGCGATTGCGCAAGAGCAGGAGCGCCGGGTCGAAGTCGCCGCTGCCACCTCAGACATCGTGATCGCCGACACCACGGCCCTCATGATCGCCATCTACAGCGCCATGCTGTTCGAGGACGGCAGTCTGTACCGGTTCGCGCTGGCACGCCAGCGCGAGTACGACCTGACGTTGCTCACGGGTCTGGATCTGCCTTGGGTTGCTGACGGATTGCAGCGCGACGGGCCGCATGTTCGTGAGCCAGTCGATGCCCTCGTTCGCTCTACCCTGGCGCGGGCCGGGGTGCCCTATCGCGTGATCTATGGCAGTGGTGAGGAGCGCCTGTTCAATGCGCTAGCCGCCATTGAATGGGAACTGCGACCGCCACCCGCCCCGCGCTATTGAACCGTTGGGCTCGCCGGCGG
>JBKJHN010000080.1:0-86606 GCA_046599015.1 Ramlibacter sp.
TGCTGCGCAACATGATGAACTCGCTGCTGCAGCACGAGGTCATCAAGACCACGGTCCCCAAGGCCAAAGAATTGCGCCGCGTGGTCGAGCCGATGATCACGCTCGCCAAGGAGCCGACCGTCGCCAACAGGCGCCTCGCCTTCGATCGCCTGCGCGACCGCGACATCGTCACCAAGCTGTTCGCTGAACTCGGCCCGCGCTACAAGGCGCGTCCGGGCGGCTACACCCGTATTTTGAAGATGGGCTTCCGCGTCGGCGACAACGCGCCGATGGCGCTGGTGGAACTGGTTGATCGTCCAGACACCGAAGCGCAAACAGATGCCCCTACGCCCGCCTAAGAACACGCGCCCGGCGTTATAATCATGACAACGACGCGCGATGGAGCAGCCTGGTAGCTCGTTGGGCTCATAACCCAAAGGTCGCAAGTTCAAATCTTGCTCGCGCAACCAACATGCAGCGGTAATCGCTGACAGCAAAACGCCCACTTCAAGTGGGCGTTTTTGTTCTGGGGCGACGTCACTTAACGGGGTCGGGTCCCTTCAGGCCGAGCCACCCGCGCGCGCCTGGCGCAGCGGCGCAACAACCCCCCAAAGATCTTCCAACGCCAGGCGCAGGGTTTCTTGGGTCGAGGGCTCGTCCTGCAGCCCCAGCAACATCGGCTGATCGTCGTCGCTGCGGGCCTGCCAGCTTGCAGTCGCGCTCGGCGCACGCGCGGCCAGTCGATAGAGTGCGGCAAACACGCCCTTGTCGGCGCTGAGCGGACGGCCGGCCCGCCGCCAGCCGGCCCGGGAGAGTTCGGCGCCCTGAACGAAGCCCGCCGCCCAGGCGAACGCGGTGTCGTCACCAGCGGCCAATGCGAGCGCATCTTCGACGGGCGCCGGATCCTGCACCGGCGTCGTCAGCAGGCGCTGGATCACGCTGTTGTGCAACCGCATGAGCGCATCCATCTCGGCATTGATGACTTTGAGATTGGCTGGCGGCTCTGCGCGCAATGCCATCACAGGCTCGATCCATTGCGTGGCCATGATCAGGTCGGGCGACAAGGCCACTGCCGTCACCAGGCCGTGCAGTCGCGCGTAGTCGGGAAACGCTTTGCGCAGCAACTGTGCATGGCGGGGTGTCATGGGGTCTGCAAGCGTCGCCATCTTCTTGTTTGCCGGCTTGGGTGGTGCCGGCTTGCCCGCGGCCGGGTGGTGCGGCCTGGGCTGCTCGCGCAGCCCCAGACCCCGCGCCCATTCCAGCGCCCCGCTGCGCACCCAGGCAGCGCGCATCTCGGCGCGGTGCTGCCAGGCCTCCTGCAGGCCACCAAGGATGAGACCCGGGCCGTCTTCGGGCGGCGGCGCGTCCATCACATCGGGCCACAGGAACCGCATGAAGTGCGGATAGTCCGCATGAACCCGGCGCAGCACGGCTTGCGCCTCGTCACGCCGGTCCAGCGCGAACAGGGCCAGTGCCCGGTGGTGCTCCATGCCCGGGAAGTCTTCCGGGAACTGCTCGAGCAGTTCGAGAGCTTGGGCAAAGCGCCCCGTGTGCAGCAACAGCGGCGCCAGCGACATGCGCCAGCCGTGGTTGTCGTTCGGACTGAGCTGCAGGCCCCAGACCAGGAGTTCTTCCTCGCGGGGGATGTCGCGCATGAGGCGTGCAATTTCGATCGCCTGCGCCAGCACGCGCAGCGCCGGCCGCGCCTTCAGGTCCGCCCACTCGAGCCGCGCGGGCTGCGGGCCGACCAGCTCCCGCAGCACCGCTACCGCGTGTGACGCCAGCCGCTGCGCGCCGCGGACTACCGGTTCCGGCGCGCCGGTATCGCAGATGTCGGCGGCGGCCAGCAGTAAGTCATCCAGCACCTCGATGCTGAGCCATGCCGACGGATGCTCCTGCAGGAATCGGGTGGCCTCCGGCAAAGCATCGAGCAGCCCATCGGAGTCTCCCAGCAGTCCCGTGAGCATGGGCTTGGCAACCGGGAACTGCCGGCTCCAGCGGCGCTGCAGGTCGGTCAGTTTTCGTGTGGCGGCGATTCGCAGCGTGGGCGGCGCGCCGGCTTCGCCCGCGTCCGGCTCCACGCGATAGAGCGCCCGGCAGTCCTGCGCCGCGAACGACTGCGGCGCCAGAGCGCACAGCCGGGCCCAGTGCGCGTCCTCGAGGTCGTCCAGGGCGGCGTCGTCGTCGCCGGAGCTCATCGCCATCGAGAAGCCCTGCTCGCCCAGTTGAAGCAGGACGTCGGCCAGTTCATGCAGGCCCGCCTCGCGTGCCTGGACCGCGAGCAGGGCGCTGCGCATGCGCGCCTCCTCCGCGCGGCCTTGCGCATGCAGCAACGTCAGTTCCAGATGCCACAACTGAGGGTCGTGCGGATGCAGCCGCCGCGTTTCGTGGAACAGCGCCCAGGCTGCATCTTCCTCGCCGCGGTCGGCCAATATCGACACCTTGCGGCAGCGCGCTGCGCATGCCAGGCCTGGGTCTGGGCATTGCGCCACCCGTTCGACCAGAGCCTGGCGACCGGTTTCCTGCCCCAACGCCAGCAGGGCATCCATCAGCATGTCGAATGCCATTTCGTGCCGCTGATCCAGGCGCTCGCAGTGCTCGAACAGCGGCGTCAGCACGCTCAGGGTGCGTTCAGGCCGCTGCTCCTCGTTCCAGGCCTGGGCGGCGACGCCCAGGGCCTCGGGCGGGACCTCGCGCACCTTGTCCGGCCCGAGCATGGAAGCGTCGGCATGAGCCAGCGCCAGCACGTACATGTTGTCCGCGTCCATCGGCATCGGTACGCTGGCGAATTGCGCGCAGCACTGCTTGAACTTGCGTCCGGATCCGCAGTGGCAGGGGCTGTTGCGCTCCGGCTTCGGCAAGGGCCGGGGCCGCCAGCGGTTTCCAGGGACGGGCAGCGCCTGCCACAGCGCGCGCGCCACGCCGCGCTGATAACGGATGGCGTCTGCAGCCTCGTCGGCCGGCAGCGGAAGCTCGGCTTGCATCGCGGCCGCCATTTCCCGCGAGAACCAGTCGCAAAACGGCTCCAGCGGCTCGCCCTGCAGCAGCCGGTCGATGGCCGCGTTGAATACCGAGTTAAGAGAGGCGGGGATCGTGTCGGGCATGAGAAGCAGGGCGGTGGGAACAACCGTCGAATGGTACGCGAGGGCGGAATCGCCCCTTCGCCGGTTCGAGGCGTCCGTTGTTCATTTTGTCTCCCACAGCGCACGCAGCGGCACGGCATGCAGTCCGTCGCCAAAGCTCGCATGCGTTTCGCCGTCATAGAGCACCACGCCGCCTGCAAAGCGCGCGCCGGCAGCTTCCCTGAGCTTGCGCAAACCGCGGAAGTCAGTGGCAGTCACCGTGGCTGCTGCTTTCACCTCCACGCCCGCCAGTGCGCGCGCGCCGCGCTCGATCACGATGTCCACTTCCGCGCCGTCCTTGTCGCGGTAGTGAAAGAAAGTCAGCGGCTCGTCATGCCAGCTGGCTTGGCGCCGCAGTTCCTGGAACACGAAGGTCTCCAGCAGCTGGCCCAACAGGGGCCGATCGGCCGCCAGTGCGGCGGCATCCACTCCGAGCTGCGCGCACGCAAGTCCCGTATCTCCGAGGTGCAGTTTCGGCGTCTTCACGAGCCGGCTGAGGCGATTGCTATGCCAGGGCGGCAGAGAATCCAGCAGGAACACCCGTTCCAGCAGCGTCACGTAATCGCGGATGGTCGGCCGGCTGAGCTGGAATGGAGCGGCGAGATCGGTCACATTCAGCAGCCGTGCGGTCTGCCCCGCCGCCAGCGCCAGCAGCCTCGGCAGTGCGTCAAGCGAGCTGATGCGGGCCAGGTCTCGCACATCGCGCTGGACCAGCGCTTCGAGATAGTCGCGGTACCAGGCGGCACGCCGCCGCCCGGCCGGCCGCGCGAGCGCCGCCGGATATCCGCCCGCGGCGATCCGCTCGGCCAGCTGCCCGGCCAGCCGCTCGGACCGCCTGGTCTTGAATCCGCCTTCGAACAGGGCATCGAGAAAGCCCGGCATGCGCAGAGCGAGCTCACACTGCGCGAGCGGGTGCAGCCGCAGGATCTCCATGCGCCCCGCCAGCGAATCGGCCAGCTTGGGCACCAGCAGCACATTGGCCGAGCCGGTCAGGATGAAGCGGCCTGGCACGCGCACGCGGTCGACCGTGGTCTTGAGCGCGCCGAAGAGGCTTGGAACCCGCTGCACCTCGTCCAGGATCGCGCGCTCCGGCAGATCGCCGACGAAGCCCGCCGGGTCGGCCTGCGCGGCGCCGCGCGCGACATCGTCATCGAAGGTGACGTAGGTGTAGCCCAGGGGCTCGCCGACCTTGCGGGCGAGCGTAGTCTTGCCGCACTGGCGCGGCCCGTGGATCAGCACCACAGGCGAATCGGCGAGCGCTTCGGTCAGGCGTGGCTCGGCGTGACGGGGGTAGAAGACGGCATCAGGCATCGGCTGATCGTAACCTTGGACCTCGGCCAATTGCAAGGTTTATGGCCGGCCAATTGAAAGGAACGCGTTCGGCTGGTCACTCGGGCGTCGCCCCTATCCTTCCTCCCACGGGTTGATGACGCGGACGCCCTCTGCAATGAAGGGCGCGGTATCCCTTGGCGCTACAGTGAACCCATGGACCGTTGCGATGGCGGCGATCTGGGCGTCGGCCACTGCGTGAAAAATGGCCCGCGCAGTTCCGCCTTCTGAACCAGGACGCAAGCCCGGACGAGGCGCGCACATCGAGCCTCAAACCGCCCCGGCCTTCTCCAGCATCGTGACCATCTCCTGATACCCGCGTGAGCGTGCCAGTTGCAGCGGGGTCTTGCCGTTCCGGTCAGCCAGGCGCAGGTTCGCTCCGGCATCGATCAACGCTTTCAGTGTGGACTGGTGGCGCGGGCCGCCGCTGCCCAGCACGATCGACTCGATCACGGCCGTCCAATGCAGGTTGTTGACGTGATCCAGGGGCGCGCCAGCGGCTATCAGCTGCCGCACGACACCATCGTGTCCCAGGTGCGCCGCCGCGATCAGGGCGGTGCCATCGTAGCGGCTGGTCGTCTGTTTGGCGCTGGCCCCCAGTGCCAGCAGGGTGCGCAACGTCTCCTCGTCATCGGCCACCGCGGCAATGGTCACCGCGTCGTAGCGGTCGCCTTCGAGCAGGTTGAGGTCGGCGCCGGCCTTGGCGAGGGTCCGCAGTGCTTCGCGTTGCCGGGCAAATGCGGCAACGTGGATGGGGGTGCGACCATGGCCATCCCGGGCATCCAGCGGGGTCTTGGCAGCCACCAGTTTCTGGATCCGAGCGACATCGCCGGTGTGGGCGGCCGCGTGCAGGCCACGATACGCCGCCGCTTCCGCCGGGGTCGGACCAACCTGGGCCCAAGCCGGAAGCGTCGCCGCGGCGCCTCCACCGAACATGCAAGCCACTGCCGCGGCCCGCAGCCCCCACCCAATGAGAGCTGGATTCATCTTTGCTCCTTGGGGGCTTACTTCAGCTGCTCCTTGACTTTGTCCAAGCCGGCGACGGCGCACTGCTCGTCCAGGTGACCTCCCGGTGCGCCGCCGACGCCGACAGCGCCGATGGTGTCGTTGCCCACTTTGATCGGGACGCCGCCGCCGAGCAGCAGGAAGCCCGGGATGTAAACCAGGTTGGCCGCAGCGGGATTCTTCTGCGCACCTTCCATCATTGCCAGGGTGTTGCTGCGGGCCGACGCGGACGTGTAGGCTTTATCGTGGCTGGAGGCCAGGGTATGAGGGCCCGCGTTGTCGGCGCGCTGCAGCGCCCGCACCGTGCCGGAGCGATCCACCACCGTGGCCGTTACTGCATGGCCGTTGGCGGCGCAGGCAGCGACGGTGGCGGCGGCGATCTGGTTAGCCAGGTCGAGGGACAGGGTCCTTTCGGTCCGCACGCCTTGCGCGCTGGCGGCGGTGGCGACCAACGACAACACGAGGGCGGAAGCGGTGACGAGAGTGCGCATCTGGAAAATCTCCAAGGGTGAAACGGTTCGATCAACCGTGACCGCACTTTACGAAAGGGCCCGCGCCGCGGCTATTCGTAGGGTTACGCGAGCGGCTCCGTAGAACTACGGAGCTTGCGCTTCCACCAAGGCCGCGTACTGGCGTATCAGTTGTGCCAGCGACGCCGCCTCGAGTTTGGCGAACAGGTTGGAACGGTGCGTTTCCACCGTGCGCGGAGACACGCTGAGGGCCCGGCCGATCTCCTTGTTGGTCAGGCCGGCAACGATCAGCCCAAGCACCTCGCGTTCGCGCTCCGACAACTGCGCATAACGTTCGCGCGCCTGCCGGTCGGTCGCATGGCGCTGTCGTGATTTCACGTGCTGGCGCACCGCGTTCTGCAAAGCTTCCAGCAGCACCTCGTCTTCGACCGGCTTCTCCAGAAATTCAGCAGCGCCCGCCTTGAAGGCGCGCCGGCACATCTCCACGGTGCCGTGCCCGGTCAGCATGATGATGGGTTGATCCACTCCCTGCGCCACCAGGGTATCGAATACCGTGAGGCCGCTGATGCCTGGCATGCGGACATCGAGCACGATGGCGCCGATGCTTTGCCGGTCGAAGCCCGAAACGAAGTGGTTGGGATCGCTCCAGGCCTGCACGCGCAGCCCCACGGTGCCGATCAGCAGCGCGAGGCTGGCTCGCACCGCATCGTCGTCATCGATCAGGTGGATCAGCGGCGAAAGCGGTGCGTTCATGAGGGCACTCGCGGCAGCGTGAGCTTGAACTGAGCGCCGCGCGGCGCTCGTTGCGTGGCTTGCAGCCGGCCCCCCATGCCCTGCGCCAGGCTTTCACACAGGCTCAGGCCCAGCCCGAGCCCATGCGCTCGGGTGGTGAAAAAGGGCTCGAATATTCGCGGCAGCACCTCTGGCCGGATGCCCGGGCCAGAGTCGCTGACAGTGAGTGTCGCTTCCGTGGCGCCGCCTTCGAGGCTGACGGTCATCTCGCGTTCTGCCGCCGGCACTTGCTCGAGCGCCTGAAGCGCATTCATGAGCAAATTGTGGATGATCTGCTCCAGCGCAACGGGCTCCGCCAGCACAACGACCGGCTTGGGCTCGGCGACCAGCCGCGGCACCACCTGCCGGCGCGAGCATTCGGGTTCCAGCAAGTAGAAGACGTCTCGCACCACGTCCTGCAAGGCCACGGCCTGCGCCTCGGCGGCACGATCCGGCCGCTCGACTGCGCGTCGCAATCGCCCGACCACCTCCGCTGCCCGCCGGCCTTGTTGCACGGCCTGTTGCATCGCGTCCCGCGCCGCACGTGCCTCGGGCGGGTCTTCGTCCAGCATCCGCACGGCGGCCTGTGTGTTGGCCAGCAGCGCGGTGAGCGGCTGGTTCAACTCGTGCGCCATGCCAGCGGCCAGTTCACCCAGGGTGTTGAGCCGGGCCACCTGGCCGAGCCGCAGCAGTTCTTCAGCCCGCTGCCGCTCGGCGCGTTGGTTGGCGAAAGCGCGGGCGAGGGCCAGCAGGGCGGCCGCGCCGAGCGTCCACGCCATCATCCAGGGCCAAGGCAGGTCTTGCCATCCTGCCGACCGGGTGGCCACCACATTGAAAGGCTGGCTATCGGCGGCCAGGTGTTTGGAGAACGAAAAGTTCCAGGCACCCTCCCCGGCGCGGCCAGGCTGCACGACAAAGCTCTGACCGTCATGGTCCAGTGTCAGGCGCACCGCGCTGGTCTCGGTTGGCATCGGCCATTCGCTCCACGGCACGACGGCCCTCAGATCCATCAGCAATGCGAAGCTGGCGGGCTGCGCGGCGAGCACCAGGCGGTAGCGCCCACGAGCGAGATCGACATCGGCCAGGACGGCCCGCCGCTGCGCCCGCGAAGCGGCTTCGGCGGCGGCCAGCCGCGGATCTTTCCAGTCGGCGCCTGCACCGCGGCGTTGGACTTCGAGGATCTGCGGATAGACGGACGGTAGGCGTTGCTCGGCGGGGTCGGTGGTTGCCGCTGGTTGCAGCAGCGCCAGCGTTGCCAGCACCGCGTCGTGCTGGACGACGCGCTGGCTGAGCAGACGGTGGGCGATGCGCGCGTCGGTCTCGAACGAGTCCTGCTGGCGACCCAGTTCGGCGCGAGCCAAAGCGATGGCGCCGAGGGCGGTGACTGCCAGCCAAACGGCCAACCAAGGGCCATGGCGACTCAGCAGCTTGAGCATGACGCATTCTTGCACGGCCGCGGGCGCAGGATTTCTTGAAGTATTGCCGTCGAATCAGGGCCGATGCTCCAGCGCGTGCCGCGCGAGTCGGGCCTCGTGCCCCTCCTTGTTGGCCAAAAACTGAGGGTAGCGCCAATCGAACAGGTATTGCGGGTACTCATCGACGCTCGGCGAGCCGTTCCAGAATGCGGTGTACCGGTTGTACAGGCCCTGACTGGTGTTCACGAACGCGGCGAAGAAGACAGCGACACCCAGCACGGCTGCTGCCGATTTGTTGGCCACTCCCTTTAGCGTGGCGGGCCACGCATACACAGTCAGCAGGAAAAGTCCGGGCAGCGCGTCCGTCATCAAGCGGGCACCGAATGAATGGCCGCCCCACCAGTGTTCGAACCTGGAGATGACGACCAGGTGCGCCACCGGCCATGCCATCCCGATCAGCAGCCAAGATTTCTTGAGGTCGAATTCTTTGGCACGGCTCAGGACGCATAGCCAGACGAACATAATGAAGGGCGAGTAGATGAGCAACCCCCTTGCGGGGCTGAACAGGTTGCCGTAAAGCGCTTCGCCGAAATGCGAGCCATCCAGCCGCTTGGGCAGGTAGTAGTCAGGAAGCGACTGGCCGAATTCGTATTCGCTGAATCCTGCAAAGCCCGCCAGCAAGGCTGCGAGCAACAAGGCGGCCTTGAGCGCTGTCATGCGGCAGTAGGAAAATAAAAACAGCAGCAGAAACGGCGCCAGCAGAGCCATGGTCGGCCGGCACAGGTAGGCCGCGAAGAGGGAAACGGAAATCCAGGGCCACCATTGAACCTGCTGGTCCCGCGTCGCCCTGATCGCAACATAGAGGGCCAACAGCCCGAACAAGGTGGCGAAGTTGTGCGACCACAAGGCCGTGCCGGTGGTGCTCGCCAGCGAGGTTCCGAACCAGAACGCAGACGAAACCAGCAGTGCGTTGGCAGGCTCGAGAAAGATGCGGGCCAGCTTGATCAGCAGCAGGAGTGTCAGCACGCTGGTGAGTGCGGCGATGGCGACTTGCATGCTGCGTTCGTGCTGCTGCATGTTCAAGCCGAACAAGTTGGCCGCGGCAACAAAGGGCAGGCTCGCTATCGAGGTGCCCAGCGGAAAGAAATAGTAGAAGTGCCCGTTCTTGTTCTGGACGGTGTAGCCATAGCCTTGCAGGACCTCCGCCCCGTAGTGGTCCAGCTTGATCGTGCCGTGATGCAGGATCGCCTCGGTCACCAGCAGGGTCCCCTTGGGATCGGACCCGGTGCCCTTGATCCGGGCCGAGCCGACGATGATGAAGACCACGGCCAGAACCGCGATCGTCAGTACCCTGATCTTTGTCGTCTGGCTCGCGCTCACTCTCAGATGTCCATCTTGTTGAAGACGAACGCGGGCAAATGGCGGATCACCATCATGATCAGTTGCCATTTGCCGGGCGCATACACAACTGGACGGCCGCTGTGAATGGCGTCCACGATTGTCCGCGCAACATCTTCCACCGGCGCGAGCTTCGCGCCTTGACGTTTCAAGTGAGCCGTCATCGGCGTATCGGTCGGGCCGGCCTTGATCAACACGACCCGCACGCCGGTGCCGGCAAACCGGTGTTGCAGCCCCTGGACGTATCGTGTGACGAGGCCCTTGGCCGATCCATAAACATAGTTTGACCTGCGACCGCGGTCACCGGCCACCGACCCGATCAACGCCAACGTGCCCTGGTTCTTTTGGCCCATGTGCGTCGCGAAAGCTTCGGCGAAGAGCACCGGCGAGATGCCATTGATCTCCAGCGCCTCACGGCAAAACCGCAGGTCCGCCTGGCACTGCGCCTGCTCGGGCAATGCGCCATGCGCAATCAGTGCGATATCGACCGGGGCGGAGGCCACGATCCCGTCAATGGCTTTCTGGATGCCGGCGGAGTCATTGAATTCGGCGAGCACGACGCTGATCGTCGAGGCGGGACTGCGCACCCGCAGGTCGGCGGCCACGCGCTCGAGACGGCCGGCGTCGCGCCCGACCAGGGTCAACTGCAGCGACTGGCCTTGTGCCCACAACCTCGCGCAATGCTCGGCTATCGCCGAAGTGGCGCCGATGATGACAACGTGTTTTTTTCTGGCGTCCAATTCAACTCCCCATCAAACGTCGCGAGAACCCCGAACTGATGCCGGGATCGCGAAACTGCAGAAACTCTTGCAAGCGTGGATAGCCTGCTTCGAAAAGCTCACGCGGCATCCGCGCATCCTTGGCCGGGTAGATGCGTCCACCAGCCTCTCGCACGACAGCATCGAGCTTGTCGAAGAGCCTGAGTGTCGGTTCGCCCTGATTCGGGAAATCAAGCGACAGGGTGACACCCGGCTGTGGGAAGCTCATCATTCCAACCGGCTGGCGGTCGCCGAAAGTTTTCAGGACCGCCAGGAACGAGCCACTGCCTGATCGCGCCGTCTCATCCAGCATCGCCTGGACAGCATCGCGGCCCACCGGCCGCGGCACCAAGCACTGGTACTGGAAGAAACCCCTGGGGCCGTACATCCGGTTCCATTCCAGCAGGTTGTCCAGAGGGTAGAAGAATGGCTCGTAGTGGGTGATGGCGTGTCCGGCCCGCCATTTGCCGAAGTTGAAGTAGGCGCTGTTGAACGGACGCAAGGAAACCCGATTGACCAGCGACAGCGGCGGAACGACAGGGAATGTGAACTTGCGTGCCTTGGGCAGCGGCAGGTCGCCCGCATTGGTGGGGTTGCCGCGCATGAACAATCCCCGGCCTCGCTTTGGAGAAATAGCATCGATCCACGCGACTGTGTGTTCCCAGCCGGCTTCCGAGGCGTCGGCCAGTTGAAAGAATTCATCCAGGTTGGCATACGGAATCGTTTCGGTTGCGAGCCAGGGGCCGGCGACGCGCCGCAGCTGAATTTCGGCTTGGACGATCACACCGGTGAGTCCCAGCCCACCAATCGTCGCGGCGAACCAGTCGGGACGCAGCCCTGGCCCGCACTCGATGGTTTCGCCGTCCGTGCGAACCAACCTGATGCGCTGAACATGATCGCCGAACGAGCCGACGACGTGATGGTTCTTGCCATGCACGTCGTTGGCGATGGCGCCACCCACAGTCACCAGTTGCGTGCCGGGAGTGACCGGCAGAATCCAGCCCGATGGGATTGCCAGACGTTGAATGTCGCGCAGCAGTACACCCGCGTCACATACCAGCCGGCCGCTGCCGTGATCGAAGTCATTGAAGCGGTCGAGCGCTGTGGTGTGCCAAAGCACTCCGCCCGGGTTCAGGCAGACGTCGCCATAGCTGCGACCCATGCCGTGCGCAAGGCCGGGACGCGTGGCTGCCGCCATCAGGTCGGCCACTCGCGTTGCATCGGTCAGCCCCACGACATCGTGAGCTTCGGCGCTCAGGCGCCCCCAGGACGTGATCGGCCTCATGCGCTCTCCGCGCGAAACACGTAGCGTTTGTCCAGGTGGTACTTGCTCACGTACCCGATCGCCAGACCCAGCACGCCGCCGAGATAGCGCATCTCCTTGGTTTCGAACAGATAGTCGAAGCCGAATTCAAAAGCCCAGAAGACGAGCGTGGTCGCCACGCCCATCAGGGTATAGAGCACGAATGTCTGCCCGTCGTGGGTGGCGTTGCGGGCACGGAAGCGGAAGATGTAGCGTTTGTCGAGGATGTACTTGACGACGAGTCCGACGCCGGTACCCACCATCACGGAGATCAACACGTCGAAAGCGCCACCGTAAGCACGAATGACGAGGTCCTGGGCGCCGATGTTTGCTGCTGTAGCGATTAATGCGAAAATCGCATAGTTGATGGCAAGCTTCATTCGAACTGATCGGGAATATGACGTCGAGCTTGCGATGGATGGATGATACCGTGGCGATTCCGGCCACTCCTGTCGGCCAGTGGCATGGCCCGATGTGCATGGCTTTGTGATGGACCTGTCGTACGCGCTCACACCTGTCCTGGCCTGGTTGATCGCCGGCGCCCTGAAGTTCGCGATCAACAGCATCAAGGCAGGACAGATGGCTTTCGGATTGATCGGCTACGGCGGCTTGCCCAGCAATCACAGTGCGATCGTCAGCAGCATGGCCGCGCTGATCGCGCTCAAGGAGGGGATCGGCCATCCGGCTTTCGGAGTCGCAGTGACCCTGGCCTTCATTGTCGTCATGGACGCCAACAGCCTGCGCGGACAGGTGGGCAAGCACGCCCTGACCATCAACCGGCTGAGTGGCGACGACAAGGGGCACGCCGCGCTGCGCGAACGCATCGGCCACTCGCGCGTCGAGATCGTCGCCGGAGTGCTGGTCGGCATTGGCGTCGCGGCGGCGGTGCGAGCGACCCTGGGTTGAGAGCGCTTTCCGCGTCAATCGTCGTGGCCATGGTGCTGTATCTGGCCATGGTGCTCCTGGCGGACCGGCCAGCGCTCGGCCGTGCGCTGTCGTTGATTCCCGGTGTCGTGTCCACGCCTGCCGACAGGCTGAGCCGCCTGTCGACGCACCCGGTTGAGCGATAGACGGCATGCTCATGTTCCACACTGGGCGTTCCTGAAACGTTCCAGGTGCACCGACTCAGGAAGGAATCGCGAGATGTCGTCGCGCTGAACGCGCTCCGCGCTGAAGCGCCCTCAGTCCCCAGCGTCCCGGCGGAAGATCCCCGATTCGGTCACCACGATGTCCATCGGCTGGTCGTGCGGCTGCGGATAAATCGTCGGCAGTCGCGAGAGCTCGAACGACACCCCGATCATCAATGGACGCGGTTCCAGGGTGACGACGGTTCGATCGAAGTAGCCACCGCCGTAACCCAGCCGGTAATAGGCGGGATCGATGCCGTTGAGCGGGACCAACAAAACCTCCGGCACCACTTCGTCCGTTCCGGTGGGTATGGGGATGTCGTAGACCCCCAAGGTCATGACCACGTCGGGATGCCAGCGCCTGAACACCATCGGGGTGCGCGGCTGGACGACGACCGGCAGGGCCGCGGTCTTGCCCGTGGCCACCCATTCGCGTACCGCGGGCACCACGTTGACCTCTGCCTTGTACGGCCAACAAAATCCGAGCACGTCGGCTTTCAGATTCGGCAGCAACCGCGTCAGGTTTTGCAGGATGGCCTGGGTCCAGCGAAGGCGCTCCTGCAGGGGTGCGGCCTGGCGTTTCTGGATCAGCGCCTCGCGCGTCTCGCGGCGCCAGGCAGACAGGTTGGCCGGCATGGTCAGAGAAGTGCCTGGCATGATTCATCCATTCGTGGTCTCGGGAGGCAGCAGGCGCCGCGCCATCAAACGGTACAAGCCGCCACCGGCCAGCGCACCCACGATCGGGGCAATGATGTACACCGTGAGCCACCCGCCGCGAGGCCCGGGGAAGGCGATCTCGCCCCAGCCGAGGAACCACGAGATCACTCGCGGTCCGAAGTCGCGCGCGGGGTTCAGGCCTGCCTGGGTCAGCGGTGCTATGACAGAGATGATGGCCGCGACGCCCAGGCCGATCATCAGCGCCTGCATGGCAGGCGGTGGCCTGGCGCCGTTGCGGCTGTGGGTGACGGCCGAGATCAGGAAGGCCAGCATCGCCGTGCCGATCATCTCGGCCATGAAGGCACTCTGGTGTCCGATGATGCGCCAGGCGTCTTCGGCGGTGCCGAAGACAGCAGGGTTGGGAAAATACTCGCCGAACACCATCGCACTGCGTTCGCTGCCGGGTCCGCCACGCAGCAATCCATGGCGCCGTTCGAACTCGAGGATGGCCTCGGCGAACATCGAGTACAGCAGTATGGAGGCGGCCATGGCGCCGGCCACCTGCGCCACGATGTAACCCAAGGCGCGGCCGATCGGAAACCGGTCGTAAACCACCGTCACGATGGTGATGGCCGGATTCAGATGCGCACCGGACAAGGCTGCCGACGAATAGATGCCCAGGCTCACACCGATGGCCCAGACCACGGCCACTTGCCAGAGCCCGACTTGGGAACCCGTGGCCACCGCGGCGTTCACGGCTCCGACACCGAAGAAGACCAGAATGAAAGTCCCGATGAATTCGCCCACGAGCGCTCGCGTGAGCAGGTTCGGTTCGCTCCGGGCGACCGGTATCACGGCGCCAGCGGCGGCGGCATCTGGATTGGCATTGATGTTCGACATGGCTACTTGGCCTTGAAGAGGTTCGCAGCGGCACCTGTCGCGGCGTTGACTGACACATGAGTGGCTTGCGCCTGGTCGGCGTTCACGCCCGCCAGTCGCGACTGGTTCAGGTTGGTGTTTTCCAGCACAGCGCCTCGCAGCGATGCCTGCGTCAGGTCCGCGCCCTCGAACTGGGTCTGGGTCAACACAGCCTGGTCCAGCAGCGCGTCGCGCAGGTCCGCACCGTAAACCCGAGCCCAGCCCAATGTGGCCTTCGAAAAATTGGCGCCCCGCGCGTGCGCCCAACTGAGGTTTGCATGATCCATGCGCGCGCCAACCAATTGAGCCCGCTCGAGGCGCGACTCGCTCAGGTCCACGCTGGTCAGGTTGGCGCCTGTGAGGTCGGCTTCGCGCAGGTCCGCTCCAGCCAGTGAAGCGGGTGCGGGAGCTTGCTGTGCGGCGCTGCTGGAGCCAAGGCTGGCGCCCGTCAGCACCGCGCGGACCATGACGGCCTGGGTCAGCACCGCGGTCTCCAGGACGGCACGATGGAGGTTGGCGCCGGTCAGCTGGGCCTTGACCAGGCTTGCGCCAGGCAGGAAGGCTCGCTGCAGGCTCGCTTCATCAAGCAAAGCCATGTCCATGCGGGCACGGCTCAAGTCGGCATCGTCGAAGCGGGCGCGCCGCAGGTCCGCGCGAGTCAGGTCGGCCCCGCCCAGCAGCGCACCGGTGAAGTCCGCACCTCGCGCATCGGCCTCGCGCAGATACGCGTCGCGCAGATCGGCCCCCTTGAAGGAGGCTCCGCGCAGCTGGGCGCCCACCAGGCTGGCGCCTGTGAGCACGGCGCCGTCGAAGTTGGCGAAGGCTAAGGCGGCGCCGCTGAAGTCGCGGCCCTGCAAAGACTTCCCCGCGAAACTTTCGGCCGGCTTGGTGGCCGTGGCGCCCCCAGGTTGACAGGCGGTGAGCAACAGCAAGCACGCGGCCATCAGCCAGGCGTACACAGTTTGGCGCGGGAGACGGTACATCTAATCCGCCACGTTGGTGGGAGCCAGGCTGACCGCCCGCAGTGCCTCGGGCATCGGTCCGACCCGGCGAATATCGGCCCACACGCCCTTGTAGTAGGGGATCGTGGTCTGTGGGTCCACATGGTCGCTGATGAGGTCGCCAGCGGCTCCGCGCGGCTGCCCGAACAGCATAAATGTGTGGCCCGGCTTGACCGCATCGCTGATGTAGGCCATTGCCTGAACCTTGCCGACATCGTTGCTCAATTCCACCAGATCGCCGGAGGCGATACCCAGGCCCTTGGCGTCCGCCGCGTGCATTTCAAGGTACGGGACGGGGAACCGTTCGTGGTAGAAAGGAATGTAGCGATGGTGGTAGGCGGTCTGCCAGATGTGGTTGGAGCGTCCGTTGTTGACCCAGAACCGGTACTTGCGCCGCTGCGCGGCAACCGCCGCGCCGTAGCCGGGCCAAGGCAGGGGCGCCGGTATGAAGCGGGCCTTGCCGCTGGTTGTGTAGAAGCGGCCGTCCTCGTGCATGCGAACGGTACCCACGGGTGTGCCGGCAACCATCTTCACCGGGGTCTGGATGCCGTTGTTGCCTAACCGGCGCAACAGGTCGTAGGTGACGCCGGCATAGCCTTCGACCCCATCGCTGTGGTTGCCCTTGAACGAGTAGCGTGCGTGGATGAACACGTCTTCGTCGCTGCGCCAGTCGAAGTCCATGAAACGGTTCGCCATTACCGGATTGCGGTCGGCGCTGTACAGCGCTCGCAGCCGCTTGGCAAAGCGCGCCAGGATCGCCCAGTCGGCGATGGCCTCGCCGGGCGGATCCATGAACTTGGGATACAGCCGCAGGCGCCGTTCGCCGTTGATCGAGGTGAGGTTGGCCTCGCCCCATTGCGCCGCGGGCAACACCAGGTGCGCGTGGCGGGCGCTTTCGGTGAGGTAGATGTCCTGGCCGATGATGAACATGCCGCCGCGCCGCAACGCGTCCACCACGGCGGCGACGCGTTCACCGGCCGGTCGCTTCACCGTGCTGCGCAGAGCCTCGCGCACCAGCGCGCCGCGCTCCTTCAGCGCCGTCTCGAACGCCTCGGCGCGCATGGTCGTCAGCACCGGGTTGCAGCCGCCGATCCAGAAACACTTGACCTCGCCGCGCCGTACCGCTTCATCGACATTGAGCGCCGGCCGGCCACCCGGATAAGGCGGGCGTACGTAGCCTTCCTGGTGTCCGCCGAGGCGGCTGATGCCGGTGCCCGGCTTGCCCACGTTGCCGGTCAGCAGCCCCAGGTCGACGATCGCGGCGACGTTTTCGTAGTTCTTCAGACCCCAGATGAGGCCCTTTTCGTAATGCAGCAGGGTGCGCCGGCGCGCCCCGCCGGGTTTGGGCTCGGCGATCCAGGCGGCGGCCTGCTCGATCTGCGATACCTTCAGGCCAGTGATGCGCGCCGCCTCGGCCAGGAACTCGTCGAGTGGGCGGTCCACCCCCAAGGTCGAGCGCAAATAAGCCTCGTAGGTCTGCGTCTCGGTGCGTTCGCGGATGAAACCCACGTCGTGCCAACGGCGGTGGACGACCACGCGGGCGATCGCATTGAGCAAGGCGATGTCGCTGCCCGGCTCGATCTGCAGATGCAGCACCCGCTCCGCGCCGCCCGCAGCTGTGGCCGTGGCCACGGTCATGGTCTTGCGCGGGTCGACGATGATCATGCGTCCGGCTTCGACCGGTTCGCCCGGGAATGTCGTCCGCTTGGTGTTGACCGTGCCGCCTTGCAGATTGGGCGCCATGTGCGCCAGGAAATAGTTTGTCTGCGTCTCGTACGGATTCGCGCCGACCACCAGAATGGTGTCGGCCAGCGCGGCGTCCAGGTACGAATTGGTAAGTGCCGCCACGCCGGCGTCGCCTGCGGCGTGAACCTCGCTGTTGTAGGCCGGCCGATTGTGGATGGATGCGGTGCGGGTGCCGACACCGGAGAAAAAGAAGCGCCCGACCGCCCAGTTGTTTTCGAAGCCGCCGCCACCGCCGCCGTGGTCGAAGAACTTCATGCCGACTGCATCAGCGCCCCAGCGGTCGATCACGGCCTTGACGATGCGGGCGCCGAGATCGACAGCGTCATCCCATAGGGCCGGCACATGACCCTGGCCTTCATCGAGCAAAGGCGTGTGCAGACGCACGCGGGTCGGCTGGTCGGGCGCGTACAGCGTCTGGGCGAGACCGCCGCCGCGAACCGAAGACATGCCTTCGTTCACGCGGCAGGCGCTGTCCGGCATGATGACGACGTGGTGACGGCTGCCGTCCCGGTCGGTCACGACCCTGTGGTTGTTCGGCGCTATCCAGGTGCCGTAGGCGGGCTGAGCCTTGCGCAGGTCCAGCCTGAACGCGTTGTCGTCGGGATGCGGGCCACCCCTGCGCGCCACCGGCCACTTGTAGACCTGATAACCGCAGCCGACAATGCAGAACTGGCAGACGGTGTTGAACCGCTGCGCGTCTCGTGGGGGCAACGCGACCGGTTCCATGGGCTCACACCATGTTGGTGTGCCGTCCGAAAATCAGTCCGTCGACTCCAAAGGCCACGATCGCCTGATCCGTGAGCCGCAGCTGAATCTGAGCCAGCGGCTGGCTGCCCTGTCCGATCACCATCTGTCCGGATTTCGCCGGGTCGAAGCTGCTCCAGTGGCAGGGGCAGATCAGGAGCCTGCGTTCGGGCCGGTAGGCCACCGGGCAGCCTTTGTGCGTGCACAGCAGGGAAAACGCGACGATCGAATTGCCGGGCCCGATTCCGCCGGCGGCGGCCTGCGGCAGGCGCAACAAAACGGCCGGCGAAGACGCGTCCGGATAGCTGAATGGCAATGGCACGCCCACCTTCAGCGCCTGCAGGTCCGCTACCTTCGTCACAGGATAGGGTTGATCAGCCGGCGCCGTGGCGGGGGCGGTGGCGGCCCTCAGTTCGCCCAACAGGCAGCCGGACACGCCGGCGCCGGTAGCCCGGACCCAATCGCGGCGGGTCAGGCGAAAGGTGCCTGGCGGGAGTTCGTCATGGGACGGGTCTTGCGTTGCATTGGTCATGGTGAAGGGTGCTGTTGCTCGAACGAGCATGGATCATCGCTGGCGCCGTACGCATCACGATAACACTGCTGCGGCTCAAGCGTGCTGTGGCTTCAGCTCGCCTGCATGACGTCGAAACCCCCGCCGTAATTCATTTCGAACTTTCCGTCTGCAACCGCGTAGGACCATTCCGCAGACTTCTTCAGGCCGCCCAACGGGTACATGTGGACCCCGGCGATACCGCACTTCGGCTCGGTCGCTTTGTACGCAGCCAACTCGGCGACCAACTTGTCCGGTGTCGACACCGTCAGCAACTTCGCCACGTTCATCGCCTGCTTGGTCAGCATCGTCATCGATGCGCCGATACCGCAAGCCTTGGCATGACCCAGCAAAGTCTTGAGCGTCGCCAGCCCAGGAATGCCGATGTAGATCGGCAACTGGTTGCCCTCAGCGCGCAGGCGCCGGTCCCAGGCGATGATCGGCTCGGATTTGAAGCAGAACTGCGTCACGAGGTACAGCCGCGCGCTGGTGCGCTTGGCGAACTCGTTCTTCCAGCGCAAGGCGGCGCGAATGCCCTCATCCGAGATGTCGGGGCTGCCTTCGGGATGACCGGCCAAGCCGATCGAGCGGATGTCGTATCGATCGAACAAGCCGGTTTCCAGCAATTGCATCGAGTCGCTGAAATCGCCCAAGGGCTGGGGAACGGCGCCTGCGATCAGTAGCACCTTGGACACATGGGCTTCCCCCCGCAGCCGGGCCAGGCCCTCTTGAAGAAACGCCTTGCTCGGCACGCTGCGAGCCGCAATATGGGGGATCGGCTCGAAACCTTCATTGCGCAGTCGCTTGGCCACGGCGAGGGTGTCCTCGAAGTGGGATCCGGGCAGGAAGGTGATGTAAATCGGCGTTTCAGGCCGGACGTGCTCGCGAAAATCCGGAATCTTCGCTGCTGAACCCGGCGTCGTCTCCAGCGTGAAACCCGACATGAAATGACGAATTTGCTGCTGGACATCCTGCCGCACGAGTGTGTCTGCCATCGCTGTCATAAACCTTTGCCCCCGGTGTTGAAGCATGGATCCCATGCCTCTCTGATCGACTGACAGCATCGTAGGGACATCCAGTGGGTTTCAGATATGTGAGCCAGGCATGGCACTCATTCGAATTGAGAATGGCTGTGCCGTTGCAGCTATGCGCCGAAAGCGCAGACTCAAGCGAATTGCGGCCAGCCTTTCCAGCCGGCAACGATGTCGAGGCGGTAGTTGCGGGTGTTCGAGGGGACGTCCCAACGCAGGTACAGGTCTCCCATGAAGTAATAGATTTTCCGGTTTGAATGAGCCGAACTGCGATTGGGCCACTCGAGATAGACGCCGGTGCGTGGTGCCAGCACCAGGCCGTCCTTCCAGTCCTGCGCCGTCTTGCGCGGATACCCCGCTTCGAGGCGAGCCGGCCAGGAGTCGCCCACGTTCCAGCGCAACACCTCCAGTCCCTTGAACCCGTAGATGACACCCTCGCCTGCGGCCAGTTCGCTGTACACGGGCGTGAAGTCGCCATCGAGAAAAGCGCCGGGCAGCACCTCGCTGATCCGGGTCTTGCCGGGCATGAGCTGGCGCCGCTCGAGATCCCAGGCCACCAGTTCCTGCTGGCCCTCGAAGAAGAAGAACACCGTCTTGCCCCATCCCGGAACATGCAGCGCGGCTCGCAACCGGGTATTGGGGAATGCTTCGAGCAGTCCGGGCCAGGCTTCGCTGATGCTGCGCGGATATCCGTCGCAGAGCTTCTCCTCGATCACGTCCCAGCAGGCGAACTCTCGATTCTTGAAGAAGTACAGCTTGGGCCCAACCGGGTCGTCCTTGAAGTACGGAGTGGGAAGAAACAACGCCGCATCGGGCGACATGATGGGTTTGGGCTCGATGCTCATGAGGTCCGGCAGGTCAATGGGTGGTGGCTGCCGCCGTGGCTGTAGGCGCCGCGGCGGCGGTGGGGATGGTGACTTCACCGCGCAGGGCGATGATCTTGCGTGCGCCCAGGTACTCGCCCGGCATGTTCACTGCGTCGACGGCCAGCAGCTGCGGCCCTCTGAAATAAAGCAGCGCGAAACGGCCGGCGCCACGGTCCCCGCGTTCTTCGACCCGGTCGTGGTCGGTCGAAAGGCCGGCGGACTGCAGCTTGAGTCCGTATTGATGCGACCAGAACCAGGGAACGCGCGCATAGACGGCAGACCCGCCCATCATGTTGATGGCCGCAATGCTCGCCTGGTCTACGGCGTTCTGAACCGACTCCAGGCGCACCCGCCGGCCGAAGATCGCGTTGGGGTGTCGGGTGCAATCGCCGGCCGCGAAAATGTCGGGATCGGATGTGCGGCAGTGATCGTCGACTTCGATGCCGCCATCGCATAGCAGCCCTGCCGTTTGCGCAAGTTCGTCATTGGCGACGGCCCCGATACCCACCACCGCGAGGTCCGCATCCACGCATGTCTTCACACACGATTGCTCGCTGTGCACGCCCTGCAACCGGTTCTGGCTGAAACGCAGACCCGTGACTCGTACGTTGCAGCGCACGTCGACACCGTGCCGGCGGTGCTCTTGTGCCAGGTAGTCGGAGAGCGATGGCCCGGTCACCCTGGACAACAGCCTCGGGCCGGCCTCGAGCACGGTGACCTGCAACCCGGCTTGTGCCGCGGTCGCCGCGACCTCCAAGCCGACGTAGCCGCCGCCGATCACGACCAGCCGGCTGCCGGCTACCAGCCTTGGGCGCAGCGCCTGGGCATCGTCAAACGAACGCAGGTAACGCACGTCGTGATGCCTGGCTCCCGCCACGGGGAGTTCCCGGGCGCGGGTGCCTGTTGCCAGGAGGAGCTTGTCGTAGGGCTGGCGTTCGCCGTTGCCCAAACGCACGACCTGGGCCGTCCGATCGATGCTCTCAACCTCGATGCCGGTCCGCAGCTCGATGTCGCTGCTCTCGTAAAAGGCGTCGGGCCGCAAATAGAGCCGGTCCTGGCTCATCTCTCCCGTGAGGAATTTTTTCGACAGCGGCGGCCGCATGTAGGGCGCTTGCTGCTCGCTGCCCAACAGCACGATCCGGCCTTCAAAGCCGCGTTCGCGCAAGGTAATGGCAGCCTGAACGCCGGCTTGGCCGGCACCGACGATGACAAACGTACTATTGCGCGGGGGCCGGCCGGCGTGCGTCCGTCTTGCCGCGGGGCGGATGTCCAGGGTAACCTCAGAGCTGTCCATGGATACGTAGGGTCAAGATGGCTGGTGATGCGATGGTTTGTCGGCGGCCTGGAATGAATATACACCGTATACTTAGCCAACGCTTCGGTGCTGTTGCCGGGGCACCTCAGTGAGCAACGAATGTCTGATGATCCAGGGCGGGATTGCCGAGCGAATTACAGCGCAGTTTCGCCTTGCGAGCGCTTCCCGTCGGCTGCCTGGCGCTTGCAAGCCACGCCGTCATTTCACTGCAAGTCCTTAGCCTCATTGGGAAAATACCGTATTGCCGAAAACTCGCTAGACCGCCGCGGGCCGGCTGGGCGACGTCTTTCAAGGGCCAAATTAGAGCGCCGTGAAGTCAGCCGCTCGGCGCAGGGCCGGTATGCGCGGAGTGCATTCCCGGTGCTGGCGCAAGAATATATTCTTTGCCGAATGTTGATCGTGCAACCCACCGGGGCCCGATGAACACTGTGGCCGTACACCCAGCGGCTGAGCTGCGCTCTGGCCCATCACCGGAGGTGCGCCGGTTCGATCCAGAGCCGCCCGTGGTCCGACCCGAGCGAATCCTGCGCATCCAGGGCTATGCTGATGTGGACCGGGTGCGGCCCGCGATCACGCGCGCTGCACGCGACATGGCATTGCTGGCGCAAAGCCTGAGCCGGCCGCAAGTGGGCTTTCTATACGTTCCTGTGCTGGGTATCGACGAGGTCAAGGTCGAACTGGCCGGCGGCCGCCGGTTGTTCTGCGCCGCGTTCAAGACGCGCCTGGCTGGATGTTTGGAGGTCTCTCCGTTCGTGTTGTCCTGTGGTCCGGAGATGGGCCAGGCCATCGTGGAGATGGCGGATCGGGGCGACCTGCTCGAAGCAGTGCTGCTGGAAAGCGCGGGCTGGCTGTGCATTGAGGACGCCACTCGCCAGTTCAAGGAACTGCTGCGTACTGAGGCGGCGGCGCGCGGGTGCCGGACCACTTCCCGCGTCGGGCCCGGATATGTTTACCGGGTTGGCAATACCGAAGTCAGCTGGCCCCTGGAAGACCAGGTGGAACTCTTCGGATTGTTCGGGGACGCACCATTGCCGGTTCAGCTCATGCAAAGCTGCGCCATGAATCCCAAGCTGTCCCGCTCCGGTCTGTATGGCATTGCGCCGCTCGCGAGATCGGCCGGTGCTGGCGCCGCGGGTCTGCTCAACTGATATCAGCAAGGAATCGCACATGACAATCGCATTCGACGCATGGGTCATCCTCGGGCGGTTCTTTCACCCCTCGCGCCTGCATGTTGCACAAATCCAGGCGCGGTTCGAGGGCCCAGCGCCGTGATGAGAGTGACTGCGCTGCGTAAACCGCTGGCCGGGGTGGCGAAGGCGCGCGTCGTGCCCCCTGTCAGGCACGATGTACCGCGCTCGATGGCTGAAGAAGCCTACGAGCTTCTCGCCCACAAGATCACCCGGCTGGAAGTCGAGCCAGGAGCCGTCCTGGTCGAGAAGGACCTGATGGCGGAGTTCGGCATCGGGCGCACGCCCTTGCGCGAGGCCATGCAGCGCCTTGCGATCGAGCGCCTCATCAAGCACCAGCCCAATCGGGGCATGTTCGTCTCGGAAATCACTGCCACCAGCGTGCAGCAGATCTACGAATACCGCGCCATGCTGGACGGCCATGTGGCATGGCTGGCTGCGACCCGGGCGACCGCGGAGCAGGTCGAGGTGCTTGCCCAGCTGCACCAGGACCTGGTGCGCGCTACCGAGGAGAGCGACGTCGAGGCGTACGTCGAAGCCGATCGCCAGTTCTACGGCACCTTGGGCCAGGCGGCCCACAACGACTGGCTGGCCGATTCGATTCCGCGGATTTTCAATCTGCACCTTCGGCTCTGGTTCTTTATTTCCCGGCGCACCGGTACCTGGGCCGACATTGCGCGTGCACACGAGATCATGACCCACGACGTGGTTGCGGCGATTTCCTGGCGCGACCCGGCCAAGGCCAAGACCGCCATGGAGACTTACGTGGATGGACGCTTGAGCGACATCAAGAAGGTTCTTTAGCCCGCCAGCCATAATTGGCGTGGGCGCAAGAAGCGAAGGAAGATTCACATGCGCACCCTGAAGATTTTCGAACCTGCCGTGGGTTGCTTGACCGGGGCGTGCAGTCCCGATGCACAGGATACTGCCGGTGCATTCGAAGAGCAGCTCGCGGCATTAAGCTCACGCGGGGTGGAAGTTCAGCGCTTCAATCTCGGGCACGATCCGGACGAGTTCGCCAGCCAGCCCCTGGTGAAGGCAGCCATCCGACAGCACGGGATGGCTTGCCTGCCCATGGTGTTGCTGGACGGCCAGGTCTTGCGCGCAGGGGGCTACCCCACGGCCGACGAGCTTCTTGCCTTGTTCAATAACCACGCAGACGCACTGCCCATACCGGAAAAATCATGACCCAACTCGACGTATACGACCCCGCCCAATGCTGCGCTACCGGCGTTTGCGGCCCTTCAGTGGACGATTCGCTGGCGCAGTTTGCGTCGCTGCTGGAGTCGATCAAGCAGCAAGGCGTGGCAGTGTCGCGCTACAACCTTAGCCAGCAGCCCGGCGCCTTCGTGCAGAACACGGTGATTCGCAGCGCGCTGGAAGAACATGGCGTGGCTTGCCTGCCGGTCGTCGTGTTGGATGGCAAGGTGGTCAGCCAGGGGCGCTACCCGACTAAATCCGAACTGGGCTCGCTGGTGGGCGCCGCGGCGGCGCCGGTGCAGTCCTGTTGCGGCCCGGCGGCCGAGTCCAAGCGCTGCTGCGGCTGATGGCGACGTCCAACGGACTGGTGGACTCGGCCACCCGGATCCTGTTCTTCACTGGCAAGGGCGGCGTCGGCAAGACGTCCACCTCGTGCGCCGTCGCGGTGGCTCTGGCCGATCTCGGCAAGTCAGTGCTGCTGGTCAGCACCGATCCGGCATCCAACCTGGACGAAGTGTTCGACACGCGGCTCGCTTCCACGCCGACGCCAATCGGCTCGGTCAAGGGGCTGCACGCCATGAATGTCGACCCCCAGGCAGCGGCAGCCGCCTATCGCGAGGGCGTTGTCGGCCCGTACCGCAAGCTGTTGCCCGCCGAGGCGGTCGCAAGCATCGAGGAGCAGCTGTCCGGAGCATGCACCGTCGAGATTGCCGCATTCGATGAATTCGCGAAGCTGCTCGGCAATCCGGAGTTGACGCAGGCTTACCAGCACATCGTCTTCGATACTGCACCCACGGGCCATACGCTGCGGCTGCTGGCCTTGCCAGCGGCATGGACGGGATTCATCGAGAACAGCCAGGCCGGCACATCGTGTGTGGGGCCCTTGCAGGGCATGCTCGCTCAGCGCGAGTTGTACGCATCCGCGGTGGCGTCGCTTTCAGATACCACGCTCACGACGATGGTCCTGGTCAGCCGGCCGGAACCAGCGGCACTCGCAGAGGCCGCTCGCACCAGCGCCGAACTGGGCGAACTGGGCGTGCGCAACCAACGGCTGGTTCTCAACGGCGTGTTCCATGCCGCGGGCGAGCAGGGCGACCCCACCGCCGCCGCCATGGAAAAGCTGGGCGAGGCCGCCGTCGCGGGGATGTCCGAGGTCTTGGCGGCATTGCCTCGCAGCAGCGTCGCCCTGAAATCGCAACAAGTGCTCGGCGTGCCCGCGCTGCGACGATTCTTCAGCGCTGACACGTCCAGCGCAGCAGCCCGGCATCCGTCCTTGCAAACTTCAAGATCGATCCCCGAATTGGGCGAATTGATCGATCAACTGGAAGCGACCGGCACCGGCCTGGTCATGACGATGGGCAAAGGCGGCGTCGGCAAGACCTCCATTGCGGCGCGGATCGCCATGGAACTGGCGCGGCGCGGGCATCCGGTGCACCTGACCACCACCGACCCGGCCGCCCACATCGCCCAAGCGGCGCATGACCGCCCGGCCAATCTGACCGTGGGGGAGATCAATCCCCACCTGGAGGTGGCGCGTTACCGCGCCGATGTGCTTGCCACGGCGGGCGCGCAGCTCGATCCGAATGGGCTGGCCCTGCTTAAAGAGGACCTCAGCTCTCCCTGTACCGAGGAGATCGCGGTATTCCAGGCTTTCGCACGCGAAGTCGACAAGGCAACCGGCCGGTTTGTCGTGGTGGACACGGCGCCGACGGGACACACGATCTTGTTGCTGGATGCCGCCCAGGCCTACCACCGGGAAGTGATGCGGCAGTCCAAGGCCGTGACGGCAGCGGTGCTGGGTCTATTGCCACGCCTGCGCGACCCGGCGTTTACCCGCGTCCTGCTGTGCACGTTGGCCGAAGCCACACCGGTTCACGAGGCCGCGGCGCTGCAGGCCGACTTGCGCCGGGCGGGCATTGAGCCCTACGCATGGGTGATCAACCAAAGCCTGGTTCCGTTGGAGTTGCGAGACCCGCTGCTGCTGGCGCGGCGCGACCAGGAAGCCGCCTATATCGAGGAGGTACTGCGGGTCCAGTCGTCGCGTGCATTCATCGTGCCCTGGCAGCTGGCCCCTGCCGGGTCCGATCAACCCGGGTAAGCGCCCCGCGGGCAGGGCATGCCTTGCACGCATGGCTGCCATGTCCCCCGGTGTAATTGAACCTTCACCCTGTCTCGAGTATGGTCTCGGGCTGCGACAACGGAAGACGAGCACCGTTTAATCCGGTGGGTCCCTTTGTCATGTTCGCCCTGTATGAAGACCAACCAGATGGGATGCAACGCATCATGAATATGGCAAGCGACCCGCAATTCCCGGTGCAGTCGCATCGAGTGTTCATCCAGGAGTGCGGGATCAGCACCTGGATCGGCGTTTATGAGCATGAGCGTGAACGGCCTACCCACCTCTTGTTCGACATCGAAATCGACGTCGATGCCCGTCGGGCCGCGGCAACCGATCGGATTGCGGACACCGTCGACTACGCGACCGTGGTAGCCGACCTCAGGGCCTATTTGGCAGACCAGCGGCACAAGCTGCTGGAGACGCTGTCAGAAGTCGTCGCCGACCGCGTCCTCACGCGATTCCCTGCCAGCCGCGTGCGCGTGCGAGTGGCCAAAGTCGGAATCATCGAAGAGGTCGGCCGGGTCGGCGTGGAGATCGAGCGTTATGCCCGGCTCGGCGTCTCCGGGTCCCGGACCAAGCGGCCGGCCCGTTCGGCCGGCGCAGTGGGATCCGTCATCAACGGAACAGCCGTGGCCCAATCCGCCTAGCACCGTCTTGCGAGCAAGAACCATGAAATCCGACATTCAGATTGCCCAGGAATCCCACCCGCTCCCCATCGGGGACATCGCATCCAGGCTCGGCATCCCTGAGCAGGCGATGGAGCCGTTCGGCCGCACCAAGGCGAAGATCTCGCTGCAGTACATCGAGTCGCTTGCTGACCGCCCGGACGGCAAGCTGATCCTGGTGACAGCCATCAGCCCGACGCCCGCTGGAGAGGGCAAGACGACCACCACCGTGGGGCTGGGCGACGCGCTCAACCATATCGGCAAGAAGGCGGCGATCTGCCTGCGGGAGCCTTCGCTGGGGCCGGTGTTCGGGATGAAGGGCGGAGCCGCCGGTGGCGGCTACGCGCAGGTGATACCCATGGAGGACATCAACCTGCATTTCACTGGCGATTTCAGCGCCATCGCGCTGGCGAACAACCTGCTCGCCGCCATGATCGACAACCATATCCATCACGGCAACGAATTGGGTTTCGATGTCCGCCGCATCGCCTGGAAGCGGGTGATGGACATGAATGATCGCGCGTTGCGCGACATCACCGTGTCGCTCGGCGGGCCGGGCAACGGTTACCCTCGGCAAGATGGGTTCGACATCGTCGTGGCATCGGAAGTCATGGCCATCTTCTGCCTCGCCACCTCGGTGCAGGACCTGAAGGAGCGACTGGGCAACATCGTTTGCGGCTACACCACGCAGCAAAAGCCGATCCTGGCGCGGGACCTCAAGACACATGGCGCCATGGCGGCCCTGCTGAAGGACGCGCTGGCGCCCAATCTCGTGCAGACACTCGAGCATTCGCCGGCTTTCATCCATGGGGGTCCGTTTGCCAACATCGCGCACGGCTGCAATTCGGTCCTGGCGACCAAGACCGCCCTCAAGCTCGCCGACTACGTGGTGACCGAAGCCGGGTTCGGCGCCGATCTGGGCGCCGAGAAATTCGTCGACATCAAGTGCCGCAAGGCGGGGCTCAAGCCCGCCGCCGTGGTCCTGGTGGCCACCATCCGGGCGCTTAAGTTTCACGGCGGCCTGGAGGTCAAGGAACTCGGGACGCCGAACCTGGAGGCGCTGCGCAAGGGCATCACCAATATCGAGCGTCATGTGGACAACATCCGCACGCACTACGGGTTGCCCTGCGTGGTGGCCATCAATCACCGAACCGAGGATTCCGACGCCGAGATCGCATTGCTGGTCGACAAGATGAGCAATCACGGTGCCAAGGTCATCGTCGCGCGGCACTGGGCCGACGGCGGCAAGGGTGCGGCGGACGTGGCGCGTGAAGTGGTTCGCCTGTGCGACGAAGAACCCAGCGAGTTGAAATTCGTCTACGAGGAGAGCGCGCCCTTGTGGGACAAGATGAAGGCCATCGCCACCAAGATCTACGGCGCGGCGGACCTTACCGCCGACGCCAAGGTTCGCGCGCAGATCAAGCGGCTGCAGGACTCCGGCTACGGCCACTATCCGGTCTGCGTGGCCAAGACCCAGTACTCTTTTTCGACCGATCCGCAACTGCGTGGCGCACCGTCCGGCCACATGGTCAATGTGCGCGAAGTGCGCCTGGCCGCCGGGGCGGAGTTTGTGGTGATGGTCTGCGGCGACGTCATGACCATGCCCGGCTTGCCGAAGGTGCCTTCGGCCTGTGCGATCGACGTCGGCCCCGACGGGAAGATCGTCGGCCTGTTCTAACTGTCTTTCTCTGGGCAGCGAAAAGCCTGCCCATCGTGCCCGGAGTTCCTAGTGAATGAATCGTCCAACAATGTGCTGGCGTTGTCCCCGGTCGTTTTGGCGAGTCCGCAGGACATGCGCGAGCGCATCCGCCACAAGGGCAAGCTCAAGGGCCGGCAACCCGACCGGCGGTCGTTGGACGAAGTGCTCGCACTGGTGGGGCCCCCGGGCGCGCAGGGCTATCGGCGTGACCTGCTGATCGAGTATCTGCATCGCATCCAGGACAGCACCGGCGCACTGCGCCAGCGGCATCTGACGGCGCTGGCCCGGACGGTCAATGTTCCGATGGCCGAGATTTACGAGGTGGCCAGCTTCTATCACCACTTCGACGTCGTGGCCGACGACGCGCACGTGGCGGCCGTGACGGTTCGGGTCTGCGACGGCCTCAGCTGCGAACTGGCCGGGGCCAAGCCATTGCTCGAGAAGGCCAAGTCCTATCTGGCGAGTGCGGCGGTCCGGGTCGTCGCCGTGCCGTGCCTGGGGCGCTGCGAGCAGGCGCCGGCCGCCCAGGTGCGCCACAAGGCCGTGGCGTACGCCTCGCGCGAACGGCTGGCCGCCGCGATTGCCCGGGAGCAGGGCGACAACGTGCCGGCAGTGCAAGCCATTGGCTATGAAGCCTACCGTGCCGACGGCGGCTATGCGCTGGCGGCTGAATTGGCCGGCGGCCGGCGCACCACCGATTCGGTGCTCCAGGTGATGACCGGATCCGGCTTGCGGGGGCTCGGCGGTGCCGGCTTTCCGGCCGGCCGCAAGTGGAGCATCGTGCGCGAGCAACCGGCGCCGCGGCTGATGGCCATCAACGTCGACGAGGGCGAGCCCGGTACCTTCAAGGACCGCACCTATCTTGAGCGCGATCCGCATCGCTTTCTCGAAGGCATGCTGGTCGCGGCGCAGGTGGTCGGCATCGACGCCTGTTATATCTATGTGCGCGACGAGTACCACGAGGCGCGCGCGCTGCTCGCCGGCGAACTGGCGCGCCTGCAGGCCGATCCGCCCTGCGCCTTGCCGCACATCGAATTGCGCCGGGGGGCCGGAGCCTACATCTGCGGCGAAGAGTCGGCCATGATCGAAAGCATCGAGGGTAAACGGGGTGAGCCTCGCATGCGCCCCCCGTACATCGCGCAGGTGGGACTGTTCGGGCGTCCGACGCTCGAGCACAACTTCGAATCGCTGTACTGGGTGCGCGACATCGTCGAGCGAGGCGCCCAGTGGTTCACATCGGCCGGCCGACATGGCAGGCAGGGGCTGCGCAGTTTCAGCGTCAGCGGGCGGGTTCGCGAGCCGGGAGTCAA
Source organism: Ramlibacter sp. (assembly GCA_046599015.1). Taxonomy (GTDB): domain Bacteria; phylum Pseudomonadota; class Gammaproteobacteria; order Burkholderiales; family Burkholderiaceae_C; genus Ramlibacter. Next base: position 29,686 of record JBKJHN010000080.1, read on the forward strand.
GCTGGCGCCGGCCGGCATCACGCTGCGTGAACTGGTGGACGAATTCTGCGGTGGAATGGCGGAAGGCCACACCCTTTACGGGTACCTGCCCGGAGGTGCCTCTGGCGGCATCCTGCCGGCGCGGCTGGCGGATGTGCCGCTGGACTTCGACACCCTGCAGCCGCACGGTTGCTTCATCGGTTCCGCCGCGATCATCGTGCTGGGGCACAACGACAAGGCCCGCGATGCGGCTTTGAACATGATGCGGTTCTTCGCCGAGGAGAGCTGCGGCCAGTGCACGCCCTGCCGGGTGGGTACCAGCAAGGCGGCCGCGTCAATGGTCGCGCCTGCTTGGGATCATGAGCTGCTCGACGACCTGGCGCAGGTCATGACCGATGCATCCATCTGCGGCCTGGGCCAGGCCGCGCCTAACCCGATGCGCAGCGTGCAAACCTATTTCGCCCATGAGGTCGGTGGCCCGCGTGATTCCCGTGGAGAAACGCCTTGAGATCCATCCAGTCCGAATCGGCAGCGTTCGGCGGCGCCGAACCCGGTGCCTCCCCGACCGTCGCCTTTACCTTGAACGGCCAGCCGGTTCAAGCCCGCGCCGACGAAACGATCCTGTCCGTCGCCAAACGCTCCGGGGTGGAAATTCCGCACCTGTGCTTCAAGGAGGGCTTGCGCCCCGACGGCAACTGCCGCGCTTGTGTGGTCGAGATCGACGGTGAGCGAACCCTGGCACCGAGTTGCTGCAGGGCGCCCGTCGAAGGCATGCGCGTGCAGAGTGAAAGTCCGCGTGCCCGCAAGAGCCAGCAAATGGTGCTGGAACTGCTGCTCGCCGACATGCCCGATGCAGGCTTCAAGTGGATCGACGATGAAGGCTTGCGGCCGCACGGGGAACTGAGCGACTGGTCGGCGCGTGCCGGCGTGCAGGTGAGGCCGGCGCTGAAAGCCTTGCGGCGCGCGGCGGTCGGCCCTGATCTGTCGCACCCGGCCATGGCCGTCAACCTGGACACCTGCATCCAGTGCACGCGCTGTGTGCGGGCCTGTCGCGAAGAGCAGGTCAACGATGTGATCGGCTATGCCCTGCGCGGTGAGCACTCGAAGATCGTGTTCGACCTCGACGACCCGATGGGCGCCAGCACCTGCGTCGCCTGCGGCGAATGCGTTCAGGCGTGTCCCACCGGCGCGCTGATGCCCAAGACCCTGATCGGCTCGCAGAAAGTGGATCGGACGGTCGATTCGGTCTGTCCATATTGCGGCGTCGGTTGCCTGATCAGCTACCAGGTGCGTGACGAGAAAATTGTCGGGGTCCTGGGGCGGGACGGGCCTGCCAACCTCTCGCGCCTGTGCGTCAAGGGGCGGTTCGGCCAGGACTATGTGCATCATCCGCACCGCCTGACGCGCCCGCTGATCCGCAAGAGCGGCGTGGCCAAGGCTTTACCTGGGCCGGGCGCCGATTGGCGCGAAGTTTTCCGCGAGGCCAGCTGGGATGAAGCCCTGGACCTGGCAGCGTCAAGCCTGCGCGAGTTGCGCGACGGTTTTGGGCCGAAGTCGCTGGCGGGTTTCGGCTCGGCCAAGGGCAGCAACGAGGAAGCCTATTTGTTCCAGAAGCTGGTGCGAACCGGGTTTAAGACCAACAACGTCGACCACTGCACACGGCTGTGCCACGCCTCCAGCGTCTCGGCCCTGCTCGAAGGCGTTGGTTCCGCGGCCGTCAGCAACCAGGTCAACGACGTCGAGCACGCCGAGTTGATCTTCGTGATCGGATCCAATCCCACCTCGAATCACCCGGTCGCAGCCACCTGGATGAAGAACGCCGCCAAGCGCGGCGCTCGCATCGTGCTGGCCGACCCGCGCGTCACCGACCTGGCGCGGCAGGCATGGCGCGTGTTGCAGTTTCGACCCGACACCGACGTGGCGATGCTCAATGCGCTGATCCATGTGGTGATCGAGGAAGGGCTGGTCGACGAGGCTTTCGTGCGGGACCGCACGAGCAACTTCGAGGCGCTGCGCGACAACGTGCGGGCCTACAGCCCGGAGGCGATGGCGCCGATCTGCGGCGTCCCCGCGCCGGCCTTGCGTGAGGTCGCTCGCGCGTTTGCCTCGGCCAAGAGCGCGATGATCCTGTGGGGCATGGGCATCAGCCAGCATGTTCACGGCACCGACAATGCCCGGTGCCTGATCGCGCTGTGCAGCGTCACCGGCCAGATCGGCAAGCCAGGCTCGGGCCTGCACCCGCTGCGCGGGCAGAACAATGTGCAAGGGGCCAGCGACGCCGGCCTGATCCCGATGATGTTTCCCAATTACCAGCGCGTCACGGATGTGAAGGCCCGCGGCTGGTTCGAGCAGTTCTGGGGCAGTCCGCTCGATCCGCAACCCGGCTACACCGTGGTCGAGATCATGGACAAGGCGCTTGCCGATGAAGCCGACCCGCACAAGGTTCGGGGCATGTACATCGTGGGCGAAAACCCGGCGATGAGCGACCCCGACCTGCACCACGCGCGCGCGGCCCTTGCCTCGCTGCAGCATCTGGTGGTGCAGGACATCTTCCTGACCGAGACCGCCTGGCTGGCCGACGTCGTGTTGCCCGCCAGCGCCTGGCCCGAGAAGACCGGCACCGCCACCAACACCGACCGCATGGTGCAGTTGGGACGCCAGGCGCTGAGCCCGCCGGGTGAGGCGCGGCAGGACCTCTGGATCATCCAGCAGCTCGCGGGGCGGTTGGGCCTGGGCTGGAATTACCCGGGGCCGCAGCACGGCGTTGCCGCGGTATACGAGGAATTGCGGCAGGCCATGCATGCAGCCATCGGAGGCATCAGCTGGGAACGGCTCGAGCGCGAAGGCAGCGTCACCTATCCCTGCCACAGCGAAGACGATCCGGGGCAGCCGATCGTCTTCGCCGACCGCTTTCCAACCGACACCGGCCGGGTAAAACTGGTGCCGGCAGGCATCATCCCCGCCGATGAAAAACCCGATGCGCAGTACCCGATGGTGCTGATCACCGGCCGCCAGCTCGAACACTGGCACACCGGCAGCATGACCCGGCGCGCGGCGGTGCTCGACGCGATCGAACCGTTGGCGTCGGTCTCGATGAACGGCGCCGATCTGGAGCGCCTCGGCTTGCAGCCGGGCGATGGAGTGACGGTGGAGTCTCGGCGCGGCGCCGTGTGCATCCGGGTTCGCCAGGATGACGGCACGCCGCCGGGGACAGTGTTCATTCCGTTCGCGTATCACGAAGCCGCGGCCAATTTGCTGACCAACGCGGCGCTCGATCCCGTCGGCAAAATTCCTGAGCTGAAGTACTGTGCCGTACGTGTTCTCAGACAGGGGACGCTTCCGGCCGAAGCGGGCTATGCCAAGTCGACAGTTTCCTGATTGCCATCAACAGGTGACCGCCACGTGCGGCCTGATCCGGTCGCGGTCACGCGTCCATACCGCCGCGCGGCTGTTCATCCGCGAAGTAAGACTCGAACTCCGGGGGCAGTGCTTCGATCAGGCCGATCCGGCGCTCCACCAGGGCCTTGCTGAACTGAAGGCAAAGCAACGCGAACCGTTTCGCTTCGGCAGCGCTGTCGAAGCCATAACGGCCATCGATGCTGCCGCTGCGCTGGAAATTGCCCGCCAGCGCCGTCCCGATCTCCAGCGCGGTCCCCGTAGCGGCCGATTGATCGGGTTCTGATGTCGGGTGAATGGCAGACACCAGGTTGCCTGCCACGACCACCACATAAAACGAGTTCTGCGACACGCCGGTCATGTCCGCTCCTGGTTGCTCGCGCGCTCGGACTTGCGCGGGGCGTGGCCGCGGCAATTGCCGAAGCAGTAGGGTGGGTTGTCGGTGCGCTTGCAGCCGCACATGTAAAAGGTCTCGGTGATCGGCGCGACGAACTCCAGCGGCTCGATACCGGTGCCCGCGTGCGAGCCGTCGCACCACGGTTGCGAGGCACTCAGGCCGCAACGGCACCACCGGTAGGTCCGGCCCTCGACCACCGGCACCGCGTAGGGGCCGACCTGCGGGCAGGCCGGCAGCTTCCGTGCAGCGGGACCCAGTGGCTGCCGATCACTCATCCGCGAGCCCGCTGCGCATCGCGTTTCATCCCGCCCGTTTGGGCAATGTGACCACGCGTTCCAGGTTGGGGAAGGGATCGACTGCGTTGGGCAGGTTCATTGCGGCGATAAAGTATTCCTGGAACTTCGGCGCCACCGCGGTCTCGACTTTCTCGACGCGCCGAACGACCGACTCGATCTCCTGGCGCGTGGCGGCACTGAGCAACGCGATCCGGGCGCCGGTGCCGGCGGCATTGCCCACCGACCGCACTTTGGCGAGATCACAGTCCGGGATCATGCCCAGGATCATGGCATATTTCACGTCGATGTAACTGCCGAAAGCGCCCGCGAGCAAGACCTTGTCGACGCGGTCCACGCCCATCTCGTCCATCAACAGCCGTGCTCCGGAATAGCACGCGGCCTTGGCCAGCTGGATCGCGCGGATGTCGCTGGGCACGACCTTGACCACCCGATCCTCGGTCCTGAACAGAACGTACTCCACGTTGCGTCCGCGCGGCAGCAGGTGCGGATGGTTGGCGACGTCGCGTCCCTTGGCCAGCATTCGACCGGTCTCGTCGAGGACGCCGGCAAGGAACAGCTCAGCCACGACCTCGATGATGCCCGACCCGCAAATGCCGGTGACGCCGATTCCTGCGATGCCGGCTTCGAAGCCGGGATCGTCCGACCACAGGTCACAGCCGATCACCTTGATGCGTGGCGCCAGCGTCTCGGGGTCGATGCGCACGCGCTCGATCGCACCGGGAGCGGCCCGCTGGCCGGAACTGATCTGGGCGCCTTCGAACGCGGGGCCGGTCGGGCTCGAACAGGCGATGAGCCGGTTCTTGCTGCCCAGAACCAGCTCGGCGTTGGTGCCCACATCGATCACGAGCGTCATCTCGTCGGAGACATGGGGGCCCTGCGACAGGATCACCCCGGCCGTGTCACCTCCCACATGGCCTGCGATGCAGGGCAGCAGGTACACCCGGGCACCGGCATTCAGCGACAGGTCGAGATCGCGTGCCTGCACGGTGACGCCGTTATCGACCACCAACGGGAATGGCTCCATGCCCAGCTGCGTCGGATCGATGCCCAGCACCAGGTGATGCATGGTGGGGTTGCCCACCAGTGTCATCTCCAGGATGTCGGTCGCGGCCACCTGCGCCTGCGCGGTGACCTGGTCCACCAGCTCGCACAAGGCCTTGCGAACCGAAGCCGTCAGCACCGGTGCCTGGCCTTCGTTCTGCTGCAGGTACGAGATCCGGCTCATCAAGTCTTCGCCGAAGCGGATCTGCGGATTCATCATCCCGCCGCTGGCCACAACCTCGCCGGTGCCGAGCCTGCACAAGTGGCCGGCAATGGTGGTCGTGCCCACGTCCACGGCCAGGCCATACACGGATTCCTTGAATCCTGGCCAGACCGCGATCAGGGTCTTGCCGAGGCGCACCGCGACGGTGATCTTCCAGTCGCCGGCGTAGCTCTCTCCGGCGCGCAAGGCCGCGGAGAGGGAACGCAGGAAATGAATGTCGGCCTCAAGGCCCGACAGTTGCCACTCGGTTTCAAGTCCTTTGAGTACCCGGGTCAGGTCGCACACCTGATCGGACATGCTTGGCTTGCGCAGTTCCAGGTAATACAGCTGCACTACCGGATCGATCTGCAAGTCGCGAATCTCGTCGGCGCCCTTTCGCACGATCTGCCGGTGGATCTGGCTGTCGGCGGGAACGTCGATCACGACGTCACCCAACAGGCAGGCCTGGCAGCCGAGGCGGCGGTCGCTGGCCAGCCCCTTGATCCGCTTGTACTTTTGTTCGGTCTCGCCGAAGCCGCTGAGGTTGGAATTGCTGGAGGTAACTCCAAGCTTGCTGAATTCGCCTTCGCTCACCGCGATCTGGCAACGGCCGCATATCGCCCGGCCTCCGCAAACGGAATCGATGTCCACGCCCAGGCTGCGCGCAGCCGAGATCACCGTGGTGCCGAATTCGAACTGGCCTCGGCGCCCCGACGGCATGAAGACCACTCGCGCGGTGCCTTGCTTGGCAACTTCAGCTTCGGGCCGTTTCGAGGCGAGCGTCTCCACAGACTCAGTCATCCATTGTCCTTTTCCTGCTGCCCTCAACTCTTGGACAACTTGACTGCCTTGAAGCCGCCAAAACTGTCGGCCACGATCTCAAATGCGACCGCTGTGCCGGCTGCCAGGTCGTCGCTTGCGATCTCTCCCAGCGCGGACTTGTGTACATAGATCTCCTGGCCGCTCTTGTCGTCGCGGATGTAGCCGCCGAACGGCGTCTTGCTGGCATTGAACCGCGTGACTTTGCCAGTGGCCGGACCGGGGATCAATCCCCGTGCCGACGCCTTGTCCATCGGCGGCTTGTTGGTCACCACCTCGAGTTGCGCTTCGGCCTGGAAGCTTTCCCAGATTTCACGCGCCACGTCCGCCGCCGAGCGCTTGGAGGTGTCGAGGTCCAGAACGGGTGTGGCCGCCCCAGAGCCGGCGCCGTAGAGCTTGGTACGCAGCTCCCGATCCTCGCGGTCGCGAGCGGCCACGCTCTCACCGAGTTGCCGGGTGCGCCCGCCGCCTTCCTCTTTGCGCAGGCGCCAGCGCTCCTCGCGCACCTTGTCGTCGGAATGCAGCCTGACCAGGAAAACATTGCCCTTGTTTGCCATGACGGCATCCATGAAGGTGCTCTCGAAGATCATGAGCTTCTCGTTCCACTCCGACATGCGCAGCGTCTCCTGGTCCAGCTCGCGATGAAAGCCGATCGGCAACTCGCTGACAGTAGGCGTTCGGGTGTACTTGGCCTCGGTAGTCGCCTTTTCCCCGCGATTCGTCGACTTGAATCCGGTCATCTGCGAAAGTTCTTGAGCGACTTCTGTCTTCAACGAGCAGGTCGGCCCGTAGATCGCGATGATGTTGTCCATGTGTTCAAACCCTAAATGAAAATGATGGGGCCCTGGAAATCAGGTATTCGTGCGTGAGGTGCCGGAGGGCGCCTGCAGCGGTGCTGCAGGCCCTGGCGAGTGCATCAGACCGCTCAAGACGCCGTACTTCTTCGCCGCCAGCAAGCCCTTCTGCGAAGTCATGAGGCGACCGAACGGCGTGGCGCAGGTGTGGACCAGACGCGTGACCGGCAGGTAGCCGATGAATGCGACGGATGCGATGACGTGGGCCAGCCACAGCGGCTGGAACACGGGCGCAGCGTCCAGCCCGACTGCCGACATCAAAGAGGCGAAGGGGACGCCGACGAAGGAGTAGGAATGCAAGGGGCTGGAGGTCTGCGCAATTCTCCAGCCTTCGATCGCGAAGCCGGAAACCACCACGAAAAGCAGGAACAGAACCATGGGCGTGTCCGCGAACTTGCGCTCGTCCGGCTTGTCTCGCACGGTAAAGCGCCACCACAGCGCCAGCAGGCATCCGATCAGGACCATGGCGCCGGTCAGGTCATACATCACGTCGAAGGCCAGCCTGACGGGATGACCCGGTATGCGCCAGACGTCCGGCCATCCGAACGCCGGCAGTCCTTCGCGCACGAAGACAGCCGGCAGTTCGATCATGAACATCGCGGCAAAGCCCCAGAAGATCAACGTGTGCCGGACCCACCTGAGCTTGCTGACTTGCCACAAGCTGCGGTGCACGATCACATCGTCGACCAGCGTCTTGCGCATGGCCGCCGGTTCGGCGTCCTCGCGCCCGATGAACCTGCGGTAGCGGCGCAAGGTGGTGAGGTTCGCCTTCACCAATTTCCGGTAGATGCCCATGTCGAAAGCGATCAGGGCAGCCAGGACCAAGGGCCCGAACACCATCCAGTGCATCTCGATCCGGCCGCGCAGGGCCTCGCCGGTGTAGTGACCGGCCAGTGCGGCGAGCGCCAGGACATAGGCAGCAGCGCCGATCATTCCCATCGAGCGTGACGTGGAAAGGAGCTGATCGGTCCGGCCTTTATCGGTCAACGCCAAAACGCCAAACGACGCCACGCTGGCGATGAGGAACACCGAGGCGACGCCGAACAGGGCGTAACCCCAGGCCGCCTGCAGGCGGCCCATCAGGCCGACCGCCACCAGGGCTGCCGAAACCACCATGACGGCCACCACCCACGGGCGCCGGGTCGCGGGTGCCGGGGCCGGATCGTCAGCGGCCTGCAGCGGAATCGTTCCGTGCACTGGCGTGTTCATGCGCTGGGCTCCTTCTAGGCCGCGGTCGCCTTGGCCTTCATGGCTTCACGTTCAGCATCGATCTTCAGCATCTTGGCGTGAAGTTCAGGATTGCCGCCTTTGATCTCGGGAAACTTGAAAATACACGCCCGCGCCTTGTCCACGGCGACCAGGGCGTCGGACGCATAGGCGTCGGCGCCGATCTTGTCGCACCAGGCCTGGCTGATCGGGGCGCCGCCCACGAACACCCGCACCTCTTCGCGCAGCCCTTCGGCCTTGATGAGCTTGAGCGTCTCCCACTGCATGTTCATGGTGGTCGTCAGCAGCGCCGAGAACCCGACGATCTTGGGCTTGTGCTTGCGGATCGCCGCGATGAAGTCCTCAGGTGGCACCGATACGCCCAGGTCGACCACGGTAAAGCCTGCCGCTTCCATCATCATGCCGACGATCTTCTTGCCGATGTCGTGCAGGTCTCCCTGCACGGTGCCGATCACCACGGTACCGATGTCTTCGCTCTTTTCGGCCAGGATCAGCGGCTTGAGCGTTCCCAATGCCGACTGCATGCACTTGGCGGACATCATCACTTCCGGCAAGAAGTACTCGTCCATCTTGAAGCGGCGGCCGACTTCCGCAATCCCCATCGCCATCGGACCTGCGATCAACGTCCGAGGTGCGATCCCTTTCGCCAGCAAGGATTCGATCAGGCCGTTGGTGGTGGCGTGCTGGCCGTCCACGATGTTCCACTCGAGGACATGGAACATTTCCTTGACTTCCGGAGGGGCGTCCGACCAGCGGCCGGTCGCTCGTGAATCCTCGATGTCGTACTGCAGATCCTCGATGTCCTGCTCTTTGTCTGTGTCGATGGCGATGGGCATGTTCCGCTTCCTTGCGTGCTGCTCGATGTGAAAGTTAAATAGGGAAGAGCTTGGGCATCGCGCCTACGCCTCCCCTACAGCCTCTTCAGGCCGGCGGCGCCGGGTCTTCTTTTCGGACCAGGGCTCATACCCCTCGCCCGTGTCTGCGCCGGCAGGGGGCGTCTCGGGCAGCGGGTAGACCCCGTATTCATGTGCTTCGTCGATCATGGCCAAGACGTTCTCGGTGGGGACGTCGTGCTCGAGCCGATGCGAACTGCTCAGCAGGTAGCCACCGCCGTGGCCCATCTCCCAGATCCGGGCGCGCACTTCCGCGCGCACCTGGTCCATGGAGCCCCAGGGCAAGGTCTCCTGCACGTCAATGCCCCCATAGAAGAATGCATCCTTGCCGAGCAGCCGCTTGCACGCGGCCGGGTTGGAATGGCGTGCCACCTTCGGCGGCAGGCTGTCGTGGCCGTCCACACCGCAGTCCATCAAACCCCGCTTGAACGGCTCGGCCAGCGCGCCGCAGGAGTGGAACTGGATCTTGCCGTTGGGGTTCTTGCGCAGGTAGTACTCCCGGATGGTCCGGATCGAACGCATGTAGTGAGGCTTGAGTTGCTCGTTGAACATGGCGAGGGACTGGAAGCTTGTCTTCTCGCTTGCCAGGTCCTCGGGGCTCATTCGCATCCAGTCCAGGTATTCGCCGCACTGGTCGATCATCGCCTTGTTGGTTTCGATCTCCAGGTCCACCAGCTTGGTCAGCAGCGCGTCCAGGAATTGGGGCGATTCGATGAAGTCGGAGAAGATCTTGGCGTAGCCCACCATGTACTTGGCCTGCTCGTACAAGCCGCCCCGGCCGGCTTGCCCCATCAGGGCGAACGGCGTGTTCTCGCGGATGTACTTGCAGTACTCACGCAATGTCATGCCTGGAATGGGTGAGTCGTTCCACATGGCAGGGTCGCGCGGGTCGGGCCATGGATAGGCCTCCAGCATCTTCAGGCCCTCTTCCAGCGGGGCGCTGGTGGCGTGAAACAGCGGATAGCCGATCATCTCGTAGTAGCCGCCGCGCTCGTGCGGCGTCCACTTGCGCACGACGCCCCACTCGTCCACGTTGATCTCGGCGTTGGGGGGTGAAATGCCCATGTCGAATGGGACCTCATCGAAGCGAATCGGCCGGAAACCGGGCGAGCCGCCCATGGGTCCCATTGAAATACGCATGAAGTCCAGGTCGAGCTTGTAAGCCAGGTCCACTTCGAAGCTCACGTCGGTGGTCCAGGTCGTGGACCCGGTCCGATAGTCTCGCGTGTCGGCCTTGTAATCCAGGCCAATGGCCTTGCGCAGGTTCTGGTAACCCTCGATCGTGCCCCACAAGCCAACCGGAATGCGATCGGGCTCGCGCAGGTGCAGTGCATCGAGCACTCGTTGTCTCTGGGGGGGAATTGCCTTACCGACTATCGCAGTCATGATCACCTCATATGCAGGGGCAGCTGCCCGCTCTGATGGTTGAGTTCTCGCAGGCGTGCCGAGAACAGCTTGAATTGTGTGACCAACCTTAACGCTTGCAGCGCATCTTGTTCGGCGTCTGTTGTGCAAAGCGGGTCTGCGATAGACGCATAGCTGCCGCTTTGACAAGAAAAAAACGCCGCCTCAGCAGTGCCAAGGCGGCGAATGCATGCAACGCCTACTTCTGCCAGGGAACCGGGAAGTCCTTGAAGCTGCCTCCGGAGTACACGACATACGACATTTCGCGCACGATGAAGTGGTCCGGGGCGTTGCCCTTGTTGATCGTCACCGACGGGACCACGCTGCCCTTCCAGTCCTTGATGGTTTCCATGGTTTCAACGAAGCGGTCACGCGTGATGGTGTTGCGTCCCATGCGCTTGAGGGCTTCAGTGGCGGTCTGGGCGGCTGCAAAACCCCACAGGTGGATCGCATCGGGATCCTCTTGCGGGTAGTACTTCTTCAAGATGCGCAGGGCTTCCTGCATCTGTGGCGCCGGCGAGTCGAAGTCCCGGAAGATGGTCGCGAAATACACACCTTCCACCGCCTCCTTGCCGGCCAGCTCGGGCACCTTCGGGCTCTTGCCGAAGAACACGTTGACCACCGGCACGTTCCAGTTGTGCTTGCGGCGCTCGGTGTAGAACTTGGCGGCCGGCTCGGGAGCGCACGAGCAAATGATGGCGTCGGGATTGGCGGCCTTCATGGTCAGCACCTGCGAACTCACGTCCACCTCTTTAGGCTCGTAACCTTGCTCGGCCACGAGTTCCACGCCGTGCTGCGCGAGCACCGATTTGATTCCATCCAGGTGGGTCTTGCCCGACGGGTCGTTCTGGTACAGCAGCGCGATCTTCTTGGCCTTGAAAACCTCCTTCGAGAAGCGTACGAGGTCGCGGCCTTCGTCACGGTAGCTGGGGTACAGCGGAAACACCCACTTGCTCGGAATTTCCAGCGGCTTGGCGGCACCCGTGCCGGCACCGACGATGGGGATCTTCTGCTCGACCACGTAATCGATCACGGCCACGGTGGGAGCCGATCCGAGTGGCGCGACGATGGCGAAGCAGTCATCGCGTTCGACGAACCGCTTGACGATACCGGCGGTGCGGGCCGGCTCGTACTTGTCGTCCACCATGTTGAAGTTCACCATGCGCCCGTTGATGCCGCCGGTGTCGTTGACGTGCTTGAACCAGGCATCCGCGCCCTTGCCCATGCGGAAGTAGCTGGAGGTGCTGCCGGTCATCGGCTGGTAGGAGCAAAGAAGAATTTCCTTGTCCTTGATACCCGGACCGTTCTGGGCCTGGGCGGCGGACCCGAGCGCTGTCAGCGCAAGGGCGCCGATCAATGTACTGATCCGAGCAATCGGAAGTTTCATCGCTGTCTCCTTCAAAGAATAATAATGATGCGACCTGTGGATGCCATCGCTGACGGGGGCTTCATCTTCGGCTTCGGCAGGTCAGCAAGTCCGCCGAAACCGCGGGGGCGTTAGCCCCCCATGTACGACTGGATCACGCTCTTGTCCGAGCGCAGCGTGGTGGATTCACCTTCGACAGCGATCCGCCCGACCTGCATCACGAAGGCGAAGCTGGTGTTCTTCAGCACGACCTGGGCGTTCTGTTCGACGATCAGCATCGTCATTCCGCGCTCCTGGTTGATCTTGCGCAGCGCGGCAAAGATGTCGATCACCAGGTTCGGAGCCATGCCCAGCGAGGGTTCGTCCAGCAGCAACAGCGCGGGCCGGGCCATCAGCCCGCGGCCAATCGCCAGCATCTGCTGTTCGCCCCCGGACAGGGACGCGCCAAGTTGACGGGATCGCTCGCGCAGGCGGGGAAACATTTCGAGCACGAGTTCCAGGTCCTGCTTGACGCCCGCCGTATCCTTGCGCGTGTAGGCACCCATGCGCAGGTTCTCGGACACCATCAGGTCCTTGAAGATCTTGCGGCCTTCTGGTACGTGAGCGATACCCAGCCGAACGATTTCGTTCGGGGACATGCCGCGCAGTGGCTTGCCCTCGAAGCTCACCGCGCCCGCACTGGGCTTGAGCATGCCGGAGATGACCTTCAGTGTGGTGGACTTGCCGGCTCCGTTGGCGCCCAGCAGTGCGACCATCTTGCCTTTGTCGACCGCCAGGGATATTCCCTGCAGCGCGCGCACCGAGCCGTAGCCGGCCTCGATCGACTGCAACACAAGCTGACTCACGCCTCCTCCTCCTCGCCAAGATAGGCCTTGATCACCTCGGGATTGGCCCGGATCTGCGCGGGCGCGCCCTCGGCGAGGTTGGCGCCGAAATTGACTACGTAGATATGGTCGCAGACGCTCATGACCATGGACATGTCGTGTTCAACCATCAGGATGGTGATGCCCATTTCCTTGTTGATCAGCCTGACGACATCTCGCAATTCCGCGGTTTCCTCGTCATTGCAGCCGGCCACGGGTTCGTCCAGCAAGATGATCTTCGGTTGGCCGGCCAGCGCCCTGGCGATCTCGACGCGCTTTTGGATGCCGTACGGCAGGTGTTTCACCACGACGGCCATCTCGTCCCTCAGGCCCAGCAGGTCGGCCACCTGTTCGGCGCGCTTGACCAGTTCCCGCTCGCGGCGGTGCGCCGAGGGAAACGAATACATGTTGCTCAGGGGGTCACCGGTCAAGCGGTGGGCGCCGATAAGAATGTTGTCCAGGGTCGTCAGGTCGTGGAACAAATTGATGTTCTGGAAAGTCCGGGCCATGCCCCGGCCGATCATCTCGTCGGGCCGGCAGTTGTCCACCAGCTGCTCGTGCAGGTACACATGGCCGCTGCTGTGCTGCTGAAAACGTGAAAGCACGTTGAACAGTGTCGTCTTGCCGGCGCCATTCGGTCCGATCAGGCCGACCACTTGGCCTTCCTGGACGCTCAGGCTGACGTTCTTGCAGGCCACGACGCCGCCGAAGCGCACCACGACGTTGTCGCAGCGAAGAAAGCTCGTCATCTGTTACACCTCCTGCCGGTTCAGGGATGCGGTGGCCGGGCCTGGCGGCGCGGCCGGTGCGCTGGCGCCGGCCCGCATGAGCTGCCTGGCTCGCAGGGCGCGGAAGGGGCGCGCCAGAACGTCGCAAATGCCAGCCGGCGCGAACATCAGCACCGCGATCAGCACAACCCCTTTCAGGATGAACGAGAAATCGGCCAGGGTTTCCAGGAAGAAGGGCAGCAAGGCGACGAAAGTGCCACCCACGATGGGCCCCATCAACATCGCGGATCCGCCCACCACCACCGCCACCAGGATGTCGACGGAGTACCAGATATCCGAAAAGACTTCCGCCGACACGTAGCGCACCACCAGAGCGTTCAGCGCACCGGCGGCGCCGGTGATCGCGGCGCTGACCGTGAAGGCGATCAGGCGGTAGTACAGCCGGTTGACACCGCAGCTTTGGGCCGCCTTCTCGGCGTCACGCAACGCTTTCAGTGCCCGGCCGACACTGGATCGCACCAGGCTGAACACGAACAAGGTTACCGTTGCAAAGCACAGCAGTGCCACATAATAGAACCCAACATCCCCGAGGGTGATGCCCAGCGCTTTGTTCGGCGGCAGCGAAATGCCCTCCCGGCCTTCAAACCATCCCACGTTGTTGACGATCGTGCCGATAAAGAAGGCGAATCCCAGGGTGCCGATCGCCAGGAAAGGGCCTGCGAGCCGCAGGAAAACCAGCCCCAGCAGGACGCCTACGAGTCCGGCCGCCGCCGCGCCCGCAACGATCGTAATGAGAATGTCGGCCCCGGTGTGCTTCACGAGCAGCGCCGCCGTATAGGCGCCCACAGCGAGGAAGCCGCCATGCCCGACCGAAACCAGGCCGGTATAGCCGGTCAGGATGCTGAGCCCCTGTGCCGCGATGACGTAGACCAGCACCAGTGCAATCTGCCCGGCCATCCACGGCTTGAAGCCGGGCATCAAAGGCAAGGCTGCAAGCACGACGAACAGCGCGATCACCAGGTATGCGTTGTGCGCGGCAAACTTTTGCCTCAGCGCGGAGACCGCTTCACGGTTGAGCACGTTGCTGGAGGCGCGTGCGGTGGGACTCTTGATGTTCATCTCAGACATCCCGCCGCTTCTGGATTCCGAACAGGCCTTGCGGTCGCAAGGCGAGGAGCACCACAATCATGAGGAAGGCCGTGGCCGTCTTGTAATGTGAGCCGAGATAGCCGCCGGCCAGGTTTTCCGCCACCCCGATCATCAGGGCGCCGATCACGGCACCCGGGATGGAATACAAGCCACCGAACACCGCGGCAACGTAGCCCTTGATCAGCACTTCGTCCATCATCTGCGGCGATACATAGAGAATCGGCGCAATCAGCACCCCGGCGAAGGCGCCCAGGAAGCCGGCCATGCCCCAGGTCAGGAGCACGATGAAGCGCACCGGAATACCCATCAGGCGCGCGGTATCGGGGTCGTCCGTGACTGCCCGCATCGCGATGCCCTGCTTGGTGTATTTGAAAAACACGAACAGCAGCACTCCGATGGCTGCCGCCCAACCCATGTTGATCAAGTGGCCCTCGCTGACGATGGTGCCGAACAGGCGCACCGGCGTCGGGTCGAAGGCTACCGGGAAGGCTTTGGTGTCGCGGCCCCAGATCAATCCCGCGACACCATGGGTGATGTAGAAGACGCCCAGCGTGGCGGTGAACAGAGTCAGCCAGTCCGAATCGGCGATCGGCCGCATCACCAGCCGCTCGATCAGGATCCCCATGACGATCGCGAAGACGACCGTCAGGGCCAGCGCGGTCGCATAAGAGAAGCCAGACTTCAGCAGCAGTACGGCGATAAAGGCGGAGATCATCGAAATGTCGCCCTGGGCGACGTTGATCGTGCGAGTATTTCGAAAGACAACCACCACCGCGATGGCGGTGAGCGCGTAGAGGCTTCCCGTAGCCAAGCCGCTCATGACTTGCTGTCCTAACATCCGGTCTCCAGTTGCTTCAGAGGCGCGTGCCGAGGTCTGCTTTTATAAGGGATGCGCTGGACGGGGATCTCATCCCTGCCCGAGGACTGCATGGTCGTGCGTCCCAAGGTTCGAACCTATAGGGATTCCCTTAGGGTCAAGAGGTTTTATCCATGACCACTATGCATGGCTGCCATGCGTACTGCGATTGGCGAAGAAGACTGGTTACGCTGGGCCGGGATGTGATGAAAATGGCTGAATATCTACCGCGCCGGAGGCCGACCTTGCAACCATGTTGAACCCAAGCTTCGCGTTCGCTTCTTTCGTGGCGCATGAATTTCCAGTTTCGTCTCCACCCCCTTGCCCGGAAATCCAGCTTCACCTGGGCAACGACCTCGCGCAAAGTTGGGCAGCGACGGAATCTCATGTGGGCCGGCCTGGCCTGCCGCCCCCTTATTGGTCGGTGGCCTGGCCCGGCGGATTGGCGCTGGCACGCCTACTTTTGGACCACCCCGACCTGGTTCGCGGGCGCAGGGTGCTGGACCTGGGGTCGGGCTCGGGGCTGTGCGCCATCGCGGCCGCGATCTCGGGTGCGGCAAGCGTCGTGGCAGTCGATATCGATCCGGTCGCCTGTATGGCCGTCGAGATCAATGCGGGCCGCAACTCTGTTGCCGTCGAGGTGGTCTGCGCCGATCTGATCGGCAGCGAGGCCGCGCGGTGGGATGTAGTGCTGGGCGCGGACCTCTGGTATGAACGCTTCCTGGCCCAACGGGTCAACGCATGGCTGCGTGAGCTGTCAACGGCCGGCGTGGAAGTTTTGGTGGGGGATCTCGGCCGTGCCTATCTGCCCCGCGCGGGGCTCGTGCAGCTGGGGAGTTGCGAGGTAACCAGTTCGCAAGGCGTTGAGCGTGAAGCTGTCAGTCGGGCGTTCGCTTACCGCTGGACACCCGCTGGGGGGACGGGCCACCGCATCGCGGAGCGACCATGAACCCGTTGGGCGCGCATCAGCCATGCACCGGCTGCATGAGAAAGCAGCCTCCCGAACCCTCGAGCTTTGATAAATTAAGTTGAGTTCGAGGGCCCCTGACCATCGGTCAGGCCAAATCGTGATGCGCGTTCGAGAATAGCGTTGTGGCAGCCAATCAGGAGACTTCATGAGCAAACGATTTCCCATCCCGGAGTTCGATCGCGATCGGTACAAGAACATGCCGTGGCAGGCGCCTACCTTGCTGCCCGCATCCAGGCAGGTCGCGCTGCAGGATGCTGCCAAGCGCGGCGACTCGACCGCATTCAGTGGCTACCCGGTGGCGGTGGACCCGGCGCTAGCGGCCAAATTCAAGTTTGGCGGGCCGAACCTGCATGCTGTGACCTGCATATTGCCTGGCGCACGAGTCAAGCTCATGGGCCGCTCGTGGGCATGGGCGATACAGCGCGCGCTCGTGCTGGATTCGCTCGACTCGCAGGCGCAAGTGCTGGCTGACTGGACCACACCGCGGCCCATGAACACCCGGCTCGGGCCGGACGAAGGCATCGAGCTGACCGCCGGTCCGGTGCACGTGCTCATCGGAAACAGCTACGGCGATCACTGGATTTCGAATCGGACTTTGGTCACGCCCGACGCCAGCCAAGCCGGCAAGGGCTTCGCTGTCTTGTCGGCCAGCGGCGACGACAACAATGACTTCCACGCCTGCAACCTGTATTTTTCCTGGGCTTGACATCAGCGTGACGGTCGAGAGGTGTCTGCAGTGCCCACGTTGATTTTCGTCCAGCCGGACGGCACCCGGCAAAGTGTGGTCGCGAGGGAAGGCGCCAGCATCATGGAGGCCGCCCGCGATAACAAGGTGTTCGGCGTGCGCGCCGAGTGCGGCGGCGAGTGCGCCTGTTCCACCTGTCACTGCTATATCGATGATGAGTGGTTGCCACGATTGCCGCCCAAGGGTGCGGAAGAAGCCGGCATGGTCGATTTTGTGTGGGAGCCCAAGGTCAACAGCCGGCTGACCTGCCAAGTGGTCGTGACGGGCGCCTTGAACGGACTCGTCGTTCATGTGCCCGAGCGGCAGCTTTGACCCGGTCATCGCGTCGCATCGCTCTTTCCAAATCAAGGCACCCGAATGTGGACAAGACTGGACGATGTGGAGCCGCCTGAGCCCGGCGAAGTCATCCGGGTGAAGGTCGGCACTGTCGGCCTGGCACTGGCCAACGACCAGGGGCGGTTCTGCGCGCTCGAGGACCGTTGTCCGCATGCCGGGGCACTGTTGTCGATGGGCTCGATCGAGGATGGCCGGCTGGTCTGTCCTTGGCATGGGCGAGCCTACTCGCTGCGCAACGGGGAGTGCGAGGGCTACCAGGGCGTCGCCGCCTATCCGGTCGAAGTCCGGCACAATGGCCTGTACGTTTCGCTGGAAGGCGACGCAAGCACCGCACCGACGCCCACAGAAGGTTGAAATCCTTGCCATGGACCCCGTTTCCGACCTGCTGAAGGACCGCCAATACCTCGTCGCGGATGGCGCGATGGGGACCAACCTGTTCTTGCTGGGGCTGGCCAACGGCGCCTCTGGCGAATTGTGGAATGTGGAGCAGCCGGCCAAAGTGCGTTCGGTCTACCAGGGCTTCGTGGACGCCGGCTCCGACTTCATCCTCACCAATACTTTCGGGGCCAACCGGTTTCGCTTTGCACTGCATCGCCTGCAAGGCCGGGTGCGCGAGCTCAACATGGCAGCCGCGGCGCTGGCGCGCGAGGTGGCAGACACAGCCGGCCGGAAAGTGCTGGTGGCGGGAAACATCGGGCCGAGCGGCGATGTGCTCGAGCCCCTCGGCCCGCGAACGGCCGCCGAAGCCGAAGAAGCTTTCCACGAGCAGGCCGAGGCGCTGCGCGAAGGCGGCGCCGATGTGGCATGGATTGAAACCATGTTCGCCGAGGCCGAACTCGAGGCCGCCGTGCGCGGCGCCCATCGGGCCGGCCTGCCGGTGGTGGCCACGATGACGTTCGACACCGGGGGCCGCACGATGATGGGTGTTCGCCCGATGGAAGCCATGCGCAACTCGCACAACCTGCCGGTCCGGCCGGTCGCGTTCGGCGCCAACTGTGGGGTGGGTCCGGCGCAACTGCTCGACTCGGTGCTGGGCCTGGCAATGGGTGCCGAGAGCGACGATGTGATCGTGGCTAAAAGCAATTGCGGCCTGCCCGTGATGGGCGACGACATGAAGGTTCGCTATGACGGCACGCCCGAGATCATGGCCAACTATGCGCGGCTGGCGCGCGATGCCGGCGCCCGCATCATCGGCGGCTGTTGCGGCACGACGCCGGCGCACGTGCGTGCCATGGTCGAGGCGCTGGCCGGTTCGGTGAAGCAGGACAAGCCAAGCTACGAGGCAGTCGAAAGACTGCTCGGGCCGATCCGCAAGATCACCACGCAAGGCGATGGCGCCGTCCGCCGCCGCGCACCCAAACCGGCTTGAAGGCGGGCTCGCATCCCGTCAGTGCACGGGTGTTGCGGTTCGGAGTGGAACGGTGGTCAAAGGGGCGGACCCGATGCCAGGAGTGCGTCGCGCAGCGCGCCGAAGCCGTCGATCACGCGATCAGGGTTGCTGGCCGCAATCGCCTTACCTTCGTTGTAGCCATGAGGCATCGCCCAGACGGCAATGCCGGCATTACGCGCCGTCGCCACATCGATCCACGAATCGCCGACGAGCAAAGCTCGGTGCCGATCAGTGCCCAGGTCGCTCAGACACAGCTGAATGCCCTGGGGATCAGGCTTTCTGGCTGTCACCGAGTCGCCGAACACGAGCTTGTCGAACGCCTGCTCGAGGTGATGGACAGCGAGGATCCGCGACGCGTACCGCGCCTCCTTGTTGGTGAGCAGCGCCAGCTTGAAGCCCGCCGCTCGCAGATCTTCCAGTACCTCGGGTGCATCTGGATACGGATGACTGCGCGTGCCGCATCGGCCCGGGTAACTCTGGTCGAACTCGGCAGCCACCCTCTTGAGCGTGTCGCTCTGGCGCACGCCGGACGCTTCCGAGTGCAGTACGAATGCGACCGCCTGCACCAGCAGCTCGGAAGTGCCGTGGCCGATCCATCCTTCCACCTGCTCCTGGGTCACACCGGGGAGTCCGCTACTTCTCAGGGCATCGTTGACCGCATCGCAGATTTCCCCCGCAGTCGCAATCAAGGTGCCGTCCAGGTCGAAAATCACCAACCGATGACTGCGCGTCATCCCGGCCCGCCAACGGAAGAGACCAGCTGCCCGGCGGCGGTCTGCGAAGACGGATGCACCAGCGAGCGAACGGCTTTGGCAATCTGCGTGGCCGTGATGCCGAAGTGCTGATACAGATCTGGCGCCGGCGCAGATTCGCCGAAGGTGGCGATCCCGACAACCATCCCAGAACGGCCGACATACTTGCGCCAGAAGTCGGGATGGGCGGCCTCGACCGCCACGGCGGGCAGGTGCGGTGCCAGCACCATCTCCCGGTAGTCCACCGCCTGCCGGTCGAACACGGTGGTGCACGGCATGGAAACCACGCGGGTCGCGATCCCTTCGGTGGCGAGCGCCGCCTGCGCTGCGATGGCCAGGGAAGTCTCCGATCCGGTGGCCATGATGATGGCCTGCGCGCCCGTCATGTCCGACAGCACGTAGCCGCCGCGCCGGATGCGGTGTGCAACAGCGGCGTCGTCGATCAGGCGAGGCACGTTTTGCCGGCTCAGGGCCAACGCCGTCGGCCCGTCGCGCCGCTCTACGGCACAAGCCCAGGCCACCGCGGTTTCAAGTCCGTCGGCGGGACGCCAGAGATCCAGGCTCGGTATCAGGCGCAGGCTCGGCACATGCTCCACGCTTTGGTGGGTCGGCCCGTCCTCGCCCAAGCCGATCGAGTCGTGGGTGAAAACGTGGATGACACGCAATTTCATCAATGCCGCCATCCGGATCGCGTTGCGGCTGTAGTCGCTGAAGGTCAGGAAAGTGCCGGCATACGGAACGTAGCCGCCATGCAAGGCGATACCGTTCATGATGGCAGCCATCCCGAATTCCCGCACGCCATATGACAGGTGGTTGCCCCATTTGTCGCGCCCGGCCGTGACGCAGGCCTTGAAATTGGTGAGGTTGGATGCGGTCAGGTCCGCCGAGCCGCCAAAGAATTCCGGCAGCAAGGGCGCAAGCAAATCCAGTGCATTCTGACTCGCCTTGCGAGTGGCGATCACATCCGCCTTGGCCGCGACCGAGTCGAAGACGCCCGCCAGGCTCTGCGTATAACGTGGGGCGAGATCGCCGCGAATCCGGCGCTCGAATTCGGCCGCTTCAACGGCGAAATGCCTCCGATACACTTCGAACGAATTGCGCCAGACTCGCTCGGCCGATTCTCCGCGCTCGCGAGCGTCCCAAAGACGGATCAGTTCGGACGGAACTTCGAAAGGCGGCGCTGACCAGCCCAGCGCTTCCCGGGTCGCCGCCACTTCCGCCGGGCCGAGCGCGGCGCCATGCACTTCGTGGCTGCCCGCCTTGTTCGGCGAGCCCCGGCCGATGACCGTCTTGCAGCAGATCAAGGTCGGACGCCCGTCCGCCCGCAGTGCCTGGCTGCGCGCTTGGCGAATGGCTTCGTCGATGGCCGCGGGGTCGTGGCCATCCAGCCCGGCGATCACGTTCCAGCCGTAGGCCATGAATCGCTGAGGCGTGTCATCGGTGAACCAGCCCGCGACATGGCCGTCGATCGAGATGCCGTTGTCATCGTAGAAGGCGACCAGCTTGGACAGCCTCAGTGTCCCGGCGAGCGAACAGGCTTCGTGGCTGATGCCCTCCATCAGGCAGCCATCGCCCAGGAACACATAGGTGAAGTGATCGACGATGTCCAGGCGCCGCCCGTCCAGTTCGCGGTTGAATTCGGCGGCCAGCTGCTTTTCGGCCAGGGCCATGCCCACCGCGTTGGCCAAGCCTTGTCCGAGTGGGCCGGTGGTGGTCTCCACGCCGGGCGTGACACCGACTTCCGGGTGGCCGGGCGTCTTGCTGTGCAGCTTGCGAAATGCTTTCAGCTCCTGCACCGGCAGGTCATAGCCACTCAGGTGAAGCAGCGCATACAGCAGCATGGACGCATGTCCGTTGGACAGCACGAAACGGTCGCGGTCGGGCCAGGCCGGGTTGGAGGGGTTGTGCCGCAGGTGCCGGTTCCAAAGTACCTGCGCCATGTCTGCCATGCCCATTGGGGCTCCCGGATGGCCGGACTTGGCTTTTTCCACGGCGTCCAGCACCAGGAAACGCAGGGCGTTGGCCATGCTGGCGGCCTGAGATGTCTTTGATGTCATGACGGTGTGCTCCACGCTCATCCTGCGCCCAGCGCCCGCTTGCGCCGTTCCATCATCCGCCACACGAAGGGCGTGAATATCAACTGCATCGCGAGTTCCATCTTGCCCCCCGGCACCACGATGGTGTTGGCGCGGGACATGAACGAATCGTGGATCATGCTCAGCAGATACTGGAAGTCGATCCCCTTGGGCCGGGCGAAGCGGATCACCACAAAGCTCTCGTCGGGCGCGGGAATTTCGCGTGCGATAAACGGATTGGAGGTATCCACGCAAGGCACTCGCTGGAAGTTCACGTGCGTGTGAGTGAACTGCGGGCAGATGAAATTCACGTAGTCCGGCATCCGGCGCAGGATCGTGTCGGTGACCGCCTCGGTCGAGTAGCCGCGCTTCGACTTGTCGCGCCACAGTTTCTGGATCCACTCCAGGTTGATCACGGGAACCACGCCGATCAGCAGGTCCGGGTGCTGCGCGATGTTGACTTCCGGGGTGACGACGGCGCCGTGCAGGCCTTCGTAGAACAGCAGGTCGGTAGCGGCCGGGACGTCCTCCCAGGGCGTGAAGGTGCCGGGCGCCTGCTTGTATGGCGCAGCCTCCTGGGCATCGTGCAGGTACTTGCGGCGCTGGCCGCCGCCGCATTTGGCATAGGTGCTGAAAAGCTCGGCCAGTTCCTGGAACAGGTTGTTCTCTGGCCCGAAGTGACTGAAGTTGCGGTTGCCCGCGCGCTCCGCTTCTTCCAGGCACGCCTTCATCTCTCGACGGTCGTAGCGATGGAAGCTGTCGCCCTCGATGATCGCCGCGTTGATGCCTTCGCGGCGGAAGATGTTGGTGAAGGTGTGGGTCACCGAAGTGGTACCTGCACCGGACGAGCCGGTGATGGCGATGATGGGGTGGCGTTCAGACATCGATAGCTCCTGGGCGCTCGCGCGCACTCATGCCCGAAACAGGCTGCGTTCGGCGAACAAGGGGTTGTCCAACTCGCGCACGATCGGATGCGAGTGATAGCGCTCGATGCGCTCGACCTCGTTCTTCGAACCGAACACCAGTCCGATGCGTTGATGAAGCTCGTGGGGCTTCACGGTGAGGACGCTCTGGCGCCCGGTGCTGGCGCGCCCGCCCGCTTGTTCCATCAGAAATCCTATCGGGTTTGCCTCGTACAGCAAGCGCAGCCGGCCTTCGCGAGCCGAATCCTTGGAGTCGCGCGGGTAGAGGAAGACTCCGCCGCGCATCAGGATCCGGTGCGCTTCGGCCACCATGGAGGCGATCCAGCGCATGTTGAAGTCCTTGCAGCGCGGGCCTTCCCGTCCGGCCAGGCACTCGTCCACATACCTGGACACCGGCGGTTCCCAGAACCGGCTGTTGGAAGCGTTGATGGCGAACTCCTGCGTGTCCTCAGGCACTTTCAGGTCGGGATGGGTCAGGATGAACTCACCCAGGCTGGGATCCAGCGTGAAGCCCGCCACACCGTTCCCTACCGACAGGATCAGCATCGTGGTGGGCCCGTAGATGGCGTAGCCGGCGGCCTCCTGCTCGCAGCCGCACTGCAGGAAGTCCGCCTCGGTGGCATCGCGGTCGCTGGTGCTCAGCTCTTCGGGTGCGCGCAGCACTGAAAAAATGCTGCCGACCGCAACGTTCACGTCGATGTTGCTGGAGCCGTCCAGAGGATCGAACACCAGCAGGTACTTCCCGCGCGGGTGGGGCTTCGGAATGACATAGGGCTCGTCCATTTCCTCCGAAGCCATCGCCGCCAGGTTTCCGGTCCATTCGTTCATCCGCAGGAAAAGCTCGTTGCCAAGCACGTCGAGCTTCATCTGGGCTTCGCCGTGCACATTGACGGCACCGCCGCTGTCTGCCGCCTCGCGGCCCAGTACCCCCGCCAAGTCGCCGAAGGCCACGGCCCGGGCGATTGCCTTGCAGGCGATGGCCACGTCGAGAATTAGCGCATTGAAGTCGCCGCTCGCATCGGGAAAGCGCCGGCGCTGCTCTATCAGGTAGCGGGTCAGGGTGAAGCGGTGCAAAGGCATGTGTTCTTTCTTGCGGGTCGGCCCGGACTTAGTCGCTGCCCACGATGGCTTGTTCGCGCAGACTTGAAATGATGCGGCGATAGCCTCCGCCTGGATCCGGGGCGCCGAAGACGGCGCTGCCGGCGACGAAGGTGTCGGCGCCGGCGCGCGAGATCTGCGCGATGTTGTCGCCCTTCACTCCGCCATCGATTTCGAGCGCGATCGGCCTTCCACCCCGGCTCACGTGCGAATCGATCAGCTGCCGTGCCGCGCGCAGCTTGGGCAGGGTCGCCTCGATGAAGCTCTGCCCGCCAAAGCCGGGGTTGACGCTCATCAGCAGCACCACATCCAGCTTGTCCATCACGTGTGCCATCCACTCCAGGGGCGTCGCCGGGTTGAAGACCAGTCCCGCCTGGCAGCCATGGTCGCGGATCAATGCCAGTGTGCGGTCAGGGTGCCGCGACGCTTCGGGATGGAAGGTGATGATGTTGGCACCCGCCTTGGCGAACAGGGGCACCAGCGCATCGACCGGTTCGACCATCAGGTGCACGTCGATCGGGATTTGCACATGTGGGCGGATCGCCTGGCACACCATGGGTCCGACGGTCAGGTTCGGCACATAGTGGTTGTCCATCACGTCGAAGTGCAGCAAGTCGGCGCCTGCCGTCTCCAATGCCCGCACTTCTTCGCCGAGCCGGGAAAAGTCAGCCGAGAGCAGCGACGGGGCGATGCGAGGCGATTGTGAAGTCATGAGCGCTTCCCGACCGGTTGGCCGCGTGCGGATTCCAGGGACCAGCTCTGCAGATCGGCAACGCGAACTCCCGACAGGTCCTGGACCACGCGCAGGGCCGCCGCGAAATCGTGTCGGGAGGTGAAGTGAGTGGGTGTGATCACCGTGCGGATGCCCGCGGCCGTTGCCGCGCGCAAGCCGTTGCTCGAATCTTCAAAGGCCATGCAGGCGCTCGCCGGCAAGCCCAGGACCCGCAACATCTGCAGGTAGACTTGGGGATTGGGCTTCTTCAAGGGTGCCGTCGACGCATCGCAGATGGCCGAGAAGTTCAGCCGCCAGTCGGCGCCCATGGCGGCGCGCATCAAGCCCGAAATATTGACCGGTGAGGTGGTGGTGGCGATCGCCAGCTGCAGCCCCTGCCCTCTGGCCTCGGCCAGAAGGTTCAGTATTCCGGGCCGCAGCTCGATCTCGCCGCGCTTCAGGGCGGCTTCGTACGCGGCCGTCTTCATCGAGTGCAGCCGCGCTACGAAATCCTGCAAGGCCGACGCATCGACCTCCAGCACGTCGCCGCGAGTCGCCTTCCAATAGTGAAGGATCCGCTCCTTCCCGCCAGAGACTTCCAGCAGCTGGGTGTACAGCGTTTCATCCCAGTGCCAGTCCAGACCCTCCTCGGCGAAGGCGTGGTTGAATGCGGCCAGGTGAGCGCGTTCGGTGTCGGCCAGTGTGCCGTCGACATCGAATATCAAAGCCTTCAGGGGAGTGGCGGTCATTGGTGGCTGTCACGTTGTTTCAAAAACGCGGCTGGCGAGGATGTCTTGTGGCTCGATCGCAGACAAATCCGCGGCCGTAAGCTCGCGCTCACGGTCGGCGAACAACCGGCTTGCCTGGCGCAGCCGCGCCCGGTCCAGGGCGTTGCGAACGCTCCGCGCGTTGGCGAAGTGCGGCTGATTCACGCGCAGGGCAATGTATCGTTCGAGCGCTTCCAGGGTGCCTTCGCCGAGCTTGTAGTTCTGCGCGGCGATCATCTTCTGGGCGATGGCGATCAATTCACTCGGCTGGTAGTCGGGGAAGTCCAGGTGATGCGCGATGCGCGAGCTCATGCCAGGGTTGCTTTGAAAAAAAGTGCCCATCCGGTCCTTGTACCCCGCCAAAATCACCACCAGGTCATCGCGCTGGTTCTCCATGTACTGCAGCAGAATCTCGATCGCTTCCTGACCGTAGTCGCGCTCGTTCTCCGGCTTGTACAAGTAGTAAGCCTCGTCGATGAACAGCACACCGCCCATCGCCTTCTTCAAGACCTCACGGGTTTTTGGCGCCGTGTGGCCGATGTACTGGCCCACCAGATCATCTCTCGTCACGGCGACGAGATGACCTTTGCGTACATACCCCAGGCGATGGAGGATCTGCGCCATGCGCATGGCGACGGTGGTCTTGCCGGTTCCAGGATTACCGGTAAAGCTCATGTGCAGGCTGGGAGCTTGCGCCGCCAGCCCCACATTCATCCGCAACCTATCGATCACGAGCAGGGCTGCTATGTCGTTGATGCGGGCCTTGACCGGCGCGAGGCCTATCAGTTCGCGGTCAAGTTCTTCCAGCACCGCCTCCACTTCGGTGTCCGCCAGCACTTCGGCTACCGAGCGCGCCACTCGGGGGCCGGTGGCCGGCGCCGCCGCCGGCTCACTTTGCGTGCTGCTGCCGGGGATGGAGTACAGAGGGACGCTCATGGCGGGCGCTCGGGGTTGCGGCTAATAGCGGGTGGATTCGGGCTTGTCGGTGGCGTAGCTATGAATCGTGTAGCGGATCGTGCGCCCGTTCGACTCCTGGCGCACCATGCCGAAGCCCGGCTCGTTAGCGGGCCGGTTCACGATAAAACTCATCACGATGCTTTCGACCCCGCGCGTGGAATCGAAGGCCATGAGCCGGATGTAGTGATTCGGAAACGTCTTGCGGCAGTTCTGTAGTTCCATCACGACGCCCGCGGCATCCCGCAGGTCGAACATGGGCATACCGAACATTTCCCAATACGTGTTGCGGGGATGCGGGTCGTCGGTGTATTCGACGCTCCAGGCATAGCCCTTCGCGAGTCCATACTTGACCTGCAGGGCGATTTCCTGATCCGTGAGATCCGGCAAAAAACTGAACTGGCCTTGCGTGATCCGGCCGGTGGGGTTGGTCATCATGTTTTGGTTCTCCTTCAGGCTAGCGCGGGGGTCACGGCATAGTCCGACGTGTCGGTCGGCGTGTAGTTGAAGCTGATGTCGCCCCAGGTGTCGAGCGCCTGCTTCAGCGGCGTGCAGAACTGCGCCGCCTTCTGCAGGATCTGCGGCCCTTCCTCCAGTATGTTGCGGCCTTCATTGCGCGCTTTGACAATCGTTTCCAGCGCGACGCGGTTCGCCACGGCACCGGCCTGGATGCCCGCCGGATGACCGATGGTCCCGCCGCCGAACTGCAGCACGACGTCGTCGCCAAAGAGGTCGATCAACTGGTGCATCTGGCCGGCGTGGATGCCGCCGGAGGCCACCGGCATCACCTTCTTCAGGTCGGCCCAGTCCTGGTCGAAGTACAGGCCGCGCGGCAGGTCTGTCCTGGTGTAGCTGTCGCGGCAGACGTTGTAGTAGCCCTGCACCGTCATCGGGTCGCCTTCGAGCTTGCCGACCGCGGTGCCGGCGTGGATGTGGTCCACGCCCGCCAGCCGCATCCACTTGGCGATGACGCGGAAGCTCACGCCGTGGTTCTTCTGCCGTGTGTAGGTGCCATGGCCGGCGCGGTGCAGGTGCAGGATCATGTCGTTCTTGCGGGACCAGTTGCTCATGCTCTGGATCGCGGTGTAGCCGATCACGAGGTCGATCATGACGATCACGCTGCCGAGCTCCTTGGCGAACTCGGCGCGCTCGTACATGTCCTCCATGGTCGCGGCGGTCACGTTCAGGTAGCTGCCCTTGACCTCGCCGGTGGCGGCGCTGGCCTTGTTGACGGCGTCCATGACGTACAGGAAGCGGTCGCGCCAGTGCATGAAGGGCTGCGAGTTGATGTTCTCGTCATCTTTCATGAAGTCGAGGCCGCCCTTCAGTCCCTCGTATACCACGCGGCCGTAATTGCGGCCGGACAGGCCCAGCTTTGGCTTCGTGGTGGCGCCCAGTAGCGGGCGGCCGAACTTGTCGAGTCGTTCGCGCTCGACGACGAGGCCGGTTGGCGGGCCCTTGAAGGTCTTCACGTAGGCCACCGGAATGCGGATGTCTTCCAGCCGTGCCGCCTTCAGCGGCTTGAAACTGAAGACGTTACCGATCAGGCTCGCGGTCATGTTCGAGATCGAACCCTCCTCGAACAGGATCAGATCGTAGGCCACCCAGGCGAAGTACTGGCCCGGATTGTTGGGCACGGGCTCGACCTTGTACGCCTTGGCCCGGTAGCTGTCGCAGGCGGTCAGGCGGTCGGTCCACACCACGGTCCAGGTGGCGGTGCTGGACTCGCCGGCCACCGCCGCGGCGGCTTCCACCGGGTCCACGCCTTCCTGTGGCGTGATTCGGAACAGGCACAGGACGTCGGTGTCTTTCGGCACGTAATCGGCGTCCCAGTACCCCATCTGACGGTACTTGAGCACGCCCGCGCTGTAGCGCTTCTTCGCGTCGGTGATGACGCCTTCTTCGACCGGCTTGTTCACGAAATCTCCTTTGGACGGGCCCGAAACGACCGCGGCCAGGAAAATGTAGGTTGCCTGACTGTTTAAGAACAGTCAGAATTTCTACGTCTACACCTCAGGAAAAACTTAACAGTGAACGTCACCTTCCGGCAGTTGAAGGTTTTTGTGGAAGTGGCGCGGCTGGGCAGCATGGCTCGCGCCGCCGAGCTGCTGCACCTGACCCCCCCAGCCATCTCCATGCAGATCCGCGAGCTGGAGGGCCAGGTGGGCCTGCCGCTGTTCGATCGCGAAGGCCGGCGGATCTCCCTGTCCACGGCTGGCGAGTACTTCGTCATCCACGCAAAGAAGCTGCTCGCTGCGTTGAAGGACGCGGACAACGCCATGGCGCGACTGAAGAAGCTCGAGCATGGCCTGTTGACGGTGGGGATGGTGAGCACGGCCAAGTACTTCGTTCCCCGCTTGCTGGCGCTGTTTTGCGAGGAGCATCCTGGCGTCGAGGTTCGGCTCAGCATCGCAGGCAATCGCGCACAGCTGGTCGCGCTGATGCAGGCCGGCGACGTCGACCTGTCGGTGATGGGGCGCCCCCCCAGAGAAATGGCAACGCGTTCGGAGGCGTTCGCCGCGCACCCGATGGTGTTCGTGTGCCCCCCGGATCACCCGTTGCTGAGCGTCGGTCGCCCCCCGGTGCCTTCGCTCGAGCCGTATCCTTTCATTGTCCGGGAACACGGATCCGGGACGCGCAGCGCCATGCAGGAGTACTTTTCCGAGCATCGCTTCGACCCCAGGATCACCATGGAGATGTCCAGCAATGAAAGCATCAAGCAGGCCGTGATGGCCGGAATGGGTCTGAGCTTCCTGTCGCTTCACACCGTCGGCCTTGAGGTGCGCGCCGGGCTGCTCAAGATCGTCGAGGTGGAAGGCACGCCCGTCATGAGGACCTGGCACATCGTTCACCCGCAGTCCAAGGTGCTGTCCCCCGCCGCCGAGGCTTTTCGCTACTTCATGATCGAACGGGGCGAGCGGTTTCTGGTCGAGCACGATTCGACCTTGATCGCGACGGCGAGGCAATGACGGCACGCGTGCGATTCATCGGATCCGGCGACTCGTTCGGCAGCGGCGGGCGCTTTCAGACCTGCATCCTGGTTGAACTCGGTGGAATTCGGATGCTGCTGGACTGCGGCGCTTCCTCGCTGATCGCAATGCGCTCACAGGGCATCGATCCGAACAGCATCGACGTGATCCTTCTGACGCACATGCACGGCGACCACTGCGCCGGGGTGCCGTTCCTGCTGCTCGATGCCATGCTGGGAAGCAAACGCTCACGGTCGCTGGTCGTCGCCGGCCCGGCCGGCACCGAGGCCCACATGACGCAGCTGCGCAATCTCCTGTTTCCCGGCAGCGAAGCGATGCAGCCGAAGTTTTCCTTCCGCTATCAGGAAATCGAGACCGGTGTCGTCAATGATGTGGCGGGAATATCGGTCAGGTCGTTCGCGGCGTCGCACACGCCGCAAACCCACCCGACGATGCTGCGCGTGGAGCTGGCCGGCAAGGTCGTCAGCTATACCGGCGACACCGAATGGACCGAAGAGATTCTGCGGGCAAGCGCCGGAGCGGACCTCTTCATCTCCGAGTGCTGCTTCTTCGACAAGGCGGTGCGCACGCACATGAATTACCAGGCGCTCAAGCCCCACCTGCCGCAGCTCGGGGCTCGCCGGGTGGTGCTCACGCACATGGCGCCCAACATGCTCGAGCATCAACACGAGGTGGCGCAACTCTGTGCGTTCGACGGGCTGGTGGTCGACCTCTGAATCCCGTGTGACGCCGGATGCGGCATGCCGGGGTTGCGTCCAACGCATATCTGGCTCGGATGGCTCTGCTACGATCGCCATGTCTTCAGGTGCTTGAACCGCGACAGTGGTTCAGTTAAACGGGAAACAGGGACCTCTCAGGTAACCTGTGCTGCCCCCGCAACGGTAAGCATGTGTCGATAGGTTAACCGTGCCCGCCAGGGCATTGGAGCCATCGCGGCAAGCCGCGGCGGCTAGCTCCTATCGGCATACGCCAGCCCGGATATCGGCCCGGAGTCAGGCGAAGCGGTCGCGGCGGGCGGCTTGATCGGCACACGCGGCTTCGCGCCAAAGTGTCTCGGTTTTCCTCCCCCACGCTGCCTCAATTTTCCAATTCTTGGCCTGCGGGGATGCAGGGAGGAGTAGTCACGTGAATCATGCGCCAACGCGCCGGGACCGGTGTGTCCCTCGGACTTCGTGCCATGCGAAAGTCGTCTCGGGTCTAGGTTGCATGGCGATGGTTGTTGCCACGCAATCGGCCATCGCCCAGCCAAGCGTTCAGCCCCCGGTATTTTTCGGCAATGAGACCATCGTCACCGCGGGCCGCGTTTCACAGCGATTGGCGGATGCGCTGCGCAACGTCACGGTCATCAGGGCGGAAGACATCGCACGCAGCGGCCAGTTGACGCTGGCGCAGGTGTTGCAGCAGTTCGGCGGGGTGGAGATGGCGAGCAACGGCGGGCACGGTAGCGCGCAGGGCGTTTTTATCCGGGGTGCCAATTCAGCGCACACCCTGGTGCTGGTGGACGGCATCCGCCTTGGGTCCGCCACGCTCGGCACCACGGCTTTCGAGAATATTCCGCTTGCGCTGATCGAGCGCATCGAGATCGTGCCGGGCCCGGTCAGCAGTCTGTATGGATCGGACGCGATCGGTGGTGTCATCCAGATCTTCACGAAGAGCCGGCGGTATTCGCCGCAGGCGGAGGTCTCCGCCAGCGTGGGCAGTTACGGCACCAGGTCGCTGAGGGGATCGTTCGGCACCTCGCTCGGCGACACGGATCTCACGCTTTCGGCCGGCAGGTTCCAGACTGACGGCTTCGACGCGACCAAGCCGACGATTTCATTTGGCCGCCACAACCCCGACAAGGACGGCTACCGAAATTCCAGCGTCTCCGGCAACGTCGTCCACCGATTCGATGCCCGCAACGAGGTCGGCGCGAACCTGATGTACAGCGACGGGAAATCTCACTTTGACAGCGGCCCAACCACCGACAACCTGACGGCTCAGGAGCTCAGCCTTCTTTCCGTCTACAGCAAGAACCAGATCACCAGCGGCTGGCAAAGCTCCCTGCGCCTCGGCGCCAGCCGCGACAACAGCGAAAGTCTTGGTGGCGCGACGGTCAACCGCTTCAAGACCGATCAGACGCAGGCGACCTGGCAGAACGCGCTGCAGCTTGACGTTGGCGCGCTGGTGGTTGGAGCGGAGTACCTGAAACAGAAGATTGCAACCACCACGGCGTACCAAGTGTCGAGTCGCACGGTGAAGTCCCTCTTCGGTGGCTACAGCGCCGATTTCGGCCCGCATCGGGCGCAGGCCAGCATCCGCCGCGACGACAACAGCCAGTTTGGAACCCCCAGCACCGGTTCGGTCGCCTACGGCTACCAGATCAGCCCGTCGATGCGGGTGCGTGCCTCGTATGGCACGGCCTTTCACGCGCCGTCGTTCAATGAGCTGTATTTCCCTGGCTTCGGCAATCCCGCCCTGCATTCGGAGCGCTCGCGCAGCCGCGAGCTTGGATTCGACTATGAAGCCGCGGGTCAGCGCTTCTCGGCTACGGCTTTCGAGAACCGCATCAGCGACCTGATCATCTTCACGTTCAACCCCGCGACATCCTCGTCGCAACCGGAGAATGTGGCCAAGGCAAAGGTTCGCGGCATCGAGCTGTCGTACATCGGGCGCATCCTGGACACGCAATTGCGCGGCAAGCTCACGCTGCAAGACCCGGCCAGCGAGCCGAGCGGCTCTCAGCTGCAGCGTCGCGCGAAGCAACACGGCAGCGTCGTGGCTTCACGCGCTTTTGGCCCCTGGAGAGCCGATGCTGAATGGGTGGCGAGTGGCGCGCGCTTCGATTCGGCCAACGAAGCGCCCGCTTCCCGAATGGGCGGCTATGGCGTCGTCAACCTCGCGTTGAACCGCACCTTCTCACCCGAGTGGTCGGCCCAGCTCCGCTGGAATAATGTGGCGAACAGGAAGTACGAGCTGATACAGGGCTACAACACGCCCGGAAGCAATTTGCTGGCGAGCCTGACCTGGACCCCGACCCGCTGACATGCACCTCAGCTTCCAGGGTGCGCACCTGCGGCGGCCGCGGCTGCCTCAGGTGCCGCTGCGGCACCACCGTGCACATAGGGAAGCCGGCGCACTGGAGGCGCCCGGGTCGGGGGTCGCGCAGCAACAGCCATCGGCTGGGGCGGCACTTGAGGTTGCCCCTTCGAGGTCTGGTGCCTTCGCGGTCGCAGCGTCGGTCGGCTTGCACGCGGCGATCCTGTTGACCATTACCCAGACTTCGCTGCTGGCGCCTTCGCTGACTCAAGTCCCGGCGCCAGCCCCGCAGGTGTTCTACATGCAGCTGGTGCCCGCGCGCAACTCAGCGACAGCTGTCGAGTCGCCGCCAGCGGGAACGACTCTGCCCGCAGCGCCGGCCATGGCGGCCAGCCGGCAACCCGAGAGGTCCGCCACCCAGGTGGTGGAAACACGCAAGACCGTCGCGCGCAGCGCGGCGGCCGACTCACCCTTTGCGGCAGCGCCCACAATTCGTGTGTCCGCGGCAGTTTCGGAACCCGCTGCCGTTCCGGACTTCGCGACACGGCCGGCGGCACCGGTGGCATCGGCTGCGGGAGGTGCGCAGACGCAGACCACATCCGACTCCCCTCAGGCCGGGGCTGGGTCATCGCAACTCGCCCGTGCCCCCTCGAACTCCGTGGCCGCACCGGAGCCTTTGCGCCGTGCCCCGCCCGCGTACCTGCACGCGCCCGAGCCCGAGTATCCGTCTGCCGCTCGCGAAGACGGCCAGGAAGGGCTGGTGGTGCTGAGGGTGCTGGTGTCGACGGCCGGTCGCCCGGTGCAAGTTCAAGTCGCGCGGCCATCCGGATTTCGCGCACTTGACCGAGCTGCGGCCGAGGCCGTCAGGAAGTGGCGATTTTCGGCCGCTACCGACGGGCCCGCGGCCATCGAATCGTGGATGGACATCCCCGTGCGTTTCAGATTGGAGTGATATGCGAAGCGTGCCGTTCCAGCAAAAAAGAATTCGTGGCGATCCGCTCGTGACTCCGGCCGTGGGCCACGCACTGCGCGTCTGGGCTGTGCTCGGGGCGGCCGCGGCCGCAGCGCTGGTGCTGGCCATGTCGGTGGGGAGCAGCAACATTCCGATGCCCGACGTCATCCGGCTGTTGTTGCATCCGGAGGCGAGCGCGACCTCGCAGGTGATTCACGAGTTGCGCCTGCCGCGCGCTCTGGCAGCGCTTGCCGCGGGTGGTCTTCTGGCGCTCGCCGGCGCCCTGATGCAGGTGCTGCTGCGCAACCCGCTCGCGGACCCCTACGTGCTCGGTCTGTCGAGCGGGGCCGCTGTGGGTGCGCTCGGTGCGATGCTGCTCGGGCTGGCCGGCTTCTTCGTCAATGCCGGAGCTTTCATCGGGGCGTTGCTCACAGTGGCGCTGGTATTCACCTTTGCCTCGCGCGACCTCGGGCAGCGGCAGGGCCTGAGCGGAGCGGATGCCTCGCCGCGCCTGCTGTTGACCGGTGTGATCCTGGCTTCAGGATGGTCCGCCATCATCACCGTCATCCTGGTGGTGGCACCGGAAAGCAAAC
The DNA here is from genome assembly GCA_046599015.1 of Ramlibacter sp. Classification (GTDB taxonomy): domain Bacteria; phylum Pseudomonadota; class Gammaproteobacteria; order Burkholderiales; family Burkholderiaceae_C; genus Ramlibacter. The sequence continues at coordinate 63,431 of JBKJHN010000080.1, forward strand.
TGCGCGGCATGCTGTTTTGGCTGATGGGCGATCTCAGCGGCGCAGATACCTATGGCGCCGCATTGATTGCCTTGCCGATCGCCACGCTAGCGCTCGTTCCGGTGGCCCGTGAACTCAACGTGATGCTGCGCGGCCACGACCTCGCCCATGCCATGGGCGTTCCCGTGGTGACGCTCAGACGCGCGATTCTTCTGGTCGCATCTCTGGCCACCGCCATCGCCGTGACCACCGTCGGCGCCGTCGGCTTCGTCGGGCTGATCGTTCCTCACGCGCTGCGGCTGGTCATAGGCAATGACCAGCGCGTGCTTCTTCCCGCGTGCGCTCTGGCCGGGGGCACGCTGCTGCTATTGGCCGACACTGTCGCGCGCACCGCCTTCTCGCCCCAGCAAGTGCCGGTGGGGGTGGTGATGTCGATGCTGGGCGTGCCGACGTTCATGCTGCTGCTGATGCGCAGGCAGACCCCATGACACCCGAGCCCACCGCGCTGCTCCGGCTGCGCCAACTCACGATCAGCGCCGGCGAGCGGACCTTGGTGCGCGACCTCTCGGTCGACATTCGCGCCGGCGAAACCTGGTGCATTCTCGGGGCCAACGGCGCCGGCAAGACGATGCTGTTGAACACGGTGGTCGGCTTGCGCAAGCCGGCAGCCGGCCATATCTTGCTGGAGGGACATTGCGTGCACGAGCTGGCGCCGCTCGCGGCCGCCCGGCTGCGCGCCTATCTGCCCCAGACGGTGCATGACGTTTTCAGCGCGCGGGTGCTGGACCTGGTCGTCATGGGACGGCATCCCTACCTTTCGCGCTGGTCATGGGAGAGCGCAGCCGAAAGCCGCATGGCGCTGCGCGCGCTCGAAGAGATGGAGCTGGCGCACATGGCGCAGCGCGATGTCACGACCTTGTCCGGAGGCGAGCGCCAGCGCGTCGCCATCGCGGCCCTGCTGGTGCAGCAGGCGCCGCTGCTGCTGCTGGACGAACCGGTTGCGCACCTGGACCTGCATCATCAGATCACCATATTGAAGCACCTGGCTTCGCTGGCTGCGCAGGGCAACCGGGCCGTTGTCTACTCCATGCACGACCTGAACCTTGCGGCGCGCTTCGCCACCCACGCCATCCTGTACCGGGACGGCGGGACTGTCGACCATGGCCCGATCGAAGACGTGATGACGGAGGCCGCTCTGTCTCGAGCCTTTCACCATCCCGTGACTCGGGTGAGCGCGGGCGAGCGAAGCATCTTCATGCCGACCTGAACGGGATCTTCCATGGCGTTACCTCAAGAGCGGGCAGTGAAAGCGCATGCGCAAAAGGGGCGTGGAGCTGTGAGCAGGGCGCATCTGTGCCCGGCCCTTTTCATCGGTGCCACGGCGTCCGGCCAGGGCAAGACCTCGGTCGTGGCCGCGCTGGCGCGCTACCACTCGCGCGAGGGGCGCCGGGTGCGGGTGTTCAAGACCGGCCCGGACTTTCTGGATCCGAAGATACTGGAGGTTGCGAGCGGCGCACCGGTGTTCAACGTCGACTGCTGGATGGTCGGGGCCGAGCAGTCGCGGGCCCTGCTGTCGCAGGCTGCACGTTCGGCCGACCTGATCCTGATTGAAGGCGCCATGGGCCTATACGACGGCGAGCCGTCAGGGGCGGATCTGGCCAACACCCTGGGCGTGCCGGTGGCCGCTGTGATCGATGCCAGTGCCATGGCGCAGACATTCGGCGCGGTGGCTCTGGGCATGCAGACCTATCGGCAAGGTTGGTTCGCGGGCGTCATCGCCAACCGGGTTGCCGGCCCCGGCCATGCCCAAATGCTGGCGGCCAGCCTCAAACCCAGGTTGCCATTGCTCGCGGCGCTGCCATGCTTTGAAACGCCGCTGCCCGAGCGCCACCTTGGCCTGGTGCAGGGCGAGGAACTCGCCGGGCTTGATCGCACGTTAGACCAGTGGGCGGCGGCTGTCGCGCAAACCGGATTCATTGGCCTGCCGCCAGCAGTGAGTTTCGCGGCCACCGAGCCGCACCGCCCCGCTCGAGCGTTGGCCGGCCGCAAGATCGCGGTGGCACGCGACCTCGCGTTTTCATTCATCTATCCGGCCAACTTGAACTGCCTGGAGGACATGGGCGCCGAGCTGCGCTTCTTCTCGCCGGTCGCTGACGAGCTTGTTCCCGAGGCGGACGCGCTCTACCTGCCCGGCGGCTACCCCGAACTGCATGCCAAGGCGCTCTCGCGCAACACACGCTGGCGGCGTAGCGTGCTGGCTTTTGCGGGGGCGGGACGACCGATCGTCGCCGAGTGCGGAGGGATGATGGCCCTGGCCGAGACCTTGATCACGCGCGACAGTGAGGCCCATGCCATGGCCGGCCTGCTGCCGGGCTCAGTGCGCATGCGCGAGCGTTTGTCGGCGATCGGGTTGCAGTCACTGCGTCTGCCGCAAGGAGAGCTGCGCGGACACACCTTTCATCATTCCGAGTTTTGCACTTCGCTGGCCCCCATGATGCAATGCGCACCGCATCGCTACGGCGCCGGCGAGCACTGGTATCGAAACGGCTCCATCAACGCGTCATACCTGCACGCTTACTTTCCCTCGAATCCCATGGCGGTGGCGGCGCTGTTTTCTCCCGCAGAGGTTGTCCAGTGAAAAGCTGGGCGATCAGCTTGTTCCTGGCCCTCCTGGCTGTCGGTGTCCGGTCCGAAATACGGGTCATCGACGACGATTTGCGTGAGGTCAGACTTGCCTCGCCAGCCCGCCGCATCGTGAGCCTGGCGCCCCACACGACGGAATTGCTCTTCGCAGCGGGTGCGGGACCGCAGGTAGTGGGAGCGATCAAGTATTCGGACTATCCGGAAGCCGCAAAAGCGATCCCTCGCGTCGGCGACAACGCACTGCTGGATCTGGAGGCCATCGTCAAATTGCAGCCGGACCTGATCCTGGTCTGGCTGCATGGCAATTCCGAGAAGCATCTGCAACTGATTCGCAAGCTCGGCATCCCGATGTTCTACAGCCGTCCCGAAAAGCTGCGCGATATTCCCGATGCGCTGATTCGCATCGGACGTCTGACTGGCACCGAGGCGGTCGCCCGGCAGGCCGGGGAAGAATTCAGCAGGCGCCTGGGTGAGTTGGAAGCGCGCTATGCGCGCCGACCGCCGGTGCCCCTCTTCTACCAAGTGTGGCAGAAGCCGCTTCTGACGATCAACGGCAACCAGATCATCAGCGACGTCATCCGCCTGTGCGGCGGCTCGAACGTATTTGCGGCCGAGCCCATGCTCGTGCCTACGGTCGACCCGGAGGCGGTGGTGAGGGCGCGCCCCGAGGCGGTGGTGAGAACCGGCACCGCGGTCGACGGGCAAAGTGGCTTCGAGATCTGGCGCAAGCTGCCGGACTTCCGGCCCACCGCCAACGGCAACCTCGTGTTGCTGAAAACCGATGCGCTCGGGCGTCCGACGCCACGCATCCTCGAAGGCGCTGGCGCGATGTGCGAAGAGCTGGAGCGGGTGCGCGAGAGAAGGCGCCCATGACCCCGAAATGCCGCCGGAGCGGTCCGTGGACATAGGCACTATCTTGTTTCCTGCCGCGGGTCTGCTCGCGGCAGCCGCCCTGCTCGATCTGCTGATCGGCGATCCGCAGTATCGCTTGCATCCGATCCGCCTCATGGGCCACACGGTCGACTTTTTCGAGCGCGGCCTGCGCCGGGTCGGACTCGATGGCTATGGCGGCGGCATCCTGTTGGCGCTGCTGATGCTCGTGCTTTGGTGCGTGCTCCTTGGCGGCGCCGTGTGGTGGCTGGGTCGGCGCAGCCACCTCCTCGCGCTGGCCGTTCACCTGTTCATCGTCTACTCCCTGCTGGCCCTGCGCAACCTGCTTGAACACGCGTGGGAAGTGGAAAAGGCGGTGCGTGCCAAAGATCTTGCGGGTGCACGCTTCGCCACTTCGATGCTGGTCGGCCGCGATACCGAGAACTTGAGTTTCGCCGAGTGCAGGCGTGCGGCCATGGAGAGCGTCAGCGAGAACCTGGCGGATGGGTACGTCAGCCCCTTGTTCTGGTACGTGGTCGCGGGGTTGCCCGGCATCCTGCTGTTCAAGGTGTTCAGCACCCTGGACTCGATGGTCGGCAACAAGTCGGAGCGCTATTTGCGTTTCGGCTGGTTCAGTGCGCGCATGGACGACGTGCTCAACTGGATCCCGGCTCGTCTCTCGTGGTTGTTGATCGCGGCGGCCGCCACGCTCGTTCCGCAGTGCTCGGCGCGCAAGGCGCTGGTGGTCGGCTGGAGACAGCATGGCTGCCTGCCCAGTCCCAACTCCGGTTGGAGCGAGGCCGCCGCGGCGGGCGCGATTCAGCGCCGGCTGGTTGGCCCGATCTGGAAACAGGGGGTTCTCGTCACCGACCTGTGGCTAGGCGACAGCCGCGATCCGCCGGCCGGAGAGATGGACGGCGACGTCGCATTGGCCATGACGGTGTCCGCCATCACCGGGCTGGTGGCGGTCGGCCTGTCCATCGGGGTCATCTTCTTGCTTTGGGCGGCGCCTTGACTGAGCAGCGTCACATGGCTTTCGGCGGTGGACGTGAACGCCTTTGCGAAGGGGCCTGCCCGCCACAGGAGAGCTGTCATGCTGCTGCGTGAAGTGCTGCGCGAGACCGAAACCTTCCGGATCCAGCGCGCCGGAAGGTTTCTCATGACGGAACTCCTGCAGCCTCATGTCGTGCTGAGCACCTCGTTCCGCAATGGCGGCCTGACGGAGTCGCTCGGCTTTCTGCTCAATCACCAGAGCTGCGAGGCCGCCGCGCACGTCGAACGGCACGGGCTGATTCACAGTGACGGACTAGCCAGGTACCACGACCGGACTTGCGAGGAGGCGGGGCTGGATCCATCGGCGGTCGCCATGATGGGCACAGCGGCAAACATGAACCTCGCGAGCATCGTCGAGCATCAATGTGGCGAGCTGTCGGTCACGGCCATCGTGACCGCCGGCGTTGGCGGCAATGCGGCCTGCGCGGGCGATCCGACCACATGGCAGGAGGGGCCCAGCGGCTTTCATCAAGTGGAGCGCTACGCCGGCACCATCAATACCAAGGTCCTCATCAATCAGAGGCTGAGCCCCGGGGCGATGGCCGCCGTCATCATGGTCATCACCGAGGCAAAAGGCGCAGCACTTCAGCGGCTCGCCGTGCGCAGCAAGTATTCGCCTGAATTCGCAACCGGCACCAACACCGACCAGTTCTGCATCGCCAGCGTGAGCGAGTCCGCAAGCACGCTCACCAGCGTCAGTACCGGCGTGCGAACCGGCGAGTTGATCGGAATGGCCGTGCGCGAGGCGACCCTCGAGGCGCTCAGGTGGCAAAACGGCCTGGAGCCCAGCTACGCGCGCAGCATCTTCCATGCGCTGGCAAGGTTCGGGCTCAATGAAGAAACATTTCTCGACGATATAGCGCCGTACCTCTCAGAAGCGCCATTGCGCCTGCTCAAGTCCAACTGCAAGGCCGTGGTCTACGAGCCGATGGTTGCCGCGGCGGCTTACGCGACGGCGACCCTGCTGGATCGGCTGCGGCACGGCATCTTGCCTGCCGGCGCCGTGCGTCAGTCGCTACGGCATCAAGGTGCCTGCATGGCTGCGGGGCTGGCGGCGCAGCCGCAACGCTGGCCGGAGTTTCATCGGGCTTTGCCGGAGGTCGATCTCCAGCACCCGGCAAAGCTCGTGCTGGCGGCACTCGCGTTGGGGTGGACGGCTAAATGGAGTTGACGATAGCCTGGCGCGGCCGGGTTCCAGACTCAGCCCGGGCTGCCGAAGCGTTGCTGGGCGTCCAGCACGATGGCGGGCAGCCCGGCGGTGTTGCCGCCGGTTCTGCGGGCGGCGTTCATGCGCCCCTGGGTGGCCAGGCGGGTGACCGGCCCTGACTGGATGGCCCCGGTGGGGCAGATCTCCTCGCAGGCGCGCGGCATCCCAAGGGGGCGTACCTTGCCGGGGGTCTGGCAGAAGTTGCACTTTTCCATCTTGCCGGCTGCTGCTGAGAGCTGGGGTGCGCCAAAGGGACAGGCCCAGGAGCAAAAGCCGCAGCCGATGCACTTGTTCTGGTCGACCGTGACGATGCCGTTTTCGGCGCTCTTGCTGATGGCGCTGACCGGGCAGGCGGTCTTGCAGGGCGCATCGCCGCAATGCATGCAGGCCATCGACACGTTCAGTGCCTTGACTTCGGGGAAGATGCCCGACTCGATCTTGACCACCTCGCGCCAGCGCGGGCCGATCTCCACCTCGTTCCAGGTCTTGCAGGCGATCTCGCAGGCGTGGCATTTCACGCAGCGTTCGCTGTCGAAATAGAAGCCGTGTTGCACGTTGCTCTCCAGTTTCTGGGTATTCGGGGAAGGGCGGTTTCAGGCGGCCGCGCGGATGCGCACCTTGCACTCGTTGTAGCAGTTGGCACCGCTGATCGGACTGGTGTGGGTGTCCATCAGGTTATTGGAGTGCGCCCCCTTGCCCTTGGCCACCGAGCCCATCGCCCAGTGCCCGAAGCCGTGGCCGTGGCGCACGCTCACGCAGCCGGGCACCAGCCCCTCCACCACCTTGACCTTGATGCGGATGTGATCCTTGGGCGACTCCAGGATGACATAGCTGTCGTCCTGCACCCCGTACTTGAGCGCATCGATGCGATTGATCTCCACCCAGTTTTCCCCGCAGATCTCCATCAGGAACGGGTTGTTCTGGGTCACGATATTGCAGTGCATGCTCAGTTTGGAGTGGGTCAGCTGCAGCGGGTACTGCGCATCGGGCATCACCGAGCGGTCGGTGTAGACCGGGTAGGGATCGAAGCCCGCGTCGGCATAGGCCTGCGAGCGCAGCTCCACTTTGCCCGAGGGCGTGGCCAGCCCATCGGCCACGCGGTTGTAGCGCACCGGGGCGGCCCAAAAGCCCGCCTCCTTCAGCTCGGCCAGGCTGATCGGCACGTTCTCGAGCACCAGTTCGCCCCAGTCCTCCCACTTCTCATAGGGAAAGTGCTCGGCCCAACCCATCTTGGCCGCCAGACCCTTGACGATGTCGTACAGCGGCTTGGCTTCGCCCACCGGCGGCACCGCCGGCTGGCAGAGGATCACCTGGGCGCCCAGCCACATGCCTTGGCGGATCTCGGCGTGCTCGTAGAAGGACGTCTCGGGCAGCACGATGTCGCACTCCAGGGCCGTCTCGCTCATGAACAGCTCGATGGCGACGGCCAGCTCCAGGTGGCGGAACATCTCCTGCACCCGATCGCGGTTGGGGTCGCTCATCACCGGATTGGTGGACTGCACGAACAAGCCCTTGACCGGATAGGGGTTGCCATTGATGACCGCGTCGGGCAGGCGCGAGTTGGGCAGGTCCGGGGCCAGCGGGTAGCCCATGGCGATGTGCAGCGGCGGCTTTTGCGGGAGGGTCTTGGCCGAATCGGGAATTTTCACCGGAGCCGTGAGCGGAGCCCAGTCCTTCAAGTTCAAGTTGCCCGGCTTGTCCAGCTCGCCGCACAGGGCGTTCAGGATGAAGCAGGCCCGCCCCGCGTCCGTTCCGTTGGTGTAGTAGCCCGAGCCCTTGAAGATGGCCGACATGGACGGCTTGGTGGTGGCGAACTCGCGCGCCAGGCGGGCAATGGTGTCAGCAGGGACGCCGCAGATCGGCTCGGCCCACTCGGGCGTGTAGCCCTTGTCGCGCAGGTGCTGGCGAAAGCCATCGAAGCCCTCGCAATAGCGCGATACGAAGTCGCGGTCGTACAGCTCCTCTTCGATGATCACGCGGCACATCGCCAGCGCCATGGAGCCGTCGGTGCCCGGGCGGATGGGAATCCACTCGTTGGCCTTTTGCGCCGTCTCGGTGAAGTTCGGGTCGATCACGATCAGGCGCGCACCCTTTTTCTTGGCCTCGATCAGGGCCCGGCTTTCCCACAACCCCTGGTTGGCCCCAAGGTTGTTCATCCCCCACAGAATGACGTAGCGCGAATTGGCAAAGTCGTGCATCGGAAACACGTGCCCGAACAAGGTCAGGCAGGCCGAGCGGCGGTCTTGCTCGCACCCCGAAGTGTGGGTGTAGTTGTTGGGCGTGCCGTACAGGTCGCCCAGCAAGTGCCGGAAGAACACCGTGTTGGGGTCGTGGTGGCAGGTGTAGGCCACCGCCTCGGGGCCCCACTTGTCTCGAATCAGTGCCAGCTTGTCGGCAATGAACTGAAAGGCCTCGTCCCACGAGATGCGCTTGAACTGCCCAGGCTGCCCCTTCGGGTTGGTACGCAGCATTGGATACTTCAGCCGGTCGGGGTCGCTGGGCAAGTAGGAGCTGGCCATCCCCTTGGCGCAGCGCGAGCCGATATTGTTGGGCGAGGCCGGGTTGCCCTTGTGATACACCACCTTGCCGTCGCGCACCAGCACTTCGGTGGGGCACTGCCACGGGCACGTGTAGCAAAAGCTCTTGATCAGCTTGGCCCCCTTCAAAGCCGCCAACTGCGTGCCCAGGTCATCCCTCGCGCCCGGCAACTTCGTGCCCAGGCCATCTTGCGTGCTGACATCCATGCTGTCTCCTTTTGCGTCAAAGGGCTCACCCTCTGGCATTCACTTCGCACTTGGGGCGCTGGCCCCGGCCAAATCCATACGTGTTCTTGAGATTCGAATCGGGCTAGAACAACGCCGGAAATTGGAACTTGGTTGCTCTGGAATTTTCTTGGCGGTCATGCCGCTGCATGACAATGCCCATCAAGACACGCGCATCGGCGCGAATCTAGCAGATGCCTCCGGCACCGTCGAAGTATTGTCATGCACCAGGAACATGGGGGATTGCCGCTATTGTGATGGCTCCCGCGCGTTGCCCGGCGGACAGCGTGGGAATCGTATCTGCTGGGTGCATGACAGCAATGTGTAGAACGCATGGCTGACGGGGAATCCCCCGTTGGTCATCAGGCCAAAACGTACCATCATCACGACCTTGAATAAGAACGGCTAGAAGGCGGGCGTTTTCGACCCGCCCGCTTCGTTTTTGAGCTGCCGGCCGAGCGAGCCAACAGCAGCCAGGACACCGTCTTTTGAAAGTTCCATCAGCCGATGACTAACCCTTATCACCTTGTCGACTGGAATCGCCTTCCGATTTTCCTGGCAGTGGTGGAAGCAGGCAGTTTCACCAGGGCAGCCGACCTGTTGGAGCTCAGCCAATCGGCCGTGAGCCGCCAGGTCTGTGCGCTTGAAGCGTCGCTCAAGCTATCCCTCTTTTATCGTCATGCGCGCGGCCTTCGTCTGACCGAGCACGGTGAAACCTTCCTCCAAGCCGTTAAAGGAATGGAGGGCCTGCTCACGAACGCGCTGGAGAAGATCGCCGAAAGCCGAGCACAGGCCGAGGGGCCGCTGCGCATCACCACGACGGTGGCGTTCGGCTCGGCCTGGCTTTCCTCGCGGATCTCCCGTTTTCATCAGCTTTATCCTGAAATCGCCATTTCCGTTCTGCTGGTCGACTCGCCGGAACTCGACCTGCTGTCGCGTCAAGCGGATGTGGCGATCCGCTTCGAAGAGCAGACCCTGGGAGACCTGATCCAGCAGCGGTTCATGAGCTTGCGATACCGTCTGTACGCCAGCAAATCCTATCTGGCGGCAAATGGGACCCCCACCTCGCTCAAAGACCTCGACCACCACGAACTGATCGTCTACGGCGGGGGTCCGCAAACGCCTTTGAAGAACTTCGACTGGATACTTCAGGCCGGCCGCGACCCGGGCGATGAGCGCCGGGCCGCTTTGAAAGTGAACAACGTCTATGCGATGTACCGTGCGGTGAAAAGTGGCCTTGGAATCGCTGCGCTGCCGTCTTACATCGTCGAAGAGACGCCGGACTTGCAGGAAGTTCTGATCGATACCGAGACTCCTTCCTTCAGCGCATATTTGGTCTATGCGGGGGACATGCGCGGATCCAAGCGTGTGGCCGCGTTGCGGGACTTTCTGGTTCAACAGGTTCGTTTGGACATGGCCACTGGCGTGCTGGAGTCGCCGAGGGTTCGAGAGGGGGATGCGGGGGCCCTCGCGTGACTTGATCTCCAGCCAAGCCGGTTGCCAGTGAGAACAATCTGCGTTTGCCGCATGACTGTCATGAGCTAAACGAGATTGACTGAAGACATCCGTCGCTGAACACTGCTGTGTGACTGGTTGCAATTCATCAACCCATTCTCGACGCGCGTTGGGGGGTCGTGCAGCTGTGAATGGACGGTGAAATGAGTGCCAAGATCATTGACGGCAACGCGATCGCAAGAAAAATCCGCGGCGAACTGGCGGTCCAGGTTTCCGCGCTCAATGCGCACGGAATGCTGCCCGGTTTGGCGGTGATCCTCGTCGGAGACGATGCGGCCTCTCAGGTGTACGTCAACAAGAAGGTGAAGGCATGCGCCGATATCGGAATCGAGTCGCGCCGCCACCGCTTCGATTCCAGCGCCAAGGCTGCCGATGTTCTGCAGCTGATCGATGAATTGAATAACGATCCTTCGGTCCATGGGATCCTGGTGCAGCTGCCCCTGCCGCCGCACTGGAACGTGCGCGCCATTCTCGAATCCATATCGCAGACCAAGGACGTCGATGGCTTCCACCTCTACAACGTGGGCGCGTTGGTGGTGGGCGATACGGTTTTTCCGCCGTGCACGCCGTATGGCGTGCAGCATCTGCTGGCGCACGAGAACATTCCGGTGGAAGGGCAGAACGTCGTCGTCGTCGGCGCAAGCAATATTGTCGGCAAGCCCATGGGGCTGATGCTGATGCAGCAGAACGCGACGATCTGCATCTGTCACGCCAAGACCCGCGACCTCGCCCAGTTCACGATCCTCGCCGACATCCTGATCGTCGCCGCGGGCAAGCCTGCACTCATCAAGGCGGAGATGGTCAAGACCGGCGCCGTGGTGATCGATGTCGGCATCAACCGGCTGGCGGACGGCCGCATCGTCGGAGACGTGGACTTCGAGGCGGTGGCCGCCAAGGCGAGCCACATCACGCCGGTGCCGGGCGGGGTCGGCCCCATGACGGTGACGATGCTGCTGCACAACACGGTCCAGAGTGCTCAGCGTGCGTTGGCCCTCCGTTCGCGCGAATCAGTGCAGCTGAGGCAGTGATCTGCCCTCTTCGAGCCGGCCGGCGCCGGCAGTCGTACGTTCTGCAATTCAAATATAACGTGTATATTCACCAAATCAGTGTCTCGTATTCATCACCCAAGGAGCAAACGCTATGGCGGTTTATCAGATTACTTACTGGCACGAAATCCCTTCGCAGGTCGACGCGCGTGACCCGGGCCAACCCATGCAGAAACAGCCGCTCTCCCCACGCTTCATCGAATTGATCGACATGGTGGCGACCAAGCGCGATCTAGGGGCGACCGACGACTACATTGCCGGTTGGAACAAGGGCGAGAAGGTGGAGCGCACCGGAGCGGCCAAGGATGTGGTGCGCGAAGTCGCTGCTGAGCTCGAGGCGCAGTATGAGGCCATCAAAGCCAGTGCCCTGGCGCAAAGCACCCCCCAGTAAGACGCAGGCCTGGAAAGTATATTCATGGTATATTCTCTCGGTGGATTTGAGGGAGAAGGGTGTTTTGCCGCGCCTTCAGGCGAACCTGAGGCTGTTGCATTCCGGGCTCCAGAGTCACGGTCACGTCATTCGGGCTCAGGCGTTCACAGCCGAGTCAATCGCAACATTTAACTGAAAAGAAGGAGCCGGAATATGAGCATTGCAGGAGACGGGCTGGTCATCATCGGGGAGAACTTCAACGCCACCCGCAAGATCAAGATCACCAGCCCCAAGGTGATACAGCAGGACGGCAAGGTCGGCATCGGCTACACCGACCTCGATGGAAACAGGCGCGTGCTGGACGTGACTTCGATCATTCCGGAGGAGCCCAACAAGCGGGCGGGCTTCAACATTCCGCATATCGGCGAAGCGTGCCGGCGCAAGGACATGAACTACATCCAGTGGGCGATCAAGAACCAGGAGCGGCATGGCGCGCACATCATCGACCTGTGCGTCGATGAGATGTCCGTGTACCCGGAAGAGCGCAAGGAGTGGATCCGCTGGCTGGTCCAGACCGCACAGGGCATCACCGACTCCATTCTCGCCATCGACTCGTCCGATCCGGAAACCATACGCGCCGGGTTGGAGGCGCATGACGCAAAGAAGAGCCGGCCGGCCATCAACTCGGTCAACCTCGAAGACGGACGCCAGATCCTGGTGGAAATGGCCAAGGAACGCAACGCGATCCTGTTCGCGAACGCCAGCGGCAAGAACGGGATGCCGCAGGACGCCAAGCAGCGCGTCACCAATCTCGTCGGCTGCATGGATTTGATGGACAAAGGCGGCATACCGATGGATGACCGCTACCTCGACCCGCTGGTGTTCCCGATCGGCGCCGGACCGGACTTCGGTGGGCACTATATCGACGCTGTGGCCGAGGTGCGCAAGCTCTATCCGGAGGTGCACATCTTCGGCGGTCATAGCAATGTGTCGTTCGGGCTGCCCGAACGCAAGACCTTGAATTTCACTTTCGTCGCGCTTTCCATCGTTGCCGGATGCGACGCCCTCATGATCGATCCGATCATGAATCCATCGCGCGAATTCAACGACTTCATGTTTGCGACCAACGCGCTTCTCGGGAAAGACGAGTACTCGGTGAAGTACCTCAAGTACACCCGGGGTCTCGCTGCCGCAGCCAAGAAGGCCAACGCCGCCGCGCAGGCCGCCGCGAAAACGCCGGTCGCCGCCTAGGCGCATCACCAGGAGAATCCCATGAAAGAGCTGCTTCCACGTGAGCGGTTTATCCGCACGCTTCGACGCGAACCTGTCGACCGGGTATCGGTCCTGTACCGGATGAAGCACGAGGCAAAGGAAAAGATTGCGCGTGTCTTCGGCATCGAAAAGACCGGTACGGGCCTCGGCCACGATCCATCGCTCGAGCTGCGACTGGGCAACGACGCGATCATTTACCAGATCGGCATCAACGCCGAGTTTTCGCATCGCCCGATTGCGATCGGCGAGACCTGGTTCAACCACTTTGGCGTCGGCTACGGCAAGAGCGGCCTGGAAGGTCGAACGCACGAGGAAGAAGTCGAATTCAAGAAAACCCAGGAATTCTGGGGCCCGGCCAAGGTCGTGCCTGAGAACTTTCCGAAGAGCCACCCGGTGACGTCGATGGAGCAGCTGGCCAAGATGAAATGGCCCGACCCCGACGACCGCCGCCTGCTGGATCCGATCAAGGCACTGTGCGACCAGTACAAGAAGGATTACTTCATCATCGTCGACCTGTCGTCGACATTGATCGAGGCCGCCTACGCCCACATCGTCGGCACGCAAAACTTCTTCCTGATGACCGCTGACGAGCCCGATCTGATCGATGGCGTATTGGACGGACTGACCGAGTACTACACGGCCCTTGGAATCAATGCCATCCGCGAGGGCGCGGACATGATCCGCATGGGCGACGACGTCGGCGCGCAGCAATCGATGATGCTGTCGCCCAAGATGTGGCGCAAGCTCGCCAAGCCGAGACTCCAGCAAATGTTCGATGCGTTCAGGAAGGAGAACCCGGAGATCTTCATCAAGTTCCACTCCTGCGGCGACTACTCGCCGATCCTGCAAGACATCATCGACTTGGGTGCAAATCTTTCCGGGCTGATGCAACCCACCGGCGGCTTGAAGGACAAGGCGAACATCAAGCAGAAGTACGGCGACAAGATTGCGCTGTGCGGTGGCTTCGACGTCCAGAACACGCTGCCTCGCGGGCAGGTGGAAGACGTGCGCAAGGGTGTGCTGGACTGCTTTCAGAACCTGGCGCCGGGTGGAGGCTACGTCTTCTCGCCTTCCCACTACATCATGGCCGATGTGCCGATTCAAAACATCATGGCGATGTTCGAGGCACAGAAGGATTTTGGTGTTTATGGGAAATGGCCCCTGAACTGATGCGAACCGAGACCCACGAGGAACAATATGTCCGACGAGATTGAAGAACCAGTCCTCAAGACCCCGAAAAACTGGGAAGAACGTGCGCCAGCCGGCTGGGAGTGGCAAACCTTGTGGGAGGCCGTGGAGGAGGGCGACCACAAGTACACCGACAAACGGGTGCGCGAAGCGATCGAGGCCGGGATCAACCCGCGCGTGATCCTGGACGATGGATTGTTCCCTGGCTTTGACGTGCAGGGCGACCGGTTCAGCGCGCAGATCATCTTCATCCCCGAAATGCTGATTACGGCGCGTGCCATGAAGGCCGGGCTGGCGCTGATCCGGCCGCTGCTGGCGGCCAACAAGGAGAAGCCGGTCGGGACTTTCGTCATGGGCACCGTGCTCGGCGACATGCACGACATCGGCCAGTCGATCGTCACGATCATGCTCGAAAACGCCGGGTTCAACGTCATCAACCTGGGCACCGACGTGCATCCGGATCGATTCATCTCCACGGCCCTGGAGAACAAGGCGGACCTGGTTGGTTTCTCCGCCCTTTTGTCGACCACGGTGTACTACCAGAAAGTGACTATTGAGGAGTTCGAAAAGGCCGGACACCGCGACAAGGTGAAGATCCTGATCGGCGGTGCTCCGACTTCGCAGGAGTGGGCCACCAGTTGCGGAGCCGACGGCTGGGGCCGCGACGCCGTCGCCGCCGTCAAACTGGCGCTGAAGCTGGTGCAGGAGCCCCGCACAGCCTGGGCCTGACGACATGGCAAGTACCGTCCGCTTCGTCACCCCGACCGGAGAGAAAACCCAGGCATCTTCCGCAGAGGGTACGTTGCTGGACGCGGCTCGCCTGGCAGGCGTGGAGATGGACGCAACCTGCGGCGGACGCGGGCGCTGTCGCAGTTGCCGTGTCAAGGTGCTGGCAGGCGAGGTCTCCCCGCCGACGCTGCAGGACACCTTGCAGCTCGGCCACGAAGAGGTGCAGGAGCGCTTTCGCCTGGCATGTCAGACGCACGCGGTGTCTGACTGCCTGATCTCGCCGATGCCGCCAAAAGCCGAATCGGGTTTCCAGATTCTGGCCGGGCAAGCCGACTTCGCCGGCGACTCGCGCCTGCATCTGGACTCCGGGGTCGTGAAGCACGTCATCACCGCCAAGACTCCGGTGGGCGAGCATCACCAGACCTCGGATGTCGAAGAGATTCTTGCTTGCCTGCCGAAGACCGTCGAGCGTCGCTTGTCGCTCGACATCTTGCGCAAGGTGCCGGCCTTGCTGCGCAAGGACAAGGGCAAGCTCACCGTCACCACCTTCAATACCGAGGTCGTCGATATCGAGGTGGGCGACACGGCGGCGCAATGCTACGGCATGGCCTTTGACATCGGGACCACGAGCATCGTCGGCACGCTGATGGACTTGCATACCGGTGAGCAACTTGCGGCCGTTGGCGGCCTGAACCCGCAGGCTCAATACGGGGGCGACCTGATGTCGCGAATTGCCTACGCGCAGTTCGACGAAACGAAGCTCGCCACGCTGCGCGGCAAGATCTTGAGCGGCATCAACGAGTTCATCAAGGACGCCTGCGCCCAGGCCCATGTTGCGCCTGGCCACCTGTACAAGATCGTGGTGGTGGGAAACACCTGCATGCACCACATCTTTCTGGGCATTGACGTCAGCTACGTCGGCCTGGCGCCGTACGCGCCGGCAGTGCGTGACCTGTTGGTCTATCCGGCCCGCGAGTTGCCTTTGAAGGCGGCACCCAACGCGATGATCTGCCTGCTGCCGATCGTGGCCGGCTTCGTTGGCGCCGACACGATGGCTTGTGTGTTGGCCACGCGGATCTACGAAAGCACCGAAATTCGTGCGCTGGTCGACATAGGAACCAACGGCGAAGTCGTGATGGGCTCCAAGGGCAAGCTGTACGCTTGTTCGGCGCCAGCCGGTCCTGCGCTCGAGGGCGCGCAAATCCGGCATGGCATGCGCGGCGCAGTGGGCGCCATCGAAAAAGTCGAGATCGCCGATGACGTTACCTGCAAGGTGATAGGCGACGCCCCGGCCATCGGCATCTGCGGATCGGGGCTGATCGATGCTTGCGCCAAGATGCTGGATGCGCAGATCATCGACTCCAATGGCCTCCTGCGCCGTGAAGGCAGCACGCCCTTGGAGCCGCGGTTGCAGGAGCGAATCTGCCGCGGCCAGGGCGGCCGTCAGTTCGTCCTGGTCTGGAAAGACGCGGCCGGCCGCGACCACGACATTGCCATCACGCAAGCGGATATCCGGCAACTGCAGCTGGCCAAGAGCGCGATCTATTCCGGCATTCTGATGTTGCGTGACGTGATGGAGATCAGCAATGACGACATTCACGAGCTGATGCTGTGCGGCGGGTTCGGCAACTACATCAACATCGAAAGCTCGGTGAAGATCCGGCTGCTGCCGGCGTTGCCGGTCGAGCGGATCACGTACATGGGCAACGCGGCGGCCATCGGCGCCCAGATGGCCCTGCTGTCAGAGACCGAACGCCTGCGCGCCTTTGAGTTGGCGCAGTCCATTGAGCACGTCGCATTGGCAGCACGCCCCGAGTTCCAGACGATTTTTGTCGATGGGATGAACTTTTCGGGCGAAACGTTTTCGGCGCGGGAGCGCAAGGCGCGAGTCGCCGAGGCGGCTGCCGTGTCGATCGCGACCTAGCCCGCAGCGGGTTGGAGTAACAACCGTGCATGTGAATCTGTTGTTCGGCTTCCTGGGCTCGGGCAAGACCACCCTGGCCAAGCATCTGCTGGCTGAAGCCGGCAACACGATGAAGACCGCCGTGATCGTCAATGAATTCGGCGAGGTCGGCATCGACGGCGATATCCTGCGAGGCCAGAACATCGACGTCATCGAATTGAATTCGGGCTGCCTGTGCTGCACGCTGAGGGGTTCGCTGCTCCTGGCTGTGGAGGAGCTGCGAGACAAATCCCATGTCGAGCGCGTGATCGTCGAAGCCACCGGAATTGCCCAACCGGGTGAACTCCTGCAAACCCTTGCGGAGTCGTCCAAGGACCATGGCTTGGAGATTGGGCCGCTGGTGACGGTGGTCGACACAGCCAAGTTTTCCAAATTCGAGTCGATGCTGGGCGATTTCTACCTCGATCAGATCGAGACCGCGGATATCGTGATTGCCAACAAGATCGATCTGGCCAACCTGGATCAGGTGGAAGCAACGACCCGGCGGATTCGTGAACTGAACCCACATGCGTTGCTGCTCTTCGCCGAAAGAGGTCGGGTTCCAGCGGACCGGCTGTTCCAGGCGAGCGCGTCCGAGCTGCTGGAAAAGACACGCGAGGAGTTGGCCCACCTGGGTCCGGTGGGATTGCCGCGGGGCGCCGCCGATGAGCATCATCACGGTCATGACCATCACGACCACCAGCACCAACACGATCCGCATGCGGACGCCCCCGCGCAATCCTTTGTGGTTGCGGCGGGCCGCAATGCGCGCCGGGACGGCGTGACGGAATTCTTTGGCGCGCTTGCGGACAACGTATGGCGAGCCAAGGGCTTTGTTCAGGTAGACGGCCAACCGTGCCTTGTGCAGTACAGCTTGGGGCAACTGGAGATTACGGCGTCGGACGCGCCGGCGTCCGACGCCATCGTCTTCATCGGCCAGTCCATGGACCGGCCGGGCATCGAAGCGCGTTTTGCCCTGGCGACACGATAGGCCGCCTCTGCCGATCTCGAACGCGCTATTCTTGAAGACCTCGCGCATTCAACCCCGGTCTGCGCTCTATCAGGAGCTTCGGACATGCCGACAAAGATATTCACCGGCGGCCGCATCAGAAAGGCGGTCTACGACTCCGCCTCGCTGCAGCTGGACCTGCATTGGGAAAACAAGTCCATCCTGGCCTACAAGCATGTTCCCGAAGAGGTGTATCGGCGCCTGTGCAGTGCTCCCAACCCAGCGACTTACTGGGAGGACCGGATCGCCGAGGAGTATCCGAAGGGCACCCCGATGCCCTCCAGTGCTGCTTCGGACAGCGAAAAAAAGTTGAGCGACCTCTTTGGGGACGACGAATGAACGACGTCAGTGTGTGCGGCTTGCCGCCGAACCGTTCAGGGAGCTCATCATCATGTCCTGCCATGCCTGAAACATCGGCATTGCCGCTGCCGTGGCACGCTCCGCCTGCTGAACAGCGGGTCTCGCCGCAGCCGACGCGCTTGACGACGTGGCTGAGGCAGAACTGGCGGCTGAGTCGGCTGAGTCGCCGGAGGTGGACATCATTTCGCTCTGGACCTTGACCGCCGCCATCAGCAGCTCCTGCATGTACTGCGTGAGATCCTGCAAACCGGAAAGCATCAGCTGTGACTGCACGCCCATCACTTCAGCTGGCGAGGTTGCATCGCGCAATCTCTCGGTGGCCTGCTGGTGGGCCAGAGCGACGCGCTGAAACGTCTGCTGCTGGACGCGGTGGAACGACTCCGCACCGCGCAGGATCGCAGATGTCCCCTGCGCGTAGTTCGCCAGGTTCTGCCGGGTCTGCTCCATCGGATTTTGCGAAGAACTGCCGGCCTCTGCCGCTTGGTTGGACTGGGTACGCTTGGTCATATCTACGCTCCTGATCATGTTGATCGGGGAACTCTATAGGCAGGGCGGCGAATGGGATGCTCCGCAATGAACTGTTTCTGGTGCTGAGCCGTGGATCTCGGATGCGGGACTGAACACCTTCGTGCAAGGTGTTTGGCAGCCTGCCGCAGTCTCAGATTCAGCATGAATCAACGGCAAGATGACAGCTTGGCGCGGCTGGCGGGGATCGAACCCACGACCCTTGGCGCCATCTACAGCACGGTTTCAGAAATGCACTTGTATCACGTTTTTGTAGTCGACTACACGTGCGATGTGCGCCCCACCTCGCGATCACAGGTTTGGTGTAATCATTTTGGCGGTTTCATCGGTTCGTAGTCGACGACCGGCACATCCGGCGGGCATCACTGTACTCGATGACGAGTACCCGTCCCAACATGCAGAGTCGCCTGACAATCCTTTTCTAATCTACGTGCTTGGCAGGCTTCGTGCGGCATCAGCCCACCGTGACCGTTATCGGCACTCGTGAGCCTACCCGTCATGGGGAAATAATCACCGCGCGCGTCACGAAATTTCTGCACGATCAAGGGCGTTCTATTGTCAGCGGCTTGGCAATTGGTTGTGACTCAGTGGCGCACCAAGCCTGCCTACGTGCAGGTGGACACACTGTGGCCGTTCTGGCACATGGATTGCAGACCGTCGCGCCTTCTTCCAATCCGGCGCTCGCAGAGGATATCGTGGCAGCTGGAGGGGCGCTTGTCTCGGAATACGGTTTCGAGTTCCGCCCAGCGCACCACAGTATGTGCGGCGTGACCTCACCCAGGCAGGCTTGTCGGGCGGCGTCGTGATGGTCCAGTCGGATTTGACGGGCGGCAGCCTGCACGCGAGCCGAGCCGCGCTGCGGGCGCTGGTTGGCCATTCCCTACCCGACCAGAGCAGATCTAGAGGCGGCCGCTCCGAAGATTCAAGCAAATCTGGTGATCGCCGACGGGACGGAGCGTGAACGGCAGGAGTTGCTTGAATGCGGCCCCGCCCGACCTTGCGCGCATCCGTGTTGTTCGGAGCCAGGAAGACTACGAAACGCTGTTGTAGTCTGCGGCGCGGCCCATGCACGCGAATAAGCCCGATTCCTTGTCTAGCGACCACGTCCAGTCGAACTTGCAGGGGATGTGTGGCAGCCCCTCAAAATCGCTTCATCACGCTCGCTATCGTCATTGTTGGCCCGCTCGCGTCGGGTGAGCGGGGGCTGTCCGGCTGCGTTGGAAGCCGCTCAAGCACGTCGGTCAGGTACGCCGGACCTGATGGACAATGGACATAGTGCAATTCGCCGGCGTTCTCTTCATCCTGCGCGTGAGGCGATGGCCGTAGCGGGCGCTGCGACTTCACAGCACTTGCCTCCCGAACAATTTCAAGGCATGCTCGAATAATAGATGACCGATAAAGCCGAAACGGACATCGTTCAGGGAATCGAAAAAGCTATCCAGCGCCGTGACAAGACGGCAGTTGAATCATTGCTCGCTACCGGGCAGGTAGATGTTCAGACGAAGAACAACTATTTTTTGCGGCGCGCTTGCTGGGTCGGCCATCTTCCGACCGTTGCGCTGCTGCTTAATTCAGGTGCCGACGCCAAAGCGAACGAAATTTCGTCACCTGAGACGCGGCATGACGGATGCCCCATAACTGCGGCAGCCAGTGCCGGGCATCTGGATGTCGTCAAGCACTTGCAATGGCGTGGAGCTGACCTCCACGCCGACAGCGACGGCCCCCTAAAGGGCGCGGCGACACGCGGACATTTGGAGGTTGTGCGCTACCTGCAGCGAAACGGCGTGGACATCCATGGGAACGACGAGTACGCGCTCCGCCATGCGTCCAAGGGCGGGCACTTGCTACTGGTCATCGAATTGCTCGCTTGCCGGGCCAATCTTCACATCCATGATGATGAGCCGCTTAACCTGGCCTGCGAGCATGGGCACGCTCCTGTTGTGCGGCAGCTGTTGCTGGCGGGAGCCAACGTCCACGCCCAGGGCAACCGGGCATTGCTGGCCGCCGTCAAGGCCGGCCATCCCGAAGTTGTGCGGCTCCTTGTCCACGCCGGTGCAGACGTTCGCGCCAACGACGATGAACCAGTGCGAAGGGGTTCTGCCAAAGTCTTGCGACATCTGATCATGGGGGGCGCCGAGATCAACGTCTCGGCAGATAAACCCTACAGCACACCGCTTTACGTGGCCATCTCGCGGGGGTACTTGGAAAAAGCGCGCCTGCTGATCATTGCCGGCGCCAACGTCCGCGACGAGAGTGAGAAGCTTCTGTACGCCGGTACGGTGCATCAGAAGGACGATCTTCAGTTCCTTGAACTGCTGATCGCCGCTGGCGCGATCATTGATCCGCCAGGAAGCAAACCCATCCTGGACACGATCGCCCACCACAATTTCATAGCAGTCGAACGCCTTCTCCTTGTTGGGGTGACGATTCCCGCGAATAAAAGCAGTAACCTTGTCGACGCATTGCTTTTTAACCGGGACGCCTATCGTCGCAAGCAAATAGAAGATGCCCACTATGACTATGCAGACGATGAAAGCGACCCAGACGACTCCAACAATGCAGGCGAAGCAGGTCAAGTAGGCGATGGCGCCGAGAGCGAAGATGACGCGATCTCCGACCAGGCCATAAAGTCACAGGCAAGGTTGGATTCCGCTTTGGATGAAGCGGCGCTCCAGAATTATCCTGTGCTGGCCACCTATCTCATTAAGTTGGGAGCGAATCCAGACGCCGGCGCGTTGGCCACCGCGGCGCGCATGGGTGAAATTGGCATGGCGCGTATGCTGGTCGCAGCGGACGCCGATCCAATCGTTAATAATTGCAGCGCCATCCGGCTGGCTGATGCAGAGTACCGCTTTGACGATCCCGCCTCCATGAGAGAAGAGGAGCGGGAGGAGATTGTGCAGTTGCTACTTGCCGCAGGTAAAAATGCAGTGCCTGACTATCGCCCGAGGTTCTCCCCCCGGGAGGCTTTGACCGCTGCGGCAGCGGAAGAGCGTGAGCGCATCGAGTTGTCAAAGGGCGGTCGCCAGTTACTTCAGGGGCGTACGGGTGAGGAGCCCAACACACTGAACACCCCAGCTCGAGTCGGAAGGCGCTGCGGCTTTCCTACTTGCTGAAGATTTGCTCAAAGGCAAATTGACACGTCGATTGGATCTCGTCCGCCGCAAGCTTGCGGTCTTGTGGTATCAAGGCCGCATTTCGGACATCGTCGGTCACCATTGAGAATGTGGACTCGTTGAGCTTGAGCACCGCGTCGCGGGACGTGCCAAGTGCGGGGCCGATGGCTTCTTTCCACATCTTCTGAAACGCTTCCATCTGCCCTCCGAAGAGGCCAATTGTGTCGAACATGTATAGGATGTCCTGAGCTCTTTTTTTCGCCGGGCGCTGCCCTTGGATCAAGAATTTTTGAACCATGAACGCAAGCGGGTTGGCGACCTGAATGTCCAGTGGCGTCTTCAAGGGCGTATTCTCGGGGTGCAGCTTCACTACCCATGGATCAACTAGGAGGATGTCGAGATAGCGGATCTTTTGTGCAGTGATGCCTGCTTTTTCCAGCGTCGCATCTTGCTGCCCGTTCCGCTTCATCCCGCTGCCCGCGAGAGGGGTCAGGAATTCCGCGTAGAAGCCTTCGCTCTCTGCCCCGAGGGTGTAGTGAGCCAGGGGCGGTTTCGACTCCCCGGAAAGCTGCTCCTTGAACCCGCTTTTCTCCAATGCCGCTTTAATGTCGCCCTCGATTGGCTCGGCAGCTGCGAAAGCCAGATCAGTGTCTTTCGTGAAGACCGCTTGGTGCGCCGGAGTGTTGGCTCTGGGATCCAACCTGTGGATTCGATGTGCCCACCCGCCGACGTACACCAGCTGCCCGCTCCATGGCGCCAAAGCCTGAGCCAACCGTACAAAGGCTTCCAAGTCGTTCACCGAGGACCCTGTTCAACGATTTGGCGAAGAAATTTTGCGTAGATCAGATCGGCCTGCTCAGCACCTCGAGCCGGATGATTTCCAACATCGAGCCAAGTCTGAATGACATCCGAGGCGAGCCAGCCACCCCGATGCACAGCTCCGCGGAACATGGATTGGGGGAACGCTGCCTGCCGAAGAATCAGGTCAGGCGTATCTCCAGGTGACGCCGGACGCACGCCCCGCCATTTCCGGTCGTCAGATTGTGGGAGCTTCGGAACAAAGACATACGCGGGCACGCCGCTGACGTGGCCGAACTTCAGTTCTTCGGCCGCGGCAAATAGACCGAGACAGGCCCCACCCGATTGCCTTGCGATGAGCTCGTGCAATTGCTCGCGCACTGGTGCTCGCAGTACGAACCGCAGCGGCATTTCGGGGGCAGGGCGCAGACCCGCGGCACGCCAGCGTTCAAAGAGGTCTTTTCTTCTGACCAGAGAAGGTCTCTGCGAGTACTCGTCAATAAAACCTTCTTTGCGAAGCTGTTGCAGGAACCGCGAGGCACTCATTGCCGAAGCGCCGGCTGCTATCGCCAACTCTGCTCCACTTCCACAATCGATTCGCGGCGCGCTCAGCAGATCTTCCGGGATCTCATTGGCGAGCAGGATCTTCAGCATCCATTGATTCAAGTCAGAAAAGAGGTTAACGACGTGGTGAGGGGGGCGATTGGCAGACCACTTTTCAGTTTTCGGTTCCGCGTTCAGCTCGTCGAAGGGGTGCCCAACGAAATGCCTAAATCCGTTCTCAGACACGAC
>JBKJHN010000149.1:0-6807 GCA_046599015.1 Ramlibacter sp.
CCGTCATCGTTGAACCGCGCCGCCATGGTGCCGAACACCGGCATTTCGTCGGGCCGCTTGCCCCAGGCCTCCTTGTTGCGCTGCACCTGCTTGGCCACGTCGCGCAGAGCGTCGAGCGAACCTTTGCGGTCAAACTTGTTGATCGCCACGAACTCGGCGAAATCCAGCATGTCGATCTTTTCCAGCTGGCTGGCGGCGCCGAATTCTGGCGTCATCACATACATCGGTACGTCGACCAGCGGAACGATGGCAGCATCGCCCTGGCCGATGCCGGAGGTTTCCACCACGATCAGATCGAAGCCGGCAGCCTTGCAGGCGGCGATGACGTCGGGCAGGGCGGCGGAGATCTCGCTTCCGAAGTCGCGCGTGGCCAGCGAGCGCATGAACACTCTTGACCCCTGCTGCCAGGGGCCGATCGCATTCATGCGGATGCGGTCGCCCAGCAACGCTCCACCGCTCTTGCGCCGCGACGGGTCGATGGAAATGATGGCGACGCGCAACTTGTCGTCCTGGTCCAGCCGCAGCCGGCGGATCAATTCATCTGTCAGAGAAGACTTGCCCGCGCCTCCGGTGCCGGTGATGCCCAGGACCGGGATCTTGCGGGCTGCCGCATCGGCCTTGATCGCCTGCATCAGCGGGGCATCCGCGGCGCCGTTCTCCAACGCGGTGATCAGCTGCGCCAGCGCGCGCCAGTTCATCTCGCCGTGGCCCTGGATGGCCTTGAGTTCCCTCGGCGCGTACGAGGTGATGTCCTTGTCGCAGCGCATCACCATCTCGCCGATCATCCCGGCCAGGCCCATGCGCTGGCCGTCTTCAGGGCTGTAAATGCGGGCCACGCCGTAGGCCTGCAGTTCGCGGATTTCGGGCGGGACGATCACGCCACCGCCGCCGCCGAACACCTGGATGTGATCGCCGCCACGGGCCTTGAGCAAATCCATCATGTACTTGAAGTACTCGACATGCCCGCCCTGGTAGGAGCTGATGGCGATGCCCTGCACGTCTTCCTGCACGGCCGCCGTCACAACTTCGTCCACGCTGCGGTTGTGACCCAGGTGAATCACCTCCACGCCCATGCTCTGCAGGATGCGCCGCATGATGTTGATGGCCGCGTCGTGCCCGTCGAACAGGCTGGCGGCCGTGACGAAGCGCACCTTGTGGGTGGGGCGGTAGCTGGCGAGCGCCTTGAACTCGGCGGACAGGTCGGTCATGGGTAGTCTCCCCCGGGGGAGGGTACAGGCATCCCCGGGATTGTGAATCTGATTCCTCCACCTTACTTGACGTTTACGTAAACGTCAACTGGGACGCTGGCCAGGCCGGGACCCCGGCTATTTGTAGAGAATTCCCGGCAGCCACATGCCGATCGCCGGAAACATGTAGAGCAGCACCAGCGCGATGATCTGAATGCCCATGAACGGCAGCATCCCCGCAAAGATCTGATTCAACGTGACATGCGGCGGCGACACCCCCTTCAGGTAGAAGGCGGCCATCGCCACCGGAGGCGACAGGAACGCCGTCTGCAGGTTCAACGCGACCAATAACCCGAAGAACAACGGGTCAACGTTGAACTTGGCCAGCAGCGGGATGAAGATCGGCATGAAGATGACGATGATCTCGGTCCACTCCAGGGGCCAGCCCAGGATGAAAATGATGAACTGGGCCAGCACCAGGAACTGAAAAGTGGTCAGCCCGAGCGAAAGCACCCAGCGCTCGATGAGGTCCTGGCCGCCCAGCAAGGCGAACGATGCAGAGAAGATCGAAGAGCCGACGAACAGCCAGCACACCATGGCACTGGTCTTGGCGGTCAGGAAAGAAGACTCCTTGATGATGCCACCCAGGTCTTTCAAAGCCGCTACTCCCGCATTGCCGGGGTTGGCCTGCCTGGCCGCGATATACCGGTAGACCCCGGCCAGCACCAGGCCGCCCAGCGCCCCCACGGCGGCCGCTTCGGTCGGCGTGGCCAGGCCGAAGACGATCGAGCCCAGCACGGCGATGATCATGACGGCGAGCGGAAAAAACGAGGACAGCAGCATCTTGAAGATTTCCAGCCGCTCCCAGTTCATCATCCAGCTGACGAGTACGAGGCCGCCGACGCCCAGCCCCAGCACAATCCAGAACCAGTTGGGTGCGGGAAGGCGCTCGCTCGCTGCCGCGGCAGGCGCCGCGCCGGCCTGTGCGCTGGCCGCTGCGCTGGAGGGTGGGGCGGTTTGAGCCGTCGTTGCGCCTGTATCGGTCGGCGGCTCCTTGATATCCGTCTCCTCCTTCGGGGGTTCCTGCAACCCGCCGCCTTCCTGGGGCGGCTCCTGCACGCCGGAAGATTCCGCTGGGCTTTCCTCGGTATTGGAGATGGCTCCGCCCGACTGGACCAGGCCAGTCGTGTCGACCACCGCCCTGGGGGCGGTGGTCGCGCCGTACATGAGGGCCAGCAAGGCGGCGATGGCTATCGCGGGCAGCAAGGAAACAAACAGTTGAGTCGCGACCTGGCGCCTGGGCAATGCGGAATCCTTGAGCCCGCTGTACAGGCCCGTGGGTGCGTTGCGGCTGCGGGAGCTCAAAGCCTGGGACAGCGGCGGCAGTGGGACCATTCGCTCGCTGGCAGACAACGGAGGCGCCAGATGCGGCTTCAGCTTGGCGAGAATGATGACATAGGCGACGTACAGGCCCGCCAGCATGATCCCGGGAAAGAACGCGCCCGCATACAGCTTGACCACGGAAACCCCGGCCGTTGCCCCGTAGACGATCAACAGCACGGACGGCGGAATCAGGATGCCCAGACAACCGCCCGCCGTGATGGCGCCGGCGGCCAGCTTGATGTTGTAGCCGGCTCGCAGCATGGCCGGCAGCGCCAGCAATCCCATCAGCGTCACCACGGCGCCGACGATGCCGGTGGCCGTGGCGAAAATGGCGCAGGTTACGATGGTGGCCACCGCCAAGGCTCCCGGCACGCGCGCCAGCGACAGGTGCAGGCTCTTGAAAAGTTTCTCGATCAGGTTGGCACGCTCGACCAGGTAGCCCATGAACACGAACAGCGGAATGGCGATCAGGACGTCGTTGGACATCACCGAATAAGCGCGCTGCACCATCAGGTCGAGAATCTGCTGGGTCGCTATCGCGGGGTTCACGCTCCGATAAGCGATCCAGCCGAAGAACACTCCCATGCCCATCAGCGTGAACGCCGTCGGGAAGCCCAGCATGATCGCCACCACGATCAGCGCCAGCATCAGCAGGCCGAGCGCCCCCAGGTCTTCACGGCTGAGGTGCCCGTCGATGAAACCGGCCCACGGCGTGTAGATGATTACGGTGGCCAGGATGATCGCCATCAGGCCGAAGCCGAACCATAGTTCGCGGCGAATCTTCATCTCGTGCCCCCGTGAGGCACGACGAATTCGTCGAGCTTGGCGATGTCCTCGTCCTTCACATGGACCATGTCCTTGAGTTTGCCCACGTCGACTTCCTCGACGTCTCGCTCACGCGACGGCCACTCACCCTGCCTGATGCAGATCGCGCAACGGATGATCTCGACGATGCCCTGCGCCAGCAGAAAGGCGCCGGCCAGCGGCAGCATCATCTTGAACGGATAGATTGGCGGCCCCTCGGCCGTGATGGTGGAGTGCTCGCGAATGGCAAAGGACTCCGCTGCATAGAAATAACCTGCGTACGTCAGCGCGAAGACGCCGGGAATGAAGAAAACGATGTACAGGATCAGGTCGATCGTCGCCTGGGTGCGCGGCTCGAAGAACCCGTACAGCACGTCGCCCCGAACATGTCCGCTCTTGGCCAATGTGTAGGCCCCGGCCATCATGAACAGCGTGCCGTACATGATGATCATCACATCGAAGGCCCAGGAGTGCGGGCGATCCAGTGCGTAGCGCGAGAACACTTCCCAGGAGATCAGCAAAGTGAGCGCGACAATCAGCCAGGAAAAGAACTGACCGACAAAGGTGCTGATCCTGTCGATCGTCAGCAGTAGGTTTTGCATTTCTTGCCTGCCCAAAAAAAAGCCACCCGGCAACGCCGGATGGCCGATTGTCATCGAAAAACGCTTATCAAGCCTTCTTGGGCGCGGCGGTCTTGGCGCCGAAGAAATGGCCCACGGCCATGCGCCGGCTGACATAGGTATCCTGGTCCCACTTCACGGCGCGTTCCGCGAATGCCCTTTGCGAAGCGACGACTTCCTTGAACAGGGGATTCTCCGCTGATTTCTTCTCAAGGATCGCATCCCAGAGCTTCAGCTGATCCTGCAAAATGGCATCGGGCGTTTTGTAGAACTTGACATTGTCCTTGGTCTGAAGTTCGATGTAATCCTTGGAATAACGATCGATGGCCTTCCAGGACATGTCCGCGGATGCAGCCTCCACGGCGCCCGCGATGATGGCCTTCATCTTGGGCGGCAGGGCATCGTACTTCGTCTTGTTGAACATGATCTCGAAGGTCTCGGCGCTCTGGTGATAGCTTTGCAGCATGCAGACCTTGGAGACATCTGGAAAGCCCAGCAGGCGGTCGGACGTGGCATTGTTGAATTCGGCTCCGTCAAGAAGGCCACGATCCAAAGCCGGAACGATCTCACCGCCGGGAAGGGCATTGACGGCCGCCCCCATTGCCGTGAACAGATCGATTGCCAGGCCATTGGTCCGGAACTTCAGGCCCTTGAAATCAGCGGTCTTGGTGATCGGCTTCTTGAACCAGCCCAACGGCTGGGTGGCCATCGGTCCGTACAGGAAGGACTGGACGTTTCCGCCGATGGAGGCGTAGAGTTTGGAAAGCAGCTCCGTGCCGCCGCCATACTTGTGCCAAGCAAGAAGCATGTTGGCATCCATGCCGAACGCCGGCCCGGAGTTCCACAACGCCAGCGCGTTCTGTTTGCCGTAGTGGTAGCCCAGCACGCCGTGCCCGCCGTCGAGCGTTCCCTTCGAAACCGCGTCCAGCAGGCCGAAGGCCGGGACCACGGCGCCGGCGGGCAAGACCTCGATCTTGAGGTCGCCACCTGTCATGTCGTTGACCTTCTTGGCATAGTCCAGGGCGTACTCGTGGAAGATGTCCTTGGAAGGCCAGGTGCTCTGCCAGCGCATGGAAATCGGCCCGGCCTGCGCCTTGGCAATCATCGGCGCTGTCATCGCGCCTGCAGCAACGGCGGCGCCCTTGAGCAGGCTGCGGCGGCGGGGAGTCTTGGGTTGGGTCATATTCTGTCCTGTGGTTGAATGCAAACGTTAGCGCGCTATCTTTGGCCCTCGGCACTAGTATGTGAAACAGGGTTTTCACCGAGCAGCGAACCAAAGCGATACGATTGGTCAGGAGAACACCATGGACAGAAGGGATTTCTTCCAGGCTCGGCTGCGGCCGTTTTAGCTGGAGCGCCCCGGCGAACGTCGGTCTTGTGGTCAACGGCGACCTGATCGGGATGCACATCGACAAACTCCCTAACCTCAGCGTCAGGATCGTGTGAGCAAGCCCGGCGGATCGCAGTTCCCGCTGCTCGGTGCGGCGCAGGCGGTCGAGCAGCTGAAGGCGGGCGCTTTCAGTGCCCGCGCGTACGCGCTGGCGCTGCTTGAACGCATCCACGAGGCGGAGGAGCGGGTGCAAGCCTGGACCTGCCTCGACTCCGGCTATCTGCTCGTCCAAGCGGATGCCGCGGACGAAGCGCATCGGCGTGGCGCGGCCCTGGGTCCGCTTCACGGCCTGCCGGTGGGCCTCAAGGACATTATCGACACAGCCGACCTTCCCACCGAGAACGGCACAGTGCTGCACGCCGGTCGCCAACCTAGGCGCGATGCGGCAGTGGTCGCCCGGCTGCGAGCCGCCGGTGGCATCGTCATGGGCAAAACGGTCACCACCGAACTGGCGACCTACGCGGCCGGCAAGACCCGCAACCCGCACAATCCGGCACATACGCCCGGCGGTTCGTCCAGCGGTTCGGCCGCGTCCGTGGCGGCGGGCATGGTCGCGCTGGCAATAGGTACGCAGACCAACGGCTCGGTGCTGCGTCCGGCATCGTTTTGCGGTGTGGTCGGCTACAAGCCCACGGCTGGATGGATTTCGCGGCAAGGCGTCCTGGTGCAATCCCCTTCACTGGACCAGATCGGCGTTTTCGGGCGCAGCGTCGAGGACGCCGCCTTGCTCGCGCAATGCCTGTGCGGACACGACCGGGACGATCCAGCGACGAGGCCGCGCGCCGCGCCGCCACTGCTGGCCATGGCTCGCAGCGCACCGGCGGCGCCACCCACGTTCGGGTTCGTGCGCACGCCGTTCTGGGACCGAATGGCGCCAGACGCGCAGTCAGCGTTCCTGGAGCTGACAAGGGGCCTGGGCGGCCGGATCGCGGACTGCGTGCTGCCCGAGGGCGCCGGTGATGTGATCGGCTTGCACGGGCTGATCATGGAAGCCGAGATTGCCGGATCGTTCGAGAACGAATACGAGCGTGGCCGTGACCAGCTCTCGGCCTCGCTGCGCGGACAGATCGAGCGGGGGCGGGCAGTGACTGCCGTGCAGTACCGCCGGGCCCTGGAGCGTCGGGAAGTGATCAGCGAAGCGTTCGACGCTATGTTGGGCAGCTTCGACGTCATCCTCACGCCCGCGGCCCTGGGTACTGCACCCCAAGGACTCGAAAGTACCGGGGACCCGGTGATGTGCACCCTGTGGACATTCACCGGGCAGCCAGCAATCTCCCTTCCGTTGCTGCACGGCGCCAATGGTTTGCCCATTGGCGTGCAACTGGTCGGCCGTCGCGACGACGATGCGAGGCTGCTGCGGACCGCCCGGTGGCTGAGCCACGCCATGGTAACGGCGGGCTGAAAGCGCACTTGGGCAAGCCGG
>JBKJHN010000157.1:0-11963 GCA_046599015.1 Ramlibacter sp.
ACTCCGAACTCGGCTTCGACTCCGGCGAGGTCCCGCTTGCGGTCGTTCATGGTGTCGATCACGGTAACGTGCTCGTTGACCAGCTGGCTCATGTCCTTGTCGCCGCTGGAGATCACCGTGTCGTAACCGCGCTCGGTGGCCATGCAAGCCAGCGTGCCGATCACGTCGTCGGCTTCGACTCCCGGCACGTTCAGCACCTTCCAGCCCAGGAGCCTGACCACCTCATGGATCGCTTCGACCTGCGTGCGCAGGTCGGGCGGCATGGCGGAGCGGGTCGCCTTGTACTCGGGATAGATGCTGTCGCGAAAAGTCGGTCCCGGTGCGTCGAATACGCACGCCACGTAATCGGCGCGCACATCCTTGCGCAGCTTCTGCAGCATGTTGATCATGCCGCGGATGGCGCCGGTGGCCGGGCTCGTGGGGTCGCCGGGCACCGCGCGCAGATCCGGCATGGCGTGAAAGGCGCGGTACAGATAGCTGGATCCGTCCACCAGCAGCACCACCTTGGGGGGCGCGATTTCCAATTGCTGCTCCGGGGTGCCCACGATCGCTTCGAGGTTTGTCGACTCACTCATGAACGGCATTGTGCCTAAGGCCGCCAACGCCTTTGCCGCCCTCTACAATCCCCCCATGCACGCCCGACTTCTGCTCCTGCTTCCGCTTCTGGCCTGCACGGCGCTGGGGGCCCAGACCGTGCCGCCGCTGGTGCAGGAATCGCAACCGCTGGAAGGCCGCAAGAACCAGCGGGTGGAACGGATCCACATCGAGGACAGCGGCGCCAGCATCGACGAGACCCGCTACGGCGGCCAGACCCAGAGCATTACCGTCCAGCCCAAAGCCAACGTGCCTGAGTACGAGATCCAGCCTGCCAACCTCGGACGCAGCCGTCCCGCCGACCACCGCGACGGCATGAGCAGCGCCACCGGCCAGCGCGTCTGGAACCTTTTTAAATTCTGATGGCGGTCTTCACGGAAGTTTCGCAAAACGAGGCCCGCGCGCTGGTCAAGCGGCTGGCACTGGGCGAATTGCGCGAACTGCGCGGCATCCACGACGGCATCGAGAACACCAACTACTTCCTCACGACCGAGAAGGACGGGCGCGGCCACGAGTACGTGCTGACCCTGTTCGAGCGCCTGTCGTTCGAACAGCTGCCGTTCTACCTGCACCTGATGAAGCATCTGGCGCAGCGCGGCATCCCGGTGCCGGAGCCCCAGGCAGTTCCCGGCAGCGCCAGCGCCACCGAGCCTGATGGCGAGCTCCTGTACAAGTTGTGCGGCAAGCCCGCCGGCGTGGTCGACAAGCTGCGCGGCAAGAGCGAGCTGGCGCCCACCGCGGATCACTGCGCCGAAGTCGGCGAAATGCTGGCTCGCATGCACCTGGCCGCGCGAAGCTATCCGCGGCACCAGCCGAACCTGCGGGGCCTGGCCTGGTGGAACGAGACCATCCCGGTTGTGTTGCCTCACGTCGACAAGGCGCAGGCCGCGCTGCTGCGCAGCGAACTGGCGTTCCAGAATCACATCGCCGCCGGCTCCGCCTACGCGGCCCTGCCGCGAGGCCCGATTCACGCCGACCTGTTCCGGGACAACGTGATGTTCGAAAACGGGCGGCTGACGGGCTTCTTCGATTTCTACTTCGCCGGCGTCGATAGCTGGCTGTTCGACCTTGCGGTGGCCCTGAACGACTGGGCCGTCGATCTGGCCTCCGGCGCCCATCACGCAGGCCGCGCGCGGGCTTTCCTGAGTGCCTACGCGGGTGTGCGCCCTCTCGCAGCCGCGGAACGCCAGTTGCTCCCGGCCATGCTGCGGGCTGGCGCGCTGCGCTTCTGGATTTCGAGGCTGTGGGATTTCCATTTGCCGCGCGAAGCGGCCATGCTGCAACCGCACGACCCTGCGCAATTTGAGCGCGTGTTGCGCCAGCGCGTGGTTCGCCCAGTGGGCATTGAATAGCCTTCGTCCGACCTCAATCCAATGAAACTCAACATCGTCCCCGCGCGCGCTGGCATCCAATGGGTCAAATTAGGTCTGCAGACGTTCTTCCGGCAGCCACTGGCCCTGGCGGGCCTGTTCTTCCTGTATGCGGCGGCGGCCACGGTGCTTTCCATCGTGCCGGTGATCGGCATGGTGCTGGCCCTGGCGATCGTGCCCGCGGCCACGCTGGGTCTGATGGCCGCGACCCAGGAGGCGATAAAAGGCAAGTTTCCGATGCCAACAGTGTTGATCAGCGCCTTGCGCGCCGGCAAGCAGCGCCTGCGCGCGATGCTGGTCCTTGGATTGCTGTACGCGGCAGCCTGCCTGGCGGTGATGGCCGTGGTCGGTCTCGTTGTCGATGTCCCGCAGACACCTGCGCGGGGGAGTAGCGAAGCCATGATGAACCCGCAGTTCCAGTTTGCGCTGTTGCTGGGCACGGCTTTGTACCTGCCGGTGTCGCTGATGTTCTGGCACGCACCGGCGCTGGTGCACTGGCACGGCGTGTCGCCGCTCAAGAGCCTGTTTTTCAGCACCGTCGCGTGTCTGCGCAACGCCAAGGCGCTGCTGATGTTCGGGCTGGCGTGGTCGGTCATCATCTTTGCTGCATCGCTGTTGATCGGACTACTGGCCTTGCTCACCGGCAATCCGCAGTTCGCAGCCGCTGCACTGATGCCTTTTGGTCTGCTGATCACAGCGATGTTTTCGACCTCGCTGTATTTCACCTTCCGCGATAGTTTTGTCCCCGCACCGGAAGCCGAAGCAGAATTGCCCGGAACAGCTGTGAAGTAGTGGGATGCGGGATCCATGGATTGCGGGTCAGGCCAGGTCAGGCCCGCAATGACAGTTGGCTGCCGCCGCGTCGCGGCAAGCCCGCTGTCTTCCACAGCTACAATAAAAATGCTGCCGAGTTGACAAACAAGAGGGACATATCTTGCTAAGAGGGGTCGTCGCGTTTTTCGCCCTGCTCGCCTTCTGGCTGCTTCTCTCGGGCCACTACACCGCGTTTCTGGTGGCCGCCGGGGTCGGTTCAGCGCTGGTGGTCTTGCTGGCCGGCCGCAGGATGGAGGTCGTGGATCACGAGGGCGTCCCGGTGGACCTCTGGAAGGGCCTGTTTCTCTACTGGCCCTGGCTGACGTGGCAAATCGTGCTGTCCGCGTGGAGCGTGGCCAAGATCGTGGTGCATCCGCGCCTGCCGATCAGCCCGACACTGGTACGGTTCAAGCCGTCCCAACGCAGCGTGGTGGGCCTCGTCACGCACGCGAATTCAATCACGCTGACGCCAGGAACCATCACCATCGAGGCCACCCCCGGCGAGTTCCTGGTACACGGCCTCACTCGTGCCAGCGCTGAGGGCGCCGTGGACAGCGAGATGGACCGGCGTATTCAGCGCCTGGAGGCGCCCTGATGTTCTCGGCCGCGGCGCTCGCCCTGCTGGTGACACTCGCGCTCGCACTGGTCCGGGCCATCGCGGGACCGTCCGTGTTCGACCGCGTTCTCGCGGGCAACTGCATCGGCACCGTGGCCATGCTGCTGCTGGCCGTGCTCGGCTTCCTGACCGGCCGGCCGGAGTTCCTGGACCTGGCGATCACCTACGGGCTGCTCAACATGGTGGGCACGATCGCTGTTCTCAAATTCTTCCGCCAGGGCAACCTGGGTGACCCGGGGAAGCAGGAGACATGAACGGCTGCGCCGCTTCCCAACCGGATGCCGCCGTTGACATTGCGGAGGGCTTCTGATGAGCGCGGTGGCCGACGCGATCAGCTGGATCTGCCTGGTGACGGGCGGCATCTTCTGCGTGATCGGCGCCGTGGGGCTGGTGCGGATGCCGAGCTTCTTCACGCGTATGCACGCGGCCAGTGTGATCGACACCTTGGGCGCGGGCCTCGTGCTCGCCGGCCTGATGGTCCAGGCGGGCTTCACCCTGGTCACCCTCAAGCTGGCGGTTGTCGGTGTGCTGCTGCTGTTCGCAACACCGACCGCCACCCATGCTCTGGCCAAGGCGGCGCTGGCACGGGGGGTCGATCCCCTCGACACTGGAGACAAGCCATCGAAGCCCTGATCATCAATGTCCTGCTGACCATGATGGCAGTGATCGTTGTCGCCATGGCGGCCGGACGCAACCTGTTTTCGGTCGTGATGCTGTTCAGCATCTACAGCTTCCTGATGGCCACGGTGCTGGTGGCGCTGGATGCGGTGGACGTCGCCATGACCGAGGCATCAGTCGGTGCCGGCATTTCAACGGTGCTTTTGCTGGGAGCGCTTTACCTCGTGAGGGGCGAAGAGGCCAAGCCGCTGCACCGGCCCTGGATGCCGCTCATCATCTCGGCTGCGGTCGGCGCCGTCCTGGTCTACGGATCGTTGGGACTGCCGGCATTCTCGGACCCGCAGGCGCCAATCCACACGCATGTGGTGCCGCGCTACCTCGACTCCATGAAGGAGACCGGCGTACCCAACATCGTCACGGCAGTCCTCGCCAGCTTCCGCGGGTATGACACCTTGGGAGAAACCACCGTGGTCTTCACGGCCGGGGCCGGTGTGATCGCACTGCTGCGGCGGCGGCGCCGCCGTGCCGCCGGCAAGACGGAGGCGCAAGATGAGAGGTGACCTGATACTGCGCGTGGTGGCCAAGCTGATCATCCCGTTCATGCTGCTGTTTGCGCTCTATGTCCAGTTCCATGGCGAACTCGGCCCCGGCGGGGGCTTCCAGGCCGGCGTCATCATCGCGGCGGCCCTGATTTTCTATTCGCTGATCTTCGGCTTGCCGTCCGTGCGCAAGATGGTTCCGGATGGCCTAGTCGAGGCGATGGTCGCTCTCGGCGTTCTGATCTTCGCCGGAGTCGGTGTCGCCGGCATTCTGCTCGGTGGCAACTACCTCGACTATTTCGTACTGGCCCACGACCCGGTGCACGGCCAGGAACGCGGCATCTTCTGGGTGGAGGTGGGCGTCGCCGTCACCGTGTCGAGCGTGATGCTGAAGATCTTCTACATGTTCGCCGGACGCGGCCTGGACCCGGACGATTCATGAAGTTCGCGAGCCACTATGCGTACGCCGTGACGATCTTCCTGATGATCGCCGGCCTGTTCATCCTCATCGCCCGGGGCAACCTGGTGAAGAAGCTGATCGGCCTGGGCATTTTCCAGACCTCGGTGTACCTGCTGTACGTGGCCCCGGGCAAACTGATCGGCGGGACCGCGCCCATCGTGGATCCCGCGTTCAAGATCTATTCCAATCCCCTGCCGCACGTGCTCATCCTCACCGCCATCGTGGTGGGCGTCGCCACGCTCGCGCTGGGGCTGGCCCTGGTAGTACGCATCCGCGAAGCCTACGGCACTGCGGAGGAAGATGAGATCCTCGCGGCGGACCTCGACGCCGGCGCCGCTCCCCCCCGCGCTCCATGATCGCGGACCACTTGCCGATCCTGCAGGTGGTGGTACCGCTCCTGGGCGGCCCGGCCATCGTGCTGGTACGCCATCGGAACATCGCATGGGGCATCGCCACGCTGGTGAGCTGGGTGTCGCTTGTCATTGCCGTGGCCATTGCATTTCGGGTGGCGGACAGCGGCACCATCAGCTATGCCATCGGCAACTGGCCGCCGCCCTGGGGCATCGAGTACCGGATCGACGGCCTCAACGCCTTCATGCTGGTGCTGGTGTCGCTGATCGGCGCAGTGGCGATGCCCTACGCGCGCATCAGCATCGCGGCGGAATTGCCGCGGGAGCAGGAGTACCTGTTCTATGCCATGTACTGCCTGTGCCTGACCGGGCTGCTGGGCATGGCGGCGACGGGTGACGCCTTCAACCTGTTCGTGTTCATGGAGATCGCGTCGCTCTCGAGCTATGTGCTCATCGCACTCGGGCGGCGCCGGCAGGCGTTGTGGGCGGGCTACCAGTACCTGATCATGGGCACCATCGGGGCCACCTTCTATGTGATCGGCGTCGGCCTGCTGTACTTGATGACGGGGACGCTGAACCTCGCGGACATGGCGGCGCGCCTGAGCCAGGCCCAGGATGTCCGCCCTGTGATCGCCGCACTGGCCTTCATCACAGTCGGCGTGGGCCTGAAACTCGCAATGTTTCCGCTGCACCAGTGGCTACCCAACGCCTACACCTACGCGCCCTCAGTGGTCACCGCGTTTCTCGCCGCCACGGCCACCAAGGTCTCGATCTATGTGCTGCTCCGTTTCAGCCTTGGCGTGTTCGGGCAATCCCCGATGCTTGGCCTGGTCCACTTCAACGACCTGCTGATGATCTTGTCGATTCTGGCCATTGTGTCCATGTCCCTCGTGGCGCTGTTCCAGGATGACCTCAAGCGCATGCTGGCGTACTCCAGCGTGGCGCAGGTCGGCTACATCCTGCTGGGCGTGAGCCTCGCCAGCCCTTCCGGACTGACGGCCGCGCTGTCGCACCTGTTCAATCACGGCATCACCAAGGGCGCGCTTTTCCTGCTGCTGGGGATCGTGGCATTTCGCGCCAGCAGCACCAGCCTGGCACGGCTGTCCGGCCTGGCATCGCGCATGCCCGTGACTACCTTCGGAATTGTGCTTGCCGGCCTGAGCTTGATCGGCGTTCCCGGCACGGCGGGCTTTGTCACCAAATGGTACCTGGTGCGCGCGGCGCTCGAGCGCGGGTCGTGGTGGCTGGCCGCGCTGATCGTCGCCACTTCGCTGATCGCGCTGGGCTACGTGTGGCGCTTCGTCGAAGCCGCGTATCTCAGGGAACCCGCCCCCGACCTGCCACGCCCCGGAGAGGCGCCGCTGTCGATGCTGATCCCGGCCTGGCTGCTGGTCGTGGCGTGCATCTACTTCGGCTTCGAGACATCGTTCAATGTCGGCTTTGCGGCTGAAGCAGTTCAGCATCTCATGCCGCGGGGGGCCCGATGAGCCCCGAGTTCACCATCGCCGCTGCCCTGGCGTTGCCCGTGTGCGGCGCGCTGCTGATATCGGTCTGCGGCCGCGTGCCGAACCTGCGCGAAACGGTGACGCTGCTGACAGCGGCAGCCCTGTTCCTGTGCGTTGCCTCGCTGCTGCCGGCAGTGCTGGCCGGTCAGCGACCGGGCATGCGTTGGCTGGAGCCATTTCCGGGTCTCGCCATCGCCTTCGAGGTGGAGCCGCTCGGGATGCTGTTCGCGCTGATCGCCTCGCTGCTGTGGATCGTCAGCTCGATCTACTCGATCGGCTACATGCGCGCCAACCGGGAGTCGCACCAGACCCGCTTCTACGTGTGTTTCGCCCTGGCGATTGCCAGCACGATCGGCATCGCGTTCTCCGCGAACCTGCTGACGCTTTTCATCTTCTACGAAGCGCTGACGCTGGCCACCTACCCCTTGGTGACCCATCATGGGGACGCAGAAGCCCGGCGCGGCGGACGGACGTACCTGAGCATCCTGCTGCTGACATCGACGCTGTTCCTCTTTCCCGCGATCGCCGGCACCTGGTTGCTTGCCGGGACGCTGGACTTCGTGCCCGGCGGCATCCTGGCCG
Source organism: Ramlibacter sp. (assembly GCA_046599015.1). Classification (GTDB taxonomy): domain Bacteria; phylum Pseudomonadota; class Gammaproteobacteria; order Burkholderiales; family Burkholderiaceae_C; genus Ramlibacter. Next base: position 7,448 of record JBKJHN010000157.1, read on the forward strand.
GCAAGGTGTCGCCCGCGGCGGCGACGGTGTTGCTGGTGCTCTTCATGTTCGGCATCGGCAAGGCCGCCCTGATGCCTTTCCACCGCTGGCTTCCGGCAGCCATGGTCGCGCCCACGCCGGTGTCTGCCCTGTTGCACGCCGTGGCGGTGGTAAAGGCCGGCGTCTTCTCGGTTGTCAAGATCGCGGTGTACGTGTTCGGCCTGGACGCATCGGGCGCCAGTTTCGAATGGCTCGCCTATGTCGCCGGCTTCACCATCCTGGCGGCATCGATCGTTGCCTTGCGGGCCGACAATCTGAAGCGCCGGCTCGCGTACTCCACGGTGAGCCAGCTTTCCTACGTGGTGCTCGGCGTCGCCATGCTCGCGCCGATCTCTGTGATGGGAGCGGTCCTGCATATCGCGGCGCACGCCTTCAGCAAGATCACGCTGTTCTTCGCCGCGGGCTCCATCTACACAGCCAGCCACAAGACCGAGGTCAGCCAGCTCGACGGCATTGGCCGGCGCATGCCCTGGACGATGGGCGCATTCACTGTCGGCGCACTCTCCCTGATCGGCATACCGCCGGGGGTGGGCGTGCTTTCCAAGTGGTACATGCTGCAGGGCGCATTTGCCACGGAGCAATGGATCGCAGCAGTGGCTATGCTCGGCAGCACGCTCCTGAACGCCGCCTATTTCATGCCCATCATCTACGCTGCATTCTTTCGGGAGCCGGCGCCGGACGCGCACGACCCTGTCCACGGCGAAGCGCCATGGCCGATCGTTGTCGCCCTGACGCTTACCGCGGCCGGGACGGTGGCGCTGTTCTTCTTTTCAGACGTGCCGATGCAGCTGGCAAGGGCCGTTGCCGGCGTGAAGTGATGCCCATGAAAAACACTGAAAAACCCCGCTGGCTGGACCGCAAGGAAAACGTGACAAAGGTTTATTGGTCGGTGTGGATCGTGTGCGGTCTCCTGCTGGCAGTCGAGCCGCTCGTGCACAAGCACGGCGAGTTCTCCTTCGAGGAATGGTTCGGTTTTCACGGCTTCTTCGGCTTGGTCGCCTGCGTCCTGCTGGTGCTTGCGGCCAAGGCCCTGCGCGTGTGGCTCAAGCGCCCCGAGGACTACTATGAGCGGCATTGAGCTGTCGCCGGCCTGGACCCTTGTGTTCGGCGCGGCACTGGTGCCGCTGCTGCGCGGCCGGGCGCGCGGCGCGTGGACGGTGCTGCTGCCGCTGGCCGGCCTGGTGCAGCTCTGGCTCATGGCGCCCGGCGAATACGGCCAGCTCGCGTTCCTGGGGCAGGAGCTCCTGGTGGTGCGCGTGGACCGGTGGAGCACGCTGTTCGCCACCGTGTTCCTGATCGCCGCGCTGCTGAATTCGATCTACGCGCTGCACGTGCGCGACGCGGTGCAGCCGGCGGCCGGGCTCGCCTACGCCGGCGCCGCACTCGGCGCGGTGTTCGCGGGCGACCTGCTGACGCTGTTCGTCTTCTGGGAGCTTACCGCGATCACTTCGGTGTTCCTGATCTGGGCGCGGCGTACCGAGCGCGCATACCGCGCCGGCATGCGCTACCTCATCGTCCAGCTCGGCTCGGGGATGCTGCTCCTCTTCGGCGCGCTGCAGCAGCTGAACGCCACCGGCAGCCTGCGCTTCGAGCACATCGGCCTGGACGGCCCGGGAGGACTGCTGATCTTTTTGGGCTTCGGCATCAAATGCGCTTTCCCGCTGCTGCACAACTGGCTGCAAGACGCTTACCCCGAAGCCACCGAGAGCGGCACGGTGATGCTCTCCGCCTTTACCACCAAGCTCGCCGTCTACGCACTCGCCCGCGGATTCGCGGGGACGCCGGAGCTCATCTGGATCGGCGCTGCGATGACCGCCTTTCCGATCTTCTACGCCGTCATCGAGAACGACCTGCGCCGCGTCCTCGCTTACAGCCTGAACAACCAGCTTGGTTTCATGGTGGTGGGTATCGGGGTGGGCACCGAGCTTGCCCTGAACGGCACCGCCGCCCATGCCTTCACCCACATCATCTACAAGGGGCTGCTTTTCATGTCGATGGGCGCCGTGATGCTGCGCACCGGCACGGTGAACGGCAGCGAGCTGGGCGGGCTGTACAAGTCCATGCCGTGGACCGCGGGCTTCTGCATCGTCGGCGCCGCCTCCATCTCGGCGTTTCCGCTTTTCAGCGGCTTCGTAAGCAAGTCCATGATCCTCACGGCCGCCGCCGGCGAGGGACACCTGATCACTTACCTCATCCTCCTTTTCGCCTCGGCCGGCGTGTTCCACCATTCCGGCATCAAGATCCCGTACTTCGCCTTCTTCGGCCACGACTCGGGCAAGCGCTGCCAGGAGGCGCCCTGGAACATGCTCGTCGCAATGGCGCTTGCGGCGGTACTGTGCATCGGCGTCGGCGTGTTTCCGCAGCACCTCTATGCGATGCTGCCTTTCCCGGTCGACTACGTGCCCTACACCGGCAGCCACGTGCTGGCGCAGCTGCAGCTTCTGATGTTTTCGGCGCTCGCCTTCTCGGTCCTGATGCGAACCGGGATCTATCCACCGGAGCTGCGCTCAGTGAACCTCGACTTCGACTGGTCGTACCGCGTGCTCGGCCGCGGTATCGTGGACGCCACTTCCAAAGCGGTTTCTGCACTCATCGGCGCACTTGCGCAGGGAAGGTCGTCCGCGCTTCAGGCGGTTTTCAACGTGGTGCATCGGCTGCATTCGCCGCGCGGGGTGCTGGCGCGCTCCTGGCCCACCGGGCGTGCCGCCCTGTGGATGATGGTGCTGCTGCTGGCGCTGCTTCTGAACGGCTATCTGGCCTAGTTGGACGATGTCGGCAGCGCGTCGATGACAGCGGCGACGGCGGTCTGGTTTCAGTTCGCAGCCTGTGCCGCGTTGATCGGCCTCGGCGGATTCCAGCTGGCTCGCCATGCTGACGTCATCGCCAAGCGCACCGGCCTTTCAGGCGGCTGGATCGGTCTGGCGCTGGTGGCCACGGTGACTTCGCTGCCCGAACTGGCAACCGGCATCACCAGCGTAACCATTGCCGACGCGCCGAACCTTGCCGTGGGTAACGCACTGGGCAGCTGCGTCCTGAATCTCGTTTTCCTGGTGCTGATCGATTTCCTGTTCAGACAGGAGCCGGTTTGGCGCCGCGCCAACCAGGGTCACGTGCTGGCCGCCGCTTTCGGAGTGGTGCTGCTGGGATTCACTTTGGTCAGCTTGCTGATCAGCCAGGTTGCGCCATTGCGTCCCGGGACGCCGTTGGACTGGTTAGGCCGGCTGGGATTCAGCCTGGCCACACCCGTCCTGTTGGGGCTGTACCTGATCGCAATGCGTACCGTGTTTACCTATGAACGGGCGCATGCCAGTGCCGCTCAGGGCACCGACACGGAAACGAAATCCCTGCCGGCACTTGGACACGCAGTCGTGCGCTTCGCGCTCGCGGCGGGGGTTGTCATAGCGGCGGGGCTCTGGCTGCCGTTTATCGCCATCGATCTCGCAGCCATCATGGGATGGAATCGCAGTTTTGTCGGCAGCCTGTTCATGGCATTGGTCACCACCTTGCCCGAGCTGGCAGTCACCCTCGCAGCCTTGCGGCTCGGTGCTCTCGATATGGCGATCGGCAACCTGCTGGGTAGCAACCTTTTCAACGTCACCATCATCGCGGTGGACGACCTGTTCTACACGAAGGGGGCGCTTCTCGCCGATGTTTCACTGGTGCACGCCGTCACGGCCAGCTCTGCGCTTGTGATGACGGGCTTGGCGATGGTGGGGTTGTTCTTCCGGCCGCGGTCGCGGGTGCTGCGCGCTGTCGGATGGGTCAGCCTGGGCATATTCGCAATCTACCTGCTGAACACGTACGTGCTGTATCTGCATGGCGACTGACCGCCAGCCCCAGCGCTGTCAAGGCACCGGCGTCAACTTGGCCACCGACAACGCCAACCATTTGATGCCGTGGCGGGGAAAGTTCACCTGCGCGCGGGCGTCGTCGCCCTGGCCCTCCATGGACAGGATGCTGCCTTCGCCGAACTTCGTGTGGAACACCTTCATGCCGGCGCGCAGGCCGTGCGATGGCGTCTTTTGTACCGGCACCTGGGGGCTGGCGAACACGTCCTTGCTGAAACCGCCCGGCGCCGCCCCGCGCGAAGTGGCATAACCCGCACCGAAGCCAAAGGCCGAGCCGCCGAAACTCTGGTTCTTGGGCGTCAGCCACTTGAGGGCGCCCTCCGGCAGTTCCTCGAAGAAACGGCTCTTGAGGTTGTATCGGGTCTGGCCGTGCAGCAAGCGCGTCTGCGAATAGCTCATGTACAGGCGCTTGCGCGCCCGCGTGATCGCGACGTACATCAGGCGCCGCTCTTCTTCCAGGCCGTCCTGCTCGGTCATGGAGCGCTCGCTTGGGAACAGGCCCTCTTCCAGCCCGCTGATGAAGACGCAGTCGAACTCCAGACCCTTGGCCGAGTGCACCGTCATGCGCTGGATCGCGTCCTGTCCTGCCTGGGCCTGGTTGACGCCCGACTCCAGCGCTGCTTGAGTGT
>JBKJHN010000066.1:0-2981 GCA_046599015.1 Ramlibacter sp.
GCCTGCTAATCCTTTCCAGTTGCCTTGTCGATCTGCTCCACGTACCCCTCGTAGGCTTCGAGGAATGCCTTGCCGAACACGGTGTTGAAGTCAGCTTCCGCTTCGTCGGCCAATTGCCTGTAAAGCGCCTCGAACTGATTCCAGAGCCTGGCCTTCCTCGGAGACGGGATCAGGTCCATCAAGGACGTAGAACCCGTGAGCTTGCCTTCGAGCACCTGCGGGTCGAACCGCATCAGCACGCCGGCGAGTGCGGCCTTCATTCCAGCCATGATCCCGAGCTCGTGCGCGCGCAGGTCCTGGAACGCATCGCGCATCGCCTCGGTTGGAGACATGAATCCGCGCATCCGCTGACCAAACAGGTGCTGCATCGCACCGTTCACATCGGGGGAAAATTTCAATGGGTTGTTCTCGTTGGCGTTGATGATGGTGACATCCGCCCGGATCTCGCGCTTCAAGGCCGCGCGGATCGCCAAGAGCTCAACGGTTCCCTTGGTCGCCTCACGCAGCAACTGGCCCAGCTCCTTCATCAGCTCAGGTGTCAGGCGCTCGATCCGAAACCCCGGCATCTGCAGCCCTTCGATCAGGCCCGCAACCAGCGCGTCCACTGATGCAGTACTGGCGCTTTGGCGCGGGGCGGTGAGGGCCTTCTCGCCCGCGACATCGGCACCGGGAGGCGAGCGTGGGCCGGCCTCAGGAGTCCGCTCGGGCAGCGCGGCCGCAACGACGGTGGCCGCGGGCTTGAGCGCCTGCGGCGGTCCAGGTCTGTTTGCGTTGGCCGCGTCCGCCTTCCACGAAAGAACCGCGCCCTTGGGGATGGCGACGGTTTTTGCCAATGCATCGTTGGCCATTCGGTTGACCCATGGCGAATTGATGTCCGGCACGTGGTCGGGCACCGGCATCGCACCGAGTTTGGGCGGCGACTCCAGCGATCGAAGCGGGTCGGGATGGTTTGCGGTGTTGGGCTGTGCCGCCGGCGACCCCAGCGCGCGATCCAGTTCGTCGCCGGACTGTTCCTGAAGTCCGAACAGCGAGTCGATCGAGTCCTGCGGCGCCGGAACCGGCAGGTCTCTGGTGGCGGGCGACATTTGGGCGCCCGGCGCCCCTGGCTGCGGCGTGATGTTCTGGCTTGCGGAACTGCGTTCGAACGGATCCCAATCTTCCGGAATGCCGCCCTTGGCCGGAGGCGATGGCGCACCGGCGGCGGGGGAGCCAATCACACCTTGCATAGGCTTCGCAACACTGATTGGCGGCGGAGCCACCGAGCCCGCCGCGCCCTGCTCTTCGCGATCGAACAAGGCGGCAAAGGGGTCCGCCGCCTCGCTGCTGTGCGCCGGGGTGACGGTGATTGTGTAGCCCTCGATCTGGATCCGGTCACCGACCGACAGCATGACCTCCGCCCCCGGCTTCAGAACTGCGTTGTTATGCCTCAGCGGGTTGGCGCCGCACGCCTGCAGCGAGTAGGCGCCGGCCCGAAAAACGATCTTCGCGTGCACTCGGGAAACCACACGGTCCGGGTCGGGCAGCACCAGCTGGTTGGTCTTTGACCGGCCGATCGTGCCTCCGAGCTCGTCAAAGGACGCGGACAAATTCGCCACCGGGCGATCGTTGAACGTGGTCACCGTCAAGTTGATCATGGAAATACCTCGCCGACCGTGTGTCAGTGCCGCCCTTTCACCGCAAGATATGGCATTGGCCGTTGATGATTGTGAGCCGGACCGGCCAGGCTGAAGATACACCGTCTTTGGTGGGTGCCGCCCACAGCGCCGGTGAACCGGCCGCACCCAGGCATTCCACCAGGCGCCCGTTGGCGCACTTCCTCAGCACCAGCTCATCGACTCCTGGCACGACCAGCCTCAAGGCCTTGGTTGCATAGAGCAACTGAAGGCGCGAGCGGAACCTGGACACCACTTCGGCCAGCGGCTGCTGATACGCCAAAGCCGTTTCTTCCAGGCGCAGCCGGCTCACCTTCAGCATGGCGTCCACGTCGCCTCGCAGCAGATCGGCAGCGATCTTGTGCAGGAACGCGGCAACCAGCGGCTTGTGAACGTCCGGTTGCTCGATGGGAGGTGCGTCGAGCCATCGCCAGCGTGGAAACTTGATCGGCAGCAGGACGCTGTTCGTCACGACAACGGGTGCGCTGTAGACATCGCCATCCGCCGCCGCCCATGCCACTTCGGCCACCGTGCGCGCCTGGGTATCGCTTCCGATCCGCCCAATGCGCGGCAGCAGCAATCGAAGGGTCGCGCCGATCACGCCATCCGCGACTAGCGTGGTTGCCGAGGACGGCTTGCCTGGCGGATGTGGCTGGATCACCAGGCTGATTTCGTTGGCCCCGTCGACGAGGAACTCGTGCACCGGCAGGCACAGAGTGCCCGCCGGTGCGCTGGCTCGCCCCAGTGGGATGTCGTTGACCAGTGCCTCGGCGGAGCAACCTTGCACTTGCAGGCGCAGGAACAGAAGACGCTCCATCAGCGCTGGCTCCAATCGAGCAGTTTCAGCTGCGGCAACAAATTGACGCTCTGCGTAGTCTGGCCCAATACGGGATCGTGCACGCGAATGTAGGCCGACACGCTTTCGGACACCAGCCGCGCATACCATTGCCAGCCGCCTCCGCCCGTGAGGCGCGGGCGCAAGCCGACCTCCCCCGCCAGCGCTCCGGTGCATGACATGATCTCGCTCCACATCGCGCCACCCTCGACAGCCACCGGATCGAACTCCAGCCGATAGGACGAACGCCAGTGCGCTGCCACAGGCAGCAGCACTTCGGGCAATCCGCCGCGCGCGACTTGCCGCGTCAGGCGGTGCTTCATTTCCACCCCGCCCTCAAGAATGAGCCGGACCCGGGTGCGAGTGGCCCCCAGTATCACCTCTCCCATGAGGGAACAGGCAAGCTCATTGCCCAGCGCGAAGTCCACGACAACGCGGGTCAGGGGATGGCCGGCCAGGCCATCGGCACTCTCGGACCAACCCCAGGACAGCTC
>JBKJHN010000041.1:0-21152 GCA_046599015.1 Ramlibacter sp.
CCAGCCGTTCGCGGTTCGGCTGGCGCACGATGCCGCGCTCGGTGATCAGCGCCGTGACCAGTTCGGCCGGCGTGACGTCGAATGCCGGGTTGCGCACCAGCACGCCCTCGGCCGCCCACTGGCATTCGCGAAAGCCGGTCACCTCCTGGCGGGCGCGTTCCTCGATCGGGATCGCCGCACCATCGGCAATGGACAGGTCGATGCTGGAGGTCGGGCAGGCCACGTAGAACGGAATGCCATGGCGATGCGCCAGCACCGCCACCATGTAGGTGCCGATCTTGTTGGCGACGTCGCCGTTGGCCGCCACCCGGTCGGTGCCGACGATCACCGCGTCGATCTCGCCGCGGCTCATGATGAATCCGGCCATGCTGTCGGTGATGAGCGTGACCGGAATGCCTTCCTGCACCATCTCCCACGCGGTCAGGCGCGCTCCCTGGAGGAATGGGCGGGTTTCATCGGCAATGACCGAGATGCGCTTGCCCGCCTCGACCGCGGAGCGAATCACGCCGAGTGCGGTGCCATGCCCGGCGGTGGCCAGCGCGCCGGCATTGCAGTGCGTGAGCACGCGCGCGCCGTCGGCCAGGAGCGCCGCGCCGTGCTCGCCCATGGCACGATTGACGCGGATGTCTTCGACGCGGATTTCATGCGCTTCGGCCAGCAAGGCATCGGCCTGGGCGGGCGGCGGGTGACCAGCGAGCGAACGCAAGAGCGTGCGCATCCGCGTCAGCGCCCAGAACAGGTTGACCGCGGTGGGGCGGCTGGCGGCCAGAACATCGAAGGCGCGCTCCATCGAGGCATCGAAGTCCGGCGCGGCTGCATCGCGTCGGCGCAACGCTTCCAGCGCAATCCCGTAGGCGGCGGCGCAGCCAATGGCGGGCGCGCCACGCACGACCATGTCGCGGATGCCTTGTGCCACCGCCTCGGCGCTGGCATAGCTGAGGTAACGGAACTCGGCCGGGAGCACCCGCTGGTCGATCATTTCCAGATGGCCGCCCTGCCAGCGCAGCGTCTCCACAGCGCGTGCCTGCGAGCCGGTCATGAGCTGGCCTCGTCTGCTTCGGGTTGCCGGCCATAGGTCTTGAATTTCTCCATCACCTCGGCCATCTGGGCTTGCGACAGATGGCGCGGTTCGGCGATCTGGCGGGCCCGCCAGTATTGCTCGCACAGACTTTCCACTTCGATGCACACGGCGAGGGCTTGACCCAGATCGCCCCCGGCGGCGATCATCCCGTGGTTGGCCAGCAGGCAAGCGCGCCGATCCTGCAGCGCCGCCAGGGCATGGTCGGATAGCGCCTGGGTGCCGAACAAAGCGTAGGGCGCGCAGCGGATCGTGGCGCCGCCGGCGGCGGCAATCATGTAGTGAAAGGGCGGGATCTCCAGACCGAGGCAGGCCAGCGTGGTGGCGAACGGCGAATGCACGTGCACGACGGCATGGAGGTCGGGCCGGGCCTGCAGGATGTCGCGATGAAAGCGCCATTCGCTGGAAGGGCGCCCCGGGCCGATCACGTCTCCCGTGGGGGCGAGCAGCACCATCGATTCCGCGCTCAGCTCGCGCGCCGGCACGCCCGAAGGCGTCACCAGGGTTTGATCGCCGCAGCGCACGCCCACATTGCCTGAGGTGCCGCGATTGAGTCCGCGGGCGACCAGCTCGAGCGAGGCGTCGACCATGGCGCGGCGCAACTGCGCCTCGCGCGTCATTTCATCCGACATTCACACGCCCCAGCACGCGGCCGGCCACCGCGTCGAGCCGCGCCAGCATGGCCGGATCGCGCGCCTCGGGCGCCGTGATCAAGGCGTGGTCCAGCACGTGGCGGCAGCCGCACGTCGGCGCGTCGCCGTCAACGGCAACGCGAGGCGCCACCTGCCGCACCAACGAGCGCGCCTTGTCGGCGTTGGCCAGCAGCACCTGGATGATCTGGTTGACCGTCACCGCGTCGTGCCCCGGATGCCAGCAATCGAAGTCCGTGACCATCGCGACGGTGGCGTAGCAGATCTCCGCTTCGCGGGCTAGCTTGGCCTCGGGCATGTTGGTCATGCCGATTACGTGGCAGCCCCAGGCGCGATAAAGCTCGGACTCGGCCAGCGTCGAAAACTGCGGTCCTTCCATGACCAAATAAGTGCCGCCGCGCACCACCGCTATTGCGGCCGCGCGCGCCGCCGCTTCAAGGTGATCGCCCAGCCGCCGGCACACCGGGTGGGCCAGCGAGACGTGAGCCACCAGACCGGTCCCGAAGAAACTCTTGTTGCGCGCGAAGGTGCGATCGATGAACTGATCCACGATGACGAAGGTGCCGGGCGGCAGCTCCTCGCGCAAGGAGCCCACGGCACTGACCGATATCAGATCGGTGACACCGCTGCGCTTGAGGGCATCGAGGTTGGCGCGGAAGTTGATGTCGCCCGGAGCGATCCGGTGGCCGCGCCCATGCCGTGGCAGGAACACCATGCGCTGGCCGTCCAGCTCGCCGAACAGCAATTCGTCGGAGGGTACGCCAAACGGCGAATCAACCTTGACCCAGCGCTTGTTGGCCAAGCCATCGATGTCGTAGACCCCGCTGCCCCCCAGGACGCCGATCACCGGCTGGAACGCAGTTCGCGAATTCACTCAGTGCTCCTTTGCGCCGCGCGCCGCCCGCGGCGCATGAGTAGTGCTTTCGGGGGTGGCGGTAACTTTCATCGGAGCCAACCTCGCTTGCGAAAGTACCACATCGGCACCATCGCGCTGGCCACCATCAGCGCCAGCGCGTAGGGGTAGCCCCAGCGCTGCGACAGTTCAGGCATGTACTGGAAGTTCATGCCGTACAGGCTGGCGATCAGCGTCGGCGGCAGCAACGCGACGCTCGCCACGGAAAAGATCTTGATGATCTTGTTCTGGTTGATGTTGATGAAACCGACGGTGGCGTCCATCAGGAAGTTGATCTTGTCGAACAGGAACGCCGTGTGGTTGTCGAGAGATTCGATGTCGCGCAGGAGCTGGCGCGCTTCCTCGAACTGGCCGGCATTGAGCATGCGGCTGCGCATCATGAAGCTGACGGCGCGGCGGGTGTCCATCACGTTGCGGCGGATTCGGCCATTCAAGTCCTCCTGGCGCGCGATCTCGCCCAGCACTTCGCCCGCCAGCGTGTCGGTCACTTCGCCGGCCAGCACCTGCTTGCTGACGACTTCGAGCTCGTCGTAGATGCCTTCCAGCGCGTCGGCCGAATACTCGGCATCGGCGTCGAACAGCTTCAGCAGCACTTCCTTGGCGTCCTCGATCAGCCCCGGCGCCCGGCGCGCGCGCAGACGCACCAGACGGAACACCGGCACATCTTCGTCGTGGATCGAGAACAGCACCCCCTTGCTCTTGAGGGCGTCGTTCATGAGATTCAGGATGAAGGCGACGCGCACGGTGCGCGGCTCTGCGTCGTCGGCGATCAGGAAGTCGCTTCGAATGTGCAGTTCGCCGTTGTCTTCCTCATAGAAGCGGGCCGACTCTTCGATGTCCTCGTCCATCGCGTCCTCGGGGATCGACAAGCCGAAGTACTGTGTGACCCAGCGCTTTTCCTCGAGGGTGGGCGACTCGAGGTCGACCCAGATCGGCTGGAATTTGGAGAGCTCTTCGAGCGACTCGATCTCTTCCTGGAAGAGCCGCCCGTTGGCGAGCGTGAAGATGTTGAGCATGGCTCACTCCGGTAGATTTTTTTTGAATTCGGTGTTGTGGCAGGTGATGCTTTCAACCCCGACTACCGGGCGTTGAAAGCTACCGACTGGGGTAGTTTTCCAAGGAGCGCTCTCCGAAAGTTGCGACCGCGAGATTATGCCGCGATAGCAGCCTGGCCGCGAGCTCGCTACGCGAACATCGCCAGCAATTCTTCCTTGCGCGCATAGGCATCCCGCTCGCCCAGCCGGATCAACGCTTGCACGAAGGCCGGCTCGAACAGCAGATAACTGGCCAGCGCCCCGCCTTCCTGGAGCGCGCCCATGCCACTCAAGGCACGCCGGATCGACCCGGGCAGTTCGTGAGTGCAGGCCTGGGCCAGCGCATCGAGCGACTCCGTCGGCTGGATCGACAGCACGTCCACGTTGCGATACGGCAGCACGCCGGCGACTTCGCGCGGCAGCTGCCGCAGGGTCTTGGAGACGCGTTGCGCCAGTTCCACGTCGGCTTGCAACGTGTCGTGGAAAACGCTGGCCATCGCGTGGCCGGCGATCCCGCCCAGGGTGGGCATCCGGACCCCGGGCTGGCCTGCTTCGCTCAGCAATCCGGAACGCTGCGGCTGCCCCACGCCGACGACCAGGATCTTGTCCGCGCCCAGGTGTATGGCCGGCGACAGCGGCGAGACCTGGCGCATCGAGCCGTCGCCAAAGAACTCGCACCGGCCGTCGACCCACAGCGGCGTCGCCGGGAACAGGAACGGAAGGGCGCTGGAAGCCACCAGGTGGTCAATGGTCAATGGCTGGAACTCCGCGCGCCGCCCCGGCCGGTTCCAGCTCTCGTAGTTTCGATGGCTTGCCGTGTGGCAGAAAGTCCAATGCACTCCGCTGCTGTAGCTCGATGCGGTCACGGCAACGGCGTCGATGGCCCTGGCGTTCAGCGACTCCTCGATCCCCGGCAGCGTGATCGCCCGGTGCAGGGAGTCGATCAAGCGCATGTTGTTCAGGACGGCGCCATGTCCCCGCGCCTGTCGCCACAACGTGAACGCCACTGCCAGGCGGCTCAGGCTGATCCAGTCCGGCACGTCCAGCTCATACACATCCTTGGAGCGCAGGCGATCCCAGAACTCGGTGAGCCGGGTGAACGCCGCCAGCCCCTGGGTCGCTGTCCCGGCCAGGTAAGCGACGTTCAGCGCTCCGGCGGAGGTGCCCACCAACACCTGGAACGGAAACGCGGAAAGCTGCTGCGTCTGCAGCTTGAGCATCGAAGCCAGCGCCTGCAAGACGCCGACCTGGTAGGCCGTGCGCGCGCCCCCGCCCATCAACACCAGCGCGCGCACTGGCCGGCCGGGAATCGTCAGTCCCCCGTGAATGATGGTGTCAAGGCTCAATGGGCCGGGCGCTACGGGCGGCGCCTGTCTCCTCGACCGTATGGTAGAGCAAGACACCGACTTTCACACCCCCAAAGGCGTCCTTGCGGCGACGACATCAGGCGGGCGTCTTGCGGCCTGGGCGGCGGAGAAGCAAATTGCCGGCGCTGGGCGCCTTCAAGCAGGACGGGTCCTACAACTGGGGGCAGAGCTGTCCGACATATCGGTTGAGCCAGCCGGCCTAGATTGCAGTTTGTCTTCCCGTCGCTTCAGGCACCGGGTACCAGGAGCTATCCATGATCCAGCTGGCGAACGATCCGAGCGCAACCCAAACCACCTACCGCCCGGCGCAGGGCGAAAGCAAAGGGTCGTCCCTGGCCAGCCAGGGCAAGCGAAGCGGGCATGCGTGGCCGTTCCTGAGTCGCCAAACCTCCCGCCCCGCCCGGCAGGAAAGCCAGAAACCAGCCGCCAGCGACAGCGGTAGCTGACCGAGCTGCCCAGAGGAACATCATGTTCAAAGAACCCAAATCCCCGAACCGTCACTCCGACACCCCGCGCGACAAACCGGTGACCGAACGCACCGAACACGCGAACCTGGAGCGCCCGGGCGCCCAGTCTCATCCCGTGGCTTGCGTTCGGCGCCAACTTCGTGGCCCCGCCGCAGCCTGGCGCATGCGTTGACCCCGTCTCGAAGCTGAAAAAACGGCTTCAGGCCGTTTTTTTTGGGCAGAAGACCTGGGTTTTCAACCACCTGCATTCGGGTTCCGACAAAGGGTTTCATTTCAGCGGGCGGCACAACCGAAATCCATTGCTTTTCAGTTGAACCGCGGGCATAGTGAATTCAGGCTTTCAGAAATCCGAAGTTCGCCGGCCGTCGGCACCGAGGACGGTCATTTCAACCCGAGACAGGAGGCTATTCATGAACTTGACGATCAGCGGTCACCACCTCGAAGTCACCCCAGCGCTTCGGAACTACGTGACTACCAAGCTTGATCGGATCACACGGCACTTTGACCAGGTCGTCGATATCAGGGTGCTGCTCACGGTTGAAAAGCAGAAGGAGAAGGAACGACGACAGCGCGCCGAATGCAAGATTCATGTCAAGGGCAATGACATGTTTGCGGAAAGCTCCCATGAGGACCTGTACGCAGCCCTGGACAATCTGGTCGACAAGCTGGACCGGCAGGTTGGGAAGCACAAGACGCGCTTGCAGGACCATCATCACAACTCAGCCAAGCGCGTGATGTAAAGCACGACTCAAGCTCGGCAGAAAGGCGCCAGACGGGCGCCTTTTGCGTTCTGGGCACCACCTGTCAGCGGATGGGCTCCTCGAGCGTTTTGGTGCAGTGCACGGTCATACGTGCATAATCTTAAAGTCGCACCATGAACCGCCTCGCGTCCATCCTGCCCGCCGCTCAAGTGCTTGTGAGCGTCGACGCCACAAGCAAGAAGCGCGCTTTCGAGGAAGCGGGGTTGCTGTTCGAAAACCTCCACGGGTTGTCGCGAGCGCTCATCACCGACAGCCTGTTCGCACGCGAACGACTGGGTTCCACCGGCCTGGGACATGGGGTCGCCATCCCGCACGGACGAATCAAGGGCCTCAAGGCCCCGATGGCCGCCCTGTTCCAGCTCGCGCACCCGATTGGATTCGATGCTCCGGATGAGCAACCGGTCGGGCTGCTGATATTCCTGCTGGTCCCCGAAGCGGCGACCCAGAAGCATCTGGAAATCCTGTCCGAGATCGCCGAGTTGCTCAGCGACGCGCCCCTGCGCGAAAAGATCAAGGCCAGCACCGACGCGGTCGAACTTCATCGCCTGATCGCCACCTGGCAATCGGCGCAACCGGCGTAGATGAAACCCACCGTCGTCAGCGCGGATGTCCTGTTCGAAGACCACCGGGCCCACCTCAAGTGGGAATGGGTGGCCGGACTGGGCGCATCCGAACGCCGCTTCGACGAGATCGCCGTTCGCGCGGCGCGCTCCGGCGCCGACCTGGTGGGCTACCTGAATTACATCCACCCCTACCGGGTGCAGATCCTCGGTGAACGGGAGGTCGCCTACCTAACCAATGCCACGCTGGAGGATTGCGCGCGCCGGATCGCCCGGATCGTGACACTGGAGCCACCGGTGCTGGTGCTGACCGATAACCAGGTTGCGCCGGAAGCTCTGCTGTCGATGTGCGAGCGGGCGCAGATCCCGATGTTCGCCACCCATGAGCCTTCGGCGTTCGTGATCGACGTCTTGCGCGCCTACTTGTCCAAGCACTTCGCCGAACGCACTTCGATGCACGGCGTGTTCATGGACATCCTGGGGGTGGGGGTGATGATCACGGGCGAGTCGGGCCTGGGCAAGAGCGAGTTGGGGCTGGAGCTGATCTCGCGCGGTAACGGATTGGTGGCTGACGATGCGGTTGACCTGTACCGCATCAACCAGACCACGATCGAGGGCCGGTGTCCGGAGTTGTTGCAGAACCTGCTCGAAGTTCGCGGCATCGGATTGCTGGATATTCGTGGGATCTTTGGCGAGACGGCGGTGCGCCGCAAGATGCGCCTGAAGCTCATCGTCCATCTGGTGCGCCGGGAGACGATGGAGCGCGAGTACGAGCGATTGCCCTATGAACCGCTGACGCAGGACGTGCTGGGCGTCCCGGTGCGCAAGGCTGTGATCCAGGTGGTCGCAGGCCGCAACATCGCCGTGCTGGTGGAAGCCGCCGTGCGCAACACCATCCTGCAGTTGCGCGGCGTCGATACCTACCAGGAGTTCGTCGAGCGCCACCGCCGGGCGATGGAGCAGGACAAGTGACCGCCGCCAGGCGGTCATCCCGGGCTTGACCCGGGATCCAGGAAGTCCTGAATTCATGGATTGCGGGTCAGGCCAGGGCAGGCCCGCAATGACATCAGTTGCGAGGTCCGCCCCCGTGCCCGACCGTGTGCGCGGCGCGACTCGGGCAATCGCCCTTGACGCAATGTGCATACAGGCTCAGCGCATGGTCCGCAATCTCGAAGCCCTTGGCCTTGGCGACGGCGTTCTGGCGTTTCTCGATCTCGGCGTCGTAGAACTCCTCGACGCGCCCGCAGTCCAGGCACACCATGTGATCGTGGTGCGTGCCTTCGTTGATTTCAAAGACCGATTTGCCGCTCTCGAAGTGGCTGCGGATCAGGATCCCGGCTTGCTCGAACTGCGTGAGGACGCGGTAGACGGTAGCCAGCCCGATGTCCGAGCGTTCTTCCAGCAGCACTCGAAAGACGTCTTCGGCCGTCATGTGACGCTGTTCGCCCTTCTGGAACACGTCCAGGATCTTCAACCGCGGCAGCGTGGCCTTGAGGCCAGTGCTCTTGAGTTCGTCGATGTTCGCCATGGTGTTCCCCACAGGCTCGCCCCCCCGGGGCCAGCCGCTACAATCGATCGATCATATCGCTACCCATTTGCCCATGCCTGCCATTGTTCTGCATCGCTTCCCGCTGATCCTGGCGCTCGCCGCCTGCGTGACGGCGAGCGGTTGCGGCAGCTTCGATAACGCCAGCCGCCGGTTGACCGACTCGATCACGCCTTACAAAGTCGAAGTGGTGCAGGGCAATTTCGTCTCCAGGGAGCAGGTCGAAGCTCTCAAGCCCGGAATGAGCCGGCTGCAGGTGCGCGACATCCTGGGCACGCCGCTCGTCACCAGCGTTTTTCACAGCGATCGCTGGGACTATGTCTTCACCCTGAAGCGCAAAGGCGTGGAACCCCAGGCGCGCAAACTGGCCGTATTCTTCAAGGGTGACGCGCTTGAGCGTTTCGAGGGTGACACCATGCCCAGTGAGGCTGAATTCGTGGCAACGCTGGACAACAAGCGCAAAAACGCCAAGGTGCCGGTGCTCGAGGCGAGCGACGAAAGCCTCAATCAGTTCTCCGCCGGACGCCCCGCCGCGCCGCAAGCCACGCCTGCAACGGCTGAGCCCCGGCCGCCCACCAGCTATCCGCCGCTGGAAGCGCCGGTACGCTGACCCAGGGGCAAGAGCATGGCTGATACACGGCGGTCCATGCACAAGGTGGCTGTTGCCGGCGCCAGCGGCCGCATGGGTCACATGCTGATCGAAGCCATCCGCGATTCCGCCGACTGCGACCTGGCCGGTGCGCTCGACATTCCTTCCAGTCCCGCCATCGGCAATGACGCCGCGGCTTTCCTGGGGCACGCGAGCGGCGTGCCGGTTCTGGCCGACATGCGCGCGGGATTGGGCAACGCGCAGGTGCTGATCGATTTCACCCGCCCCGAGGGCACGCTGGCGCACCTGAAGATCTGCCGGGAGCTCGGTGTCAATGCGGTCATCGGGACCACCGGCTTCGGCGAGGGCCAGAAAGAGCAGATCGTGGACGCGGCGCGCGATATCGCGATCGTGATGGCGCCCAACATGAGCGTGGGCATGAACGTCACGCTCAAGCTGCTCGAGATGGCGGCCAAGGCCCTGGCCACCGGCTACGACATTGAAGTGATCGAGGCCCACCACCGGCACAAGGTCGACGCACCTTCCGGTACAGCCCTGAAGATGGGCGAGGTGATCGCCGCGGCGCTGGGCCGCGACCTTAACCACTGCGCTGTGTTCGACCGCAAAGGCGTCACCGGCGAACGCGACTCGTCAGCGATCGGCTTCACCTCGATTCGCGGCGGCGATATCGTGGGCGACCACACAGTCCTGTTCGCAGGCGCGGGCGAGCGCATCGAGATCACCCACAAGTCGGCCAGCCGAGCCACCTACGCCGAAGGCAGCCTGCGGGCCGTGCGCTTTCTGGCCGGCAAGCGCAGCGGCCTGTTCGACATGTTCGATGTACTGCAGCTGCGATGAGCCCGTTCGATCTGCTTAGCCAGGGCGACGGGGTCACCAGGGCGGTGGCGGTGTTGCTGCTGGCGATGTCGGTGGCCAGCTGGGTGGTGATCTTCTGGAAGGCGTGGCTGTTGCGCCGCGCCTCGCGTGATGTGGGCCGTAGCACGGCGGCATTCTGGCAGGCGCCGTCAGTGGGCGAGGCCCAGCAGAAACTGGGCGCATTCGATCGCGAGGCGCTGGTGCTTCCGCTGATCGCCGCCACCCAGCTCGATCCCGGCGGTTCGCTGGCCGGCGCGGGTGACCGTTCGCAACAACTGACGCGGGTCTTGCGCGACGCCCTGCATCGGGTGCTCGACAAACTCCAGTTCGGCCAGGTGCTGCTGGCCACGGTCGGTTCGACGGCGCCGTTCGTCGGCTTGCTGGGTACCGTGTGGGGTATCTACCATGCGCTGACCGGCATCGCCAGTGCCGGCCAGATCACCATTGACCGCGTCGCGGGCCCGGTGGGCGAGGCCTTGATCATGACGGCGGCGGGCCTCGCGGTGGCGATACCCGCCGTGCTCGGCTACAACGTGTTCGGCCGCCTGATCGGCCGGATCGAAGCCGACCTGGAAGGGTTCGCCCGCGACTTGCGCGAGCTGCTCATGCACGCCCCCGCGCCCCATGGCGCGCAAGCTCCAAAAAGGCACGAAGTGGCCAGCGTGGGGGCTGAATGACCTTTGGAAGGCTCGAGCGCACTGCCAGGCCGCAGCCCATGAGCGACATCAATATGACGCCGCTGGTCGACGTCATGCTGGTACTGGTCGTCATCTTCATCATCACGGCGCCGCTGCTGGCCAGCTCGATCCGGCTTGACTTGCCGCGCACCGACGCAGCCAAGCCCGACGATGCGCCGCGATTTGTCACGGTGGTCGTCGACCGGGCGGGACAAGTCTTTCTGGACGAAAAACCGGTGAGCGCAGACCGGCTTGCCGAGCGGTTGGGCCAGGCAGCCCGGGACAACCCCGACACCGAGATCCAGCTGCGCGCCGACCAGACTGTGCCGTACGGCCGGGTCGTCGAGGTCATGGGCGCGGCCCAGAAAGCCGGCCTCAATCGCATCGGCTTCGTCGCGGAGGCTCCGTCAGCGGCGCGTTAGCCCGCCGTAAAATCGGGGCAACCCGGGTCAAACTCCCGGCACACTCCGTTATGCAAGAAAAATACAACCCTTCCGAGATCGAGCGTGCGGCCCAGGCGTACTGGAACGATCGCGATGCGTATCGCGTGACCGAGGACGCCAGCAAGAAGAAGTTTTACGCCTGCTCGATGCTGCCCTACCCGAGCGGCAAGCTGCACATGGGGCATGTGCGCAACTACACGATCAACGACATGCTCACGCGCTACTTGCGCATGAATGGGTATAACGTGCTGATGCCCATGGGCTGGGACGCGTTCGGCCTGCCGGCGGAAAACGCGGCCATGAAGAACGGCGTGGCGCCCGCCAAGTGGACCTACGACAACATCGCCTATATGAAGCGGCAGATGCAGCCGTTGGGGCTGGCGATCGACTGGAGCCGCGAAGTCGCCACCTGCGATCCCGCGTATTACAAGTGGAACCAGTGGCTGTTCCTCAAAATGCTGAAGAAGGGCATCGCCTACCGCAAGACACAGGTGGTGAACTGGGATCCGGTGGACCAGACCGTGCTGGCCAACGAGCAGGTGATCGACGGCAAGGGTTGGCGCACCGGCGCGCCGGTGGAAAAGCGGGAGATTCCCGGCTATTACCTGAAGATCACCGACTACGCCGAGGAATTGCTGGATCATGTTCAGCACAAGCTGCCCGGCTGGCCCGACCGCGTCAAGCTGATGCAGGAAAACTGGATCGGCAAGAGTGAAGGCGTTCGCTTCGCCTTTACCCACGGCATCCGCGACTTCAACGGCGAGTTGGTCGGCGGCGGCAGGATGTACGTGTACACGACCCGCGCGGACACCATCATGGGCGTCACGTTCTGCGCCGTGGCGCCCGAGCATCCGCTGGCCGTGCATGCAGCGCGTACCAACCAGCGGCTGGCCAATTTCATCGAGGACTGCAAGAAGGGCGGCACCACCGAGGCCGAACTGGCGTTGCGCGAGAAAGAAGGGATGCCGGCCGGCCTGGCGGTGCTCCATCCGCTGACCGGCGAACCCATCGACGTCTGGGTCGGCAATTACGTTCTGATGGGCTATGGGGACGGCGCGGTGATGGGCGTCCCGGGGCACGACGAGCGCGACTTCGCCTTCGCCCTCAAGTACAACCTGACGATCATGCAGGTGGTGCACGTCGACGGCGAGCAGTACGACTACCAGCAATGGCAGGATTGGTACGCCGACAAGGAGCGCGGCGTCACGATCAATTCCGACATCTACAGCGGCTTCGGATACGAGGATGCCGTCAAGGCAGTGGCGCACGCGCTGAAGCAGAAGCGCCTGGGCGGCATGCACACGACCTGGCGGCTGCGCGATTGGGGTATCAGCCGCCAGCGCTACTGGGGCACGCCAATTCCCATCATCCATTGCGAACAGCACGGTGCGGTGCCGGTACCCGAGCGCGACTTGCCGGTGGTGCTGCCGCAGGATTGCATGCCCGACGGATCCGGTAATCCGCTCAACAAGCGCGCTGATTTCCTGAACGTGAAGTGCCCGACTTGCGGCAAGCCGGCGCGGCGCGAAACCGACACGATGGACACGTTCGTCGATTCGTCGTGGTATTTCATGCGCTACTGCGATCCGAAGAACGACAAGGCGATGGTCGCCGCAGGGGCCGCGTACTGGATGCCGATGGACCAGTACATCGGCGGCATCGAGCATGCGATCCTGCACCTGCTGTATGCGCGTTTCTGGACCAAGGTGATGCGCGACTTCGGACTGATCAAGGTGGACGAGCCGTTCACCAAGCTGCTGACCCAGGGCATGGTGCTGAACGAGGCTTTCGTGCGCGTCGGCGACAAGGCCGGCAAGCAATATTTCTGGGCCCACGATCTGGACATCGTGCGCGACGAGCATGCGAAGGTGATCTCGGCGACGGCCAGGGCCGATGGCCTGCCCGTGACGTACGAGGGTTGGACCACGATGTCCAAGTCCAAGAACAACGGCGTCGACCCGCAGGACCTGATCGAGAAGTACGGTGCCGACACGGCGCGGCTGTACACCATGTTCACCGCGCCGCCCGAGGCCACCCTGGAATGGAACGACGCTGCGCTGGAAGGCTCGTTCCGCTTCCTGCGCCGGGTCTGGAATTTCGCGCACAAGCTGGGCGGGCGGGCTGGCGCGGGCGGCGCCACCGCGGGTGCCGGCGGGAAGGCAAAAGCTTTGCGCTTCGAGATCCACGCCCTCCTCAGGCAGGTGGACTACGACTATCAACGCATGCAGTACAACACCGTGGTCTCCGGCGCGATGAAGCTGCTGAATGCGCTGGAGGACTTCAAGGGTGGGATGACCCCCACGCTCAATGAAGCTGGTGCCGACGCCGCCGTGCACGAAGGCTTCGGCATCCTGCTGCGCGTGCTCTACCCCGTCACCCCTCACATTACCGAGCAGATCTGGCAGGAGTTGGGCTACACGCAGCAACAGGGTGACTTGCTGGATGCGCCCTGGCCCAAGGTCGACGAGAAAGCGCTGGCGCAGGACGAGATCGAACTGGTGCTGCAGATCAATGGCAAGCACCGCGGTTCGGTGCGCGTGCCAGCCACGGCTACGCGCGACGAGATCGAAGCACTGGCCCTGGCCAGCGAGGATTTCATCAAGCACGCCGGTGACGCGCAAGCCCGGAAGGTGATCGTGGTGCCGGGCCGGCTGGTCAATGTGGTGCTTGCATGATCAAAGGCGCCCGCGTCGCAAGCCGGAGAAAACTGCTGGCCCTCGGGCTGGTCGCTTCGGTTCTGGCCGGATGCGGTTTCCAGTTGCGGCAAGCGCCGCACTTCGCCTTCAGCACGATCCATGTGGGCGCGTCGCCTAATTCCACACTGGCCAATGAATTCAAGCGCAGCATCGCTTCGGGCGGCAACGTTTCGGTGGTGGACGCGGCGCGCGTCGACTCCGCGCAAGTGGTGCTGGACGTGCTCACCGACCAGCGCGAGAAAGTCGTGGTCGGCCTGAACGCCTCGGGGCAGGTGCGCGAATTCCAGTTGCGCACCCGCGTCAAGTTCAAGCTGCGCACCCCCCAGGGCAAGGAGCTGATCCCCGAGACCGAGCTGCTGCAGCAGCGCGACATCAGTTTCAATGAATCGGCAGTGCTGGCCAAGGAGGCCGAAGAAAACCTGCTGTACCGCGACATGCAGACCGACATCGTGCAGCAGCTGATGCGGCGTCTCGCGGCGATCAAGGTTATCTAGTGTGAACAGGCCCTAGTCCTATGGAGCTGGACCGCGCGGACCTGAAGCTGCTCGAGCTGCTCCAGCGCGATGGACGAACGACCATCCAGGCGCTGTCTGAGACGATCCATCTCTCGGCCCGGGCCACGCTCAATCGCGTTCGCAAGCTAGAAGGGCAAGGGCAGATCGAGGGCTACCGCGCCCTCGTCAGCCGCTCCGTGCTGGGCGAGCAGGTCTGCGTCTTCGCCGAAGTGGTGCTCAAGGACCAGCGGCAGGCGGCCGTGCAACGCTTTGAAAGGCGGATGGCCGCCGCCTCGGAGGTCGTGGCCTGCTACGTCATCAGCGGCCGCTTCGACTACATCGTGCGCATAGCCTGTCCGCACCTCGCCGATTACCACAAGCTGATCAGCGGCTGGCTGGACGACCCCTCGCTCGGGGTGGAGAAGATCGTCACCAACATCGAGCTCCAGACCATCAAGGAGTTCGCCGGCTTCCCCCTCCCCCGGAATTAGCAGTGGGGAGTCGCAGGCTCTCATTGCGGCTTGACCCGGAATCCATCGCGGCGCGCCAACCACGGATTCCCGTGCAGCGCCGCGCGGTACCGGCCACTGCAGCCGCCGAAAGCCGGCGTGCAGGAGCACTTCCGTTTCGGAAAACCGATACCTCGAACCGTGCCGTTGCCGCTGCGCGCACCCGCTGCTTTCACGCCTTTGGCAGCAGCTTGCGTCCTAGACTTAATCCCACGACAGGAACCGAAGTCATGGACGCCACCACCGCCACCCTCAGCAGCCAGCTCATAGGCCAGGAGTCACGCTACGGCGCGCGCAACTACCAGCCTGTGCCCGTCGTGGTCGACCACGCGCGCGACTGCCTTGTGTGGGACGTCGAGGGCCGGGAATACATCGACATGATGAGTGCGTATTCGGCCGTGAGCCACGGCCACCTGCATCCCCGGCTGGTCGCGGCGGCGCAGCGCCAGCTGCAGCGGGTGGCCGTCACCTCGCGTGCCTACCACGGCACGACCCTCGGCCCCTTCCTGGAAAAACTCTGCGCCGTGGCCGGATTCGACCGCGCCCTGCCGATGAACACCGGAGCCGAGGCGGTGGAAACCGCAATCAAGTGCGCGCGGCGTTGGGGCAACAAAGTGAAGAGGATCGCCGACGGCTGCGCGGAGATTCTGGTCGCGCGCGGCAATTTTCATGGCCGCACCACCACCATCGTCGGCTTTTCCAGCGAACCCGATTACCGCGCCGGCTTCGGCCCCTTCGCCCCCGGCTTCGCGCACTTCGACTTCGGCGATATGGCCAGCGTGCGTGCGGCCACTCGCGCCAACACTTGCGCTGTGCTCGTCGAGCCGATTCTCGGTGAGGCCGGTGTGATCTTGCCGCCGGCCGGCTTCTTCAAAGAGCTGCGTGAATGGTGCAGCCGCAATGACATCCTGCTGATTCTGGATGAGGTGCAGGCGGGGCTGGGCCGCACCGGCCGCTGGTTTGCTTTCGAGCACGAAGGCATCCGCCCGGATGGTCTGATCCTGGGCAAGGCACTTGGCGGCGGGCTGCTGCCGGTCAGCGCGTTCCTGGCCAACGACGAAGTGATGGGTGTTTTCAACCCTGGCAGCCATGGTTCCACCTTCGGCGGCAATGCGCTGGCGGCGGCGGTGGCCCTTGAAGCGCTGCAGGTGATCGAGGACGAGGACCTGGTGGCGCGCAGCGCCGCGATGGGCGATTACCTGCTGGGTCGCTTGCGTGAGGTCATGTCACAAAGCGGCGGGCTGATCCGCGATGTTCGGGGACGCGGGCTTTGGGTGGGCGTCGATGTCGATCCAGCACACGCCAGCGCGCGCGAACTGGTGGAGCGGCTGGCCGCGGGCGGTGTGTTGTCGAAGGAAACGCACGACACGGTCATTCGCTTTGCTCCGCCGCTCACAGTCACCCGGGAGCTGGTTGATCGGGCGGTTGGCGTTGTGCTCGCGGTCGTCTTGAAAAAAAAGCTGCAGCTTGCCATCCGCGCATAGCAAGGTGATCAGCCGCTAAACTTCTCCCATGCAGCTTGCGCCGCCCCAACTGAATTCGCATCTCCAGAAGGGCTTGAAGCCGCTGTACACCCTGTACGGCGACGAGCCCCTGCTGATCCAGGAAGCGGCGGACGCGATCCGGCTGGCGGCCCGATCCCAGGGGTACACCGAACGCACCGTGCACACGGTTGCCGGTGCACACTTCGACTGGAGCGAGGTGCTCGCCGCGGGCGGCTCCCTCAGCCTGTTCGCCGACAAACAGATCGTCGAGATTCGCATTCCCTCCGGCAAGCCCGGCAAGGAAGGCAGCCCGGCCCTGCAACATCTGGCCGCAAGCGCGCCAGGCAACGACAGCACCTTGACCCTTGTGCTGCTGCCCAAGTTGGACAAGGTGACCCGCAGCGGGGTCTGGTTCTTGGCGCTCGAAAGCAATGGCGTCACGATTCAGGTGGAGCCGGTGGAGCGCCCCGCCTTGCCGCAATGGCTCGCGCACCGGCTCGCTGTGCAAGGCCAGCGAGTGGCGCCCGGCGATGAAGGGCAACGCACCTTGCAGTTCTTCGCCGACCGGGTGGAAGGCAACCTGCTGGCCGCGCATCAGGAGATCCAGAAGCTCGCGCTGCTGTATCCGCAAGGCGAGCTCGGATTCGAGCAGATCGAGAGCGCTGTGCTGAACGTGGCGCGCTACGATGTTTTCAAGCTCTCGGAGGCGGTGCTGGCGGGACAGGCGGCACGCGTGCAGCGCATGCTGGACGGGTTGCAGGCGGAAGGCGTGGCGGGCGTGCTGGTGCACTACACGCTGTCGGAAGATATTCGCAGCCTGAAGCGGGTGAAGGACGCGATGGCGGCCGGCCGGCCCTTGCCGATGGCGCTGCGCGAACAGCGTGTGTGGGGCCTGAAGGAGCGCCTGTTCGAGCGGGTGCTGCCGCGCCTGAGTACATCGGCCGTCGATCACTTGCTGCATTCGGCGCACCTGGTCGACGGCATCGTCAAAGGCCTGCAGGTTCCGGACTGGCCGAAAGACGGTTGGCAGGCGCTGCACCGGCTGGCCATGTCCTTGTGCCGGGAATGTGCGGAGCCACGCACCCGTTAACCGTGCGGCGGCGCTTACCCGTGTTTGCCATGTTGCCACGCTTCGGTGGATAAACCAGAATCGGCTGCAACAGCCCCGGCGCGCGAGGCTCGCCCCCCAAAGCATCGAGAGGGAACATCCGATGGCGCGTCCGGCAAAGCGATATTCGCGCAGCCTGCGGCCTGTCTGGCGCTCCTCGGCTTCTCCGCCGCAGCGCAGGCGCCCGGTGACGTCCGGATCGCACTGGTGATCGGCAATTCCGCCTACCCGGAGCCGGCGGCTCTGGCAAATCCGGCCAACGACGCGGCAGCCATGAGCGCGGCCCTCAAGACGCTGGGTTTTTCAGTGGTGGAACTCAAGGACGGATCGCGCGTCCAGATGACGCAGGCCATCGCTTCGGTACGCGACAGCCTGCGCGGCAAGCAGGCCGTCGGCATGCTGTATTACGCGGGCCACGGCCTGCAGCTGGATTGGCGCAATTACATGGTGCCGGTCGATGCGCGGATGAGCGCTGCCGCCGAAGTGCCGGCACAGGCGGTGGATGTCGACGCCGTCATGGCGGCGTTCAAGGCCGCCGGCAATCGCATGAACATCGTGGTGCTCGATGCCTGCCGTGACAACCCATTTGCCGGCACGGGCAGCGGCAAGGGCCTGGCGCAGGTCGATGCGCCGGCCGGCACGTTCATGGCCTACGCCACGGCGCCAGGGAACGTGGCTGAAGACGGCTCCGGCTCGAATGGCCTGTACACCAGCTTCCTGGTGCAGGAGCTGACCAAGCCCGCGGCCAAGATCGAGGACGTGTTCAAGAGAGTGCGCTTGCAGGTGCGGCAAAAGAGTCAGGGGCGCCAGATCCCCTGGGAGAGCACCAGCCTGGAGGAAGACTTCTTCTTCAATGACGGGGTGAAGTTCACCTTCCGGCCGGAAGACCTGCAGCGGCTCACCAGCGCGGCACTGGACAGGCAGAAGCAACTCGAGCGCGACGCCCAGCAAGCACAGGAGAAGGAGGCGCAGCAGGCAGCGGCCAAGCAACTCGCAGAACTGCGCGAGGCTGAACTGCGGCGGCTGAAGGAACTGGAAATCGCGATGGCGCAGGCGGCCGAAGCACAGCGCTTGAAGCGGCTTTCGGCGGCGCAAGCGCGCGAGCAGGCGTTCGCCGCCGAGAAAACGGAGTGGGACCGTATCAAGCTCAGCAAAATTGTCGACGACCTTTATGCGTTCACCAGCAAATACCCCAGCGGCGGCATGGCGGAGCTTGCCCAGGCACGAATCGAACTGCTGCAGCGCGCGCAGATCCAGCCTCAGCCCGACCGAAACGGCAAGATGCAGCTGCCCTTCTATAGGCGACACCAGGACGGGGACCGCTATGAGTTCGTGCAAAAAGATGGTTTGACCGGCTTGGTGAACGGCCGTGGAGTCATGGAAATCAAGGTGCGGGGAGAAGATGACATCGAATCCGTGGCCCTCAGCGGCAACCTGCCCGGCGGCCGCAGCAACATCGCCGGTTTCATATTCGAGGACGCGGGTGGCAGTTACGACCCGCCCTGGACGGCTGTGGCTTGAGGCGAGTATCAGGTCGGCAAGCGGCTACAGGGGCGTAGCATCCGCACCGACCGGAACGGCCGCAAGAGTTGGGTGGACTACGATTCCCATATCGTGGCCCGGGAGCAACTCCACACGGCTTTCGGGCTCATCGACACTTATCGGGTGGAGGTTCTCAGGACGTTCGAAAACGGCGCCCGGTTGAAGATGACGTTCTGGTATGACCCGGACTGGGGTTACTCGGTCAAGCTGGTGACTGAGTTCCGCAGCAATTCTGGCGCGCCCGACATTCGAATTCGCGAAATGGTCTCGCGGGCCCGCAAGGTCTGAGTCGGCGCAAGTCGTTGGCGGCGTGAGAAAATGCTCCTGATGAACGCGCTGAACGTCGCCGAATACATGCAGACGCTGGGTTTGCAGGCCAGGCAGGCCGCCACCGCCATGGCGCGTGCCGACGCGGCGACCCGGAACAAAGCCTTGCGCTCGCTGGCGCGAATGCTGGGGGAGAGCGCGCCGGCGCTGCAGGTTGAGAACGCCAAGGACATTCAACGCGCGACCACCGCCGGGCTTTCAGCGCCGATGCTGGACCGCCTGAAGCTCACGCCCAGGATCATCGAGACCGTGGCGCAGGGCTGCGAGCAGCTGGCCGCCATGCCGGACATCATCGGCGAGATCATCGGGCTGAAGCAGCAGCCCAGCGGCATCCGCGTCGGCCAGATGCGCGTGCCGATCGGCGTGTTCGGAATGATTTTCGAAAGCCGTCCCAACGTCACCATCGAGGCCGCCAGCCTGTCGATCAAGAGCGGCAATGCCTGCATCCTGCGCGGCGGCTCCGAAGCGATCGATTCCAACAAGGCGTTGGCGCGGCTGGTGCAACAGGCCTTGACCGAAGCCGGGTTGCCGCAAGAAGCGGTGCAGCTGGTGCAGACCACGGATCGTGAGGCCGTCGGTCAGATGATTGCGATGCCGCAGTATGTCGACGTGATCATTCCGCGCGGCGGCAAGAGCCTGATCGAGCGCATCAGCCGTGAAGCCAAGGTGCCGGTCATCAAGCACCTGGACGGCAACTGCCATGTGTACGTCGATGACCCGGCGGACATCGGGATGGCGGTGAAGGTCGTGGACAACGCCAAGACCCAGAAGTACAGCCCCTGCAACGCCATCGAAGGCCTGCTGGTCGCGCGCGCAGTGGCCCAGGACTACCTGCCGCAGATCGGCGCCGTCTTTGCCGCCAAGGGCGTCGAGATGCGCTGCGATGGCGAGGCCAAGGGCATCCTGCAACACACGCCCGTGGCGGCGCAGGGCCAGTTGCGCGATGCCACCGAGCAGGACTGGTACGAGGAGTACCTGGCACCCATCATCAGCATCAAGGTGGTAGACGGCCTCGACGAGGCGATCGCGCACATCAATCGCTACAGCAGCCATCACACCGACGCGATCATCACCCGGGATCACATGAATGCCCAGCGGTTCCTGCGGGAAGTCGACTCGGCGAGCGTGATGGTCAACGCCAGCCCGCGTTTCGCCGACGGCTTTGAATTCGGCCTGGGCGCCGAGATCGGCATCAGCACCGACAAGTTCCACGCCCGCGGACCGGTCGGGCTGGAAGGCTTGACTTCTCTCAAATGGGTGGTGCTGGGCGATGGCGAAATTCGGGGTGAATAGACTTGCCTGACTACTGGCGCCAGTGCGGTTATCGGCTGCTGGACAAAACCGCGGACGGCCATCTGGAGGTCACGGACGACTTCTTGCGCGCGTTGCTGGACCGTCCCGAACTGGCGCCGGTGCCCGAATCGTGTGCGGGCGAACTGGCGTTGCGCGAGCGCCTGCTGTCGCAGCCGCGGGCGGAAGTCAATGCGCAGCAACTCGCCGCGGTGACCGACAAGGACGCGCGCTCCAACTACGAGATCTGGCTGCGCTTCCGCCAGCGGCTGCTGGCTCATCCGACGCTCGAAGCCAGCTACATGGCCCTCTTTCGCGGTGAGGGAGTGGACGTGCCTCCGCTGTTCGTGCACCAGCTCACACAGATCCTGTTGCGGCACATCCTGGGCGACACCGCTGGCGCCATGCAGGCGCGCGCGGCAGAAATGCTGTTCCGGCCGCAGCGCATTGCGGTGCAGGAGGACGGCCACGTGATGGCCGCCGACGATCAGGTCGTCGAGCAGCACGCCTCCGCCGAGTTTGGAAGCATTGGCGAGTTGCTCCGCCAGGGGGGCGCAACGCTGCGCACCGCCGAGCTCGATGTGCTGCACTCCGGTAACGCGCAGATCTACTGGGAGCGCGACCAGGCTCACGACCTGGTCGTCAGCCTGAACCACGGCCAGCCCGCACTGACAGCGATGTGCCGCGTCCTCGAAGCATGGGTTGCCCATTTCCTCGGGACTTCGGTTCGCGTCGATGTCG